>JANXZX010000101.1 GCA_025355325.1 Geobacteraceae bacterium
GTGAATTTCGGCATTCAGGCGCTGCGAAAAGATTTCGCCCAGATGGAAATCGTGATTTCCTTCAAAATAGACCAGCCGGCATCCTTGCGCAACCAGACGATCCAATGCGTCAAGAACCGCGTCGTACTGAGTGAACGGATGGGACGGGAACCCCAACCAGAAGTCGAACAGGTCGCCCATGATGTATAGTGTATCCAGCTTCCCCTCCAGCTCGTGAAGAAAACAGAGCAACCGGCGGTAGTTTGTGTCCTCCGGCGATATCAGATGGGCATCGGCAATAAAAATGGCTCTCATGGCGCAGATTGTGCTTCGAGACACGGTAAAAAGTCAACAAGAAGAAAACAGGAGAAATTGATGGCATCAATCCACAGCGTTGAAATTTCATGGGAAGATTTATTTGGCGCGTTTACCAGCGGCCAGCTTGATAAAGCATATTATCTCGACCGACTGACCGGCGAAATATTTTTTACCCCATCCACATCAGAGAACAACGAAGTTCTGCAACAGCTTCAGAATCACGGAGAGCGTTTTCTGGAAATTCCTCCCTTTGACTATCTCAGTGAACGGCAGATTGTGACCGAATTTGTCACACAAGTATCCGAACCTGAATTAAGAGTTCTTCTGCACAACTCGCTGGCAGGCAAAAAACCATTCGGGAAGATTGATGACATCCTCTCGTTTTATCCACACGAGGAAGATCGTTTTGCCCTGGTGAAAGATCAGTTTCTTTCCAACCGCCTTAAAACATGGATGGAAGAAAACAACCTGTTCACCGCCGATGCACTACTGCAAGACATGAAGCACGCCTAGGAGGCGCCATGGAGCACACTCACCACGCTCATGCACCACGGGGAGACTACGGTCGATTTATCGCCACAATACTACTCTTTTGTCTACTGGCTGCTTCCGGCTACGCCCTGCAGCACACCATTTCGTGTTTTCTGCTTTCCTGGGTTATCGCCTACCTTCTTGATCCGATTCTCGTATATTCTGAAAGACGCGGAGCAAAAAGGCTCCATGCTCTGGGGTTAATGTACATACTCCTGGGGCTGCTGACCGTTTTTTTCCTCACCTTCATAGTACCGGCAATAACTATCGGCTGGAACGCCTTCATTGTCGAACTGCCGAATAATATCCAGAAGCTTAAGCAGGTCGCTCTGGAATGGAAAACCCGGCTTCCTGACCGCCAGGGTTCCGATGAAATTCAGTGGCTGATTGACAAAGCCTCCAGTAATATTGACACCGCAGCCGAAAAGGCCGGCGTCTGGGTCTACAGCTTCGGTACCCGTATTTTTTTCAACCTCTTTAACATCGTGCTGTCACCGATTCTGGTTTTTTTCATGCTCTACTATAAACATACCGTCATCGTCACCTTGACATCCTGGCTGCCTGACGGTCGACGTTCGCAGATTATTGACATCGCTCATGAGGTAAACACCAGTATCGGTGGCTATCTGCGGGGGCAGGTTGCCGTTTCAATCATTGTTGCCGTACTCGCAAGTATCGCTCTTTTCATACTCGACATCTCACATCCGATCTTTTGCGGCGTTTTTGCAGGGGCGGCATCAATTCTGCCTTTTATTGGCGTGATCATCGCGACACTGCCTGCCCTCTTCCTCGCCTGGTTTAAATTCCAGTCTGCCGCCATGCTCGGTCAAACAGCACTTGCCTTTGCGTTGATCTACTTTGTCGAGGGGTATGTCATAAAGCCTCTGGTCTTTAAGGAATCGATGAACCTTAACCCGCTGGTAACGATTATTATGGTTATGGCCCTCGGAGAAACACTCGGGTTTTGGGGCATTCTGCTGGCGCTACCCATAGCATCGGCCATAAAAATCACCTGGGGACATTTTGTTCATGGTGATTTCAAGCAGAGGTAATTGATTCATGAGCAAGGAGACGTATGCAATAACCGGGATGTCCTGTGCCAATTGTGCTGCCCGGATTGAAAAGAGCCTCGCCAACCGGGAAGGTGTTCAAACGGCCGTTGTTAATTTTGCCATGGCGGAACTGACCGTCAGTTACGACCCTGCTGCCGTTACCAAAGAACAACTCCTCACGTCTGTAGAAGAACTCGGCTATGGAGTTATCAGACCGGAGCCGGAGGGAGAGCTGAATTTTGGCGTGCAGGGACTTCATTGCGCTTCCTGCGTCAATACCCTGGAAAAAAAATTACTCGAACATCCTGCCGTTACTGCCGCAATCGTCAATCTGGCCGCAGAAACCGGCTTTGTCCGGTTTGATCCGCTGCAGATTGATGCCGCCGGCATCTTCACCATCGTCCACACAGCAGGCTATACCCCAATAGAACTGCACGGCACAGAAAATGCCCGGAATGACGACCTGCTCTCCCAACGGAACTGGTTCATATTCTCGCTGCTTGCCTCACTGCCGATCATGTTTACAATGGGGTACCACTCCAATCATGCGGTAATGCAGCTTAATCTGCTGCTGGCAACAGCCGTTCAGTTCTCAGCAGGATTGATCTTTTATCGTGGAGCCTGGAGCGCACTCAAAAACCGCAGCACCAACATGGATGTACTGGTGGCGCTGGGCACTTCAGCCGCTTATTTTTACTCACTGGGCGCGTACTTTGGATTGCTTGGCCCACACCGCGAAGTATTCTTTGAAACCTCGGCCATGCTGATCGCATTTATCCGGCTCGGAAAATATCTGGAAGCCCGCGCCCGCGGCAAAGCAAGCGAGGCGCTTAAAAAGCTGATTCACCTGCAAGCGGATAAAGCCCGACTGGTCACTGAAAACGGCGAGAAAGAGGTACCCGCCTCTGTCATCCGGGTCGGAGATATCGTACTGGTCAGGGCCGGAGATATTATACCGGTCGATGGCGAGGTACTTGAAGGAAGCAGCTCCGTCAATGAGAGCATGGTCACCGGCGAATCGCTGCCGGTACTGAAAAGTCCGGGCGACTCCGTTTCGGGAGCAACCGTCAGCGTCAATGGCGTCATGCGCATACGGGCAACACGAATCGGTGAAGCGACGCTGCTGGCACAAATCATTAAAATGGTTCGCGAAGCCCAGGGTGATAAAGCTCCGATTCAAAAGTTTGCCGACACCGTATCAGCCTGGTTTGTGCCGATCGTCATTCTGCTGGCAGCGTTCACCTTTATTCTCTGGTACATGGTTCTTTCCCGTGATTTCCTGACCGCTTTCCGCTTTGCCATCTCCGTTCTGGTTATCGCCTGCCCGTGCGCCATGGGACTGGCAACGCCTACAGCCATCATGGTCGGAAGCGGCATCGCTCTTGGTCGTGGTATTCTCGTAAAAAAGGGCTCCGCGCTCGAAATGATTTCCCGGATAAATGTGATACTGCTTGACAAGACCGGCACCCTGACCATCGGTGCGCCCGAAATGACCGATCTGGTACCGGCTGCGCGAAGCGTTGATCCGAACAAACTACTTGAATGCCTGGCCACTGCCGAAGCCTATTCGACTCACCCATTGGCCCAGGCGGCGCTGGCAGCGGCTCAGGAGGCAGGAATTCCGCCCGGCCAGGCAGACGACTTTAATGAGCGTGGCGGCATGGGGATAACCTGTCGGTACGAGGGGTTTCAGCTGGCGGTCGGCAACGAACGGCTCATGATAGAGCTGGGTATTGAGCTGGCGCAACTGGCGAAAAAAACTGCTGAATTGGCGGAGGCCGGCAAGTCGCTGGTGTATGTAGCTGCCGGAACCGCGCTGGTCGGAGTGGCCGCTTTTGCAGACACTCTTAAGCCGGGATCAGCCCGGGCAGTTGCCGAACTGCGCCGTATGGGCATACGCACCTGCATGATAACCGGTGATCACGCGGACGTTGCCGCTACCGTGGCAAAACAGGTCGGCGTTGACTCATTCGAAGCCGAAGTAATGCCTGAGCGAAAACAGGAAGTGGTAAAAGAATTTCAGAAACGAGGCATGATCGTCGGAATGGTTGGGGACGGGATCAATGATGCACCGGCACTGGCACAAGCCCAGATAGGCATCGCTATCGGCGGCGGAACCGATGTGGCAAAAGAAACCGGCGACATCGTCCTGATGCGCAGTGATCTGCTTGATGCCGTACGGGCAATATCGATTGGCCGGGCCACTCTGGCCAAGATAAAACAGAACCTGTTTTGGGCCCTTTTTTACAACATCCTCGGGATTCCGGTAGCTGCAGGACTGCTGTCAGGATACGGCATCACTCTGAAACCGGAATACGCCGGTCTGGCGATGGCGCTATCTTCAGTCTCGGTTGTTCTCAATTCTCTTCTACTGAAACGGATCGAAAAAACATTATGATTACATCGCAATCAACTAGACACCATAGGAACTTAAATGATCTTTAAAAAATTTGTTCTATGTGGTTTCAGACTATACCTAACAGCAGCTTTAATTTCAGCTTCCCTTGTTGGCACATCAGTTGCCGATGAAATCTGCACAGCTGACCACGAGAAGTCTTCATGCAAGGAAACGGTAGAAACTGCAAAAATTGATGCGGCCCAACCCCCGGCAGCTCAGCCGCCACAACCAGACAGAATAACCGGTGAGTACGTCAAGTCGTACTTCACCGATACCGGCAGGATACTGGCATCACCTGCCAAATGGGACGGGAGTGATTGGCTGAAAGCCGGGCTGATCATTGGTGCAACCTCCGGCATCTATTTTGTTGACGCCGACATCAGAAACTTTGCGCAAAGAAATCGGAGTTCCGTCGGAAACAGGTTTTCCACTGTTGGTAATGATCTTGGTGATCCTCTCTACACTCTGCCTGCTCTTGGCCTGTTCTATCTATATGGTCACCTCTATGAAGACCCGAAAGCGCGTCGTGCATCGCTACTTGCAGTGGAAAGCCTCGCCATCAGCGGAGCTTTCACCTGGACGATAAAATTGGCAGCCCAGCGTTCCCGTCCATTTACCGAAGAGCCCTCCTCCTCCTGGAACGGTCCAAGCCTGAAGAACACCGACACATCTTTCCCTTCCGGTCATACTACAGCGGCATTTTCGGTTGCATCTGTTCTTGCTGAAGAGTACGGCAACAATCCATTTGTTCCGCCGATCGCGTACGGATTGGCGGCACTTACCGGCTTTGCGAGAATCAACACCGACAAGCACTGGGCATCTGATGTTTTTTTCGGCGGGGCAATCGGCTATTTCGTTGGGAAAGCAGTTGTCCGCTACCACACCGTGCAAAACAGCAATTCCGTAATGATCCTCCCGACTATCAGCCAGCAAGGATTAGTCGTAATTGCTGAATACCGGTTCTAGCCATCATACACTGCTGCTGACCTGGAAATGAATCTGTTTTCAATCCTTTTTTTTGATCGACAGTTGCCAGACACATCCCACATGGTACACTCGTGGATAGGAGCATCCAGCACACGAGGTATTCCATGAGTAATCCGCGAAAACTGATGGATTTCACCGATGAAGACGGTTTTCTCACCCGGAGGATCCGGCGATATGCATGGATATTAGCGGCCTGCTGGACGCTGTTGATCGTTATCTCCTGGGTCTGGAATCTCCGGGCTGAGCAAAAGGTATTCCAGAAAGTAGCCCTGGCTGAGGCCCATGCCGTCATTGAGCGGGATGCGCTGTATCGACGCTGGGGTTCATCTCATGGCGGCGTGTACGTGCCGGTCACTCCGCAGACCCCCCCCAACCAGAATCTGTCCCATATCCCCGAACGGGACATCAGCACGCCATCCGGGAAGCAGCTGACCCTCATGAATCCGGCTTATATGACACGGCAGGTAAATGAACTGGCAAAAGAAGGGAGCGTCTTTCTCGCCCGTGGCCATTTAACCAGCCTGAAACCGCTCCGTCCCGATAATGCACCTGATCCCTGGGAAGCAAAAGCTCTGCACGCTTTCGAAAAGGGGGCACCTGAAGTCAGTGAGATCATAACCATGAACGGCAAACAATTCGCGCGGCTTATGGTCCCGTTCGTAACTGAAAAACCTTGTTTAAAGTGCCACGCATCACAGGGGTATACCGTCGGCTCCGTACGGGGCGGAATAAGCGTCTCAGTACCGATACAACCGCTCATGGATGCCAGTCACGGACAGATTGCCGGATCTCTTGCGTTCCACGGCATGATCTGGCTGCTCGGCTTGGGTATTACCGGAACGGGGGCGCGTCAATTGTGCCGGAGCGCACGGGCACAAAAACAGGTCGAAACCGAGCTTCATCAGCAGGCTCTGCAGCTGGAAGAGGAAATTGCCGAACGTCAGAAGGCTCAGGAATCCCTCCAGGAAAGTGAATTGCATCTGAGAGTTGTTGCCGATTATTCCTCGAATTGGGAATACTGGCGCCTTCCAGATGATCGATTTCTTTACATGTCTCCATCGGCGGTACCGCTCACCGGATACTGCATTCACGACTTTGAGTCTGATGGCGAACTGCTGTGGTCAATTGTGCATCCTGATGACCGGGAACGGTTTCTCCATCACATTCACGAAAAAGATTCACAGGGAAATATTCTGCCGCTCGAAGTCAGGATCATCTGCAAAAATGGAGATGTGCGCTGGATCAGCCATGTGTGTCAGCAGGTTTTTACACCGGAGGGAATTCCCTGGGGATGGCGAGCCAGCAATCAGGATATTTCCGAGCGCAAACGGATTGAACATGAACTTTTTGAACAGAACAAAGTACTTGAAGAGGAGGTCGTCGAACGCGAGACTGCACAGGAAAATCTTGAAGAGCTGAATCATTCTTTGGAAGAGCGTATCAATCTGGCTGTAGCGGACCTGCGCCACAAAGACCAGACCCTTATCCAGCAGGGGCGCCTGGCCGCCATGGGCGAGATGATCAACAATATAGCTCACCAGTGGCGTCAACCGCTTAACAATATCGGCTTGATCGTCCAGAATCTTCAGTTTTCGTTCGATGCCGGAGACATCACGCATGACGAACTGAAAAAAGAGATCGACACCGCGATGGATGTGATCATGCACATGTCACGTACAATCGATGATTTCCGTAATTTTTTCCGCGAAGACAAGCTGAAAAGCGGCTTCCTTGTCGGCAGAGCGGTTCACAACACCCTGAAGTTTGTTTCCGCGGCACTGTCGAACGATGATATTCAGGTAGTATTTGAAGAGGATGAAAACGTTACCGCCAATGGTTACCAGAACGAGTACGTGCAGGTTCTGCTCAACATCCTTTCCAATTCACGAGCCGCCTGCATCGAGCGTTCTATCGCCGAGCCACGGATCCATATCAGGGTAACCAGCGAAAACGGGCGGGCAGTCGTCTACATCCGGGACAATTGCGGCGGAATCCCGGAGGATATTCTTCCCAAGATATTTGACCCCTATTTCACCACGCGCGCCCCGGACAAAGGCACCGGCATAGGTCTCTATATGTCAAAAATGATAATCGAGCAAAACATGGCCGGCAGCCTTACTGCCCGTAATACCGGAGATGGAGCCGAATTTCGTATTGAAGTTTAGGCAAAAAAAGGCACACCTGTTTTGCAAGTGTGCCTTTAATACGTTAATTTCGGTTCTAACCCTACCCTTCCGTTAAAACCCGCTCCTCGTAAATCGCCTCTATCCTGCGACGATGACCGAGTTCGACATCGGCAAAAGTCATCAGCACCTTTTGCAGCTTTGGATCGTCGGTCATACCGGCAGCAGCTTTATAGAGCTGGTAGGCATTTTCTTCGGTCTTGAGGGCATAGGCAAGAATTTCGCTGTAGGTAAGATCTTCGCGGAATGGAACATCAGCGAGGTATTTTGCGATACTGGATTCCGGTAGAGTACAAAGCCTGTGGTTCTCAGCCTTGTCTGCATCAATCTTGACGAAAACATCTTTGTGGGTCGCTTCTTCAGCAGCAAGTTCCTCGAACATTTTCTTGGATGCAATACTGGTGGATAGTTCAGCAGCCCGCTTGTAAAGCTTGTAGGCCGTGTCTTCACGCTCAACGGCAAATTTGATAACGTCTTCGAGTGTAACAAATTCCATGGGTAAGTCCCTCCAAAAGTGATTTAAAAAACACCCCTCCGATGCGTGCCCGGGGGCATTTCATTAATTCAAAATGCCCCGCATCGTACTGACAGGCATGCTCCATGTCAATAACAATGTCAAGCGGTTAGCCACAAAGATACGCCAGTACCTGCTCCGGGTGCTGCTCTGCTTTGGCAACCTTTGCCCACTGTTTTTTTACTAGCCCGTCCGGCCCGACGATTACTGTCGAACGAATCGTTCCCAGCGATTTTTTACCGCACATGATCTTCTCGCCAAAAGCTTCATAAGCCTGCATCATGGCGCAATCCGGATCGCTCAGCAGTACAAATGGCAAGCTGTAGTTGGCTATGAATTTGCCATGTGATGCAATACTGTCCTTGCTGACGCCCAGGATTACCACATTTTTATCGGACAGCTCTTTATAGGCGTCACGGAAACCGCATGCTTCTTTGGTGCAGCCGGGTGTGTTGTCCCTGGGGTAAAAATAAATCACCACCGTTTTTCCGGCGTACTGTTTCAATGAGTGCTGCTTTCCGTCACTTCCCACCAGCGCAAAATCGGGTGCATTTTTTCCTTCTAAAGACATGATTAATCCTCCATGCTGTTAAATAAGACAATTTGAGTCCACTTTATCATTACCTGTAAAAACGTCAATAAAAAATTCCGGACATATAAAAAAGTCAGAGCGGTTTTGACATGGGTCAAGGATGTCACGAGCAACAGCATATATGTAAACAGAACACACCAACATATAGTTTATGCAGGTTTCTTGCCGTGCTACTTGCGTAAGTTGCATTGTTTGGTACTCTTGTACCGAGGAGAAAATGTTATGTCTGATATGACGATAACCTGGCTGAGTGAGCAGATTGTTGAAGGAAGTGCCGATGCCATCATGTTTTCCGACGTTGCCGGCAACATACGTCTCTGGAATAAAGGGGCGGAGGTGATGTTCGGATATACCGCCGCCGAAGCCGAGGGAAAAAGCCTCGACCTGATCATTCCGGAGAACCTGCGCGGCAGGCATTGGGAGGGATACCACCGGGTTATGGCGAGCGGTGTCACCCGCTATGCGACAGAACTCCTCTCGGCACCCGGGATCCGCAAAGACGGCAGCCGGCTTTCACTGGAGTTCAGCATGGTCATTGTCCGGGATGCGAACGGTTCCATTGTCGGCACGGGAGCAATCATCAGAGACGTTTCCGCCCGCTGGCTGAAGGAAAAAGTCTTGCGGGAACAGATTAAAACGCTGGAAGAAAACAGAGCGCACTGAGGCAGGCTCCGTATTCAGCAATAGTGTAGAATTTGACTTTGGTCAATTTTGCCGGCCAAAAGTCGTGAGATACGTGTTGTACGGTAACATATGCGTATTTACCTGACGTGACCACGTCTGACAGATACAGGGAGAACCTATGCCGGTCTCAGGAATTGTTGTCCGCTGCCTTGATGGTTGTGCTGATGCAGTATCAGCCCGTATTGCCGCAATTGATGGCGTTGAAGTGCACGGAGTGTCGCCGGATGGCCAGATAGTGGCCGTTATTGAGGCTGACACGGTTCAGGGTGAGGTTGATCTGGTTTCCCATCTTCATGATGTTGAAGATGTTGTTACCGTGCGCCTCGCCTATCACAATTTTGAAGACATTTGACCTTAAGCAGCCTTTTGGCTGCTTTTTTTCGTATCACGACTTCACATCAGGGAGGAAGACATGGAAGTTTCCAGACGGGATTTTCTGAAAGCCACTGCAGCAGCTGCGGCATTCGCCGCCGCCGGCGGAGCGGTATTGAAGCCGAAGCTGGCCGAGGCGGCCGAGGGGGGGATCAAGTGGGGTAAAGCACCGTGCCGCTTCTGCGGGACCGGATGCGGGGTTCTGGTTGGAGTAAAGGACGGCAAGGTAGTCGCCACGAAGGGTGATCCGGCTGCGCCCGTCAACAAGGGGCTTAACTGTATCAAAGGATATTTCCTCGCCAAGATTCTCTATGGCAAGGATCGTTTGACCAAACCACTCATCCGTAAAGGCAACAAGATGGTCGAAGCTTCCTGGGATGAGGCCATGACCCTGATCGCCGGCAAGTTCAAAGAGTCTATCGAGAAGCATGGCCCCGATTCGGTGGCTATCTATGGTTCAGGCCAATGGACTGTTTTTGAAGGATATGCCGCCAGCAAACTCTTTAAAGGGGGGATCGGCACCAACAATATCGAGCCAAACGCCCGGCTCTGCATGGCTTCGGCTGTCACCGGCTTCATGACCACATTTGCATCCGATGAGCCGATGGGTGTGTACGATGACCTTGACCTGGGCGATACCTACTTCCTGTGGGGCGCCAACATGGCCGAGTGTCATCCGGTTCTTTTTTCCCGTATGATTGACAATCGCCTGAAAAATCCCAAGGTCAAGATCATTGATTTCGGCACCCGCCGAACTCGCACCTCCCAGATGGCCGACACGTATATCAGATTCAACCCCCAAACCGATCTGGCACTCCTTAATGCCATTGCCCACGTCATCGTAAAAGAAAAACTGTATGACGAAAAGTTCATCCAGAGTCATGTTGTCTTCAAAAAAGGAAAGACCAATATCGGCTACGGACTGGAGGACAAATTCAAGTTTGTCGACGAACCAAAACCGATGACCTTTGACGAATACAAGGATTTTCTTAAAACATATACTCCGGAGTATGCATCCAAACTGTCAGGCGTTCCGACTGCCACCATCGTGGAAATGGCACGACTCTATGCCGACAAGAACCGCAAAGTCAACTCGCTCTGGACTATGGGCTTCAACCAGCATACCCGAGGAACCTGGGTGAACAACCTTGTCTACAATGTCCATCTCCTGACCGGCAAAATCTGCAGACCGGGAGAAAATCCGATGTCGTTGACCGGCCAGCCTTCGGCCTGCGGAACCGCCCGCGAGGTCGGCACCTTTACCCACCGTCTGCCGGCCGACATGGTGGTTACCGATCCTGAACATCGCGCCAAGGCAGAAAAAATCTGGGGAATTCCTGCGGGAAAAATCCCGGCCAAACCGACCTATAACGCCACCGAGATGTTCCGTGCTCTTGACCGTGGCGATATCAAGGTCATATGGACGCAGGTCACCAACCCCTTCCAATCACTGCCGAACCTGAACCGCTATCGAAAAGGCGCCCGCAAGGGGGATGGCCGCTTTGTCATTGTCTCCGATATGTATCCGACAAAAAGCACCGAAGTTGCCGATGTAATACTCCCATCGGCTTCCTGGGTTGAAAAAGAGGGCGTTTTTGGCAATGCCGAACGTCGCACCCAGCAGTGGTTCAAAATGGTTGATCCACCCGGAGAGGCAAAGAATGACCTGTGGCAAACTATTGAGCTGGCCAAACGACTGGGTCACGGAAACCTCTTCCCGTACAAATATGTGGAAAAGGAAATGTGGGAAGAGTACCGCAAGTTCGGCGAGGGCCAAGGGAAAGATATGGCTCCCTACGAGGCTTATGCCAAGGCGCGCGGCTTGCGCTGGCCGGTCGTGAATGGTAAAGAGACCCTGTACCGCTACGCCGAAGGACATGATCCCTATGTCAAAAAGGGAGAGGGAATCAAATTCTACAAAAACAAGAAGGATGGCGGGAAAGCGGTTATCTGGGCACGCCCCTACGAACCGGCACCTGAAGTCCCGGACAAGAGCTATCCTTTCTGGCTCTGTACCGGCCGCGTTCTGGAACACTGGCACACCGGCACCATGACCGGCCGCGTTCCTGAACTCAAACGGGCATATCCTGCGGCGGTCTGTGAAATGCACCCCGATGATGCCAAAAAGCTCGGCATTAAAAACCTTCAGAAAGTCAAGGTCAGCTCCCGGCGGGGCACTATCATCCTGCCGGTTGATTTAAATGGTCGGGGCAAGGCCGAGAAAGGCAACATCTTTGTAGCTTTCTTCGACGAGAACAAACTGATCAACGAGCTGTGCATCGATGCCTACTGCCCGATTTCCGGCGAACCTGACTACAAAAAATGTGCCGTTAAAGTGGAAAAAGCGTAGTTCGCAAGATCTATGGATTCTGAATCAACACATACCGGCATCAGCCGACGCCGTTTTCTGAAAGATGGCATACTGGTGCCGCTTGCACTGGCGGTCGCCGGGGGAGGCATTTCAACCCTCTTTCTGCGGCGGGCAGATGCACGGGGATTTTATCTGAGACCGCCCGGGGCGCTGGAAGAGAGGCGTTTCCTGGCGGCCTGCATTAAATGCGGCAAATGCGCCCAGGCCTGCCCCTACACTGCCATCACGATGGCAGGTGGTGAGGCCGGTGTCGGCATCGGCACTCCTCATATCATCGCACGTGAATTCCCCTGCCGCCTCTGTCCTGACATACCCTGTGCCAAAGCCTGCCCGTCAGGCGCTTTGGATCGCAAACTGGAGGATGTTGAAAAAATCAGGATGGGGACGGCGGTGATCGTTGATCGTGAGAACTGCCTTTCGCTGCGCGGCTTGCGCTGCGAGGTCTGCTACCGGCAATGCCCGCTGATCGACAAGGCAATTACCATAGAACCGCGTCATAATCCGCGCACCGGGGTCCATTCGATCATGGAACCGGTCATTCATGCCGACAAATGTGTGGGGTGTGGTATTTGTGAGAATGCCTGTGTACGGGACAAACCGGTGATCGTGGTAATAAAGTCACCGCCGGTGCAGAAGGACTACTATGAATTTTAGATGGTGGCCCATTCGAAGAGCCGTACAGGTGCTGATCCTGGCCCTGATCGCCTCGCCGCTCATTGGTCTTACTATCTTCAGAGGCAATCTGGCTGCCGGTGAACTGTTCGGCATCAACCTGGCGGACCCGCTGGCTTTCATCGAAGCGACCCTTGCTTCACATGTCTTTGTGGCTTCCTTTTTCGGAGCTGCATTGATGGTTACAGCACTGTATTTCGTCACCGGCGGACGCACCTTCTGCGGTTGGATCTGCCCGGTGTATCTGGCAACTGAAATGGGCGAAAAGCTCCGTCGGTTTCTCGGCACGGGTGAACGCACGTTTTCCCTCAACGGAACCCGCTGGTCGCTGGCTTTGACAATCACAACAGCAATTGTAGCCGGTATTCCGCTCTTTGAGGTAGTATCGCCGATCAACATCATCAGCCGGTCGATCATGTTCAAGACATGGCTCCCCCTGATGCTGGTATGTGCCATCCTGATCATCGAAGTGTTCGTTGCCAGGCGCATCTGGTGCCGCTCACTCTGTCCGGCAGGCGGATTTTACTCGTTGCTGGCGAAATACAGCCCGGTACGAGTCGGATTTGTGCCGCATCTTTGCACACACTGCGGTGAATGCATCCGGGTTTGCCCGGTGGAAGAGGTATTGGCACCGGCATTATCGGACAACAGGCCGCAGATCGAATCCGGTGACTGCACTCGATGCGGCGATTGTATAGACATCTGCCCCACCAAAGCGCTTGGTGTGGACATCTGGTATAAATAAGTTAATTCAAGGAGGTTTTCCCATGAGAATGATTCTCCGTTGCTGTACCATGACATCCCTTGTTTTGGCGTTAGCCCTGCCGGTTTTCGTATATGCCGATGATGAACCGGAAAATTATGAAAAAGACGCCCAGCAGGCCGAAAACACCCCCCCGAGAATACCGCACCGAATCACGGATACTTCTGATGGCACCTACTGCCTTGGCTGCCATCGAACCGGGCTGAATGGGGCGCCGGAAACGCCGCATCCCGAGCGTTTATCATGCACCGGATGCCACGTACAGGGAGAGATCAAAGAAATGAAGAAGGGTAAAAATAAAAAATGAACATCAGCCGCAAAGATTTTTTCAAGAAAAGCCTGTTGTCTTTGGGAGAGGCGGTCTGCTCAGTGAACGATGCGTTAAAAGCTCCCGTTGCTGCGCCTATGGAAATCCCTGATCCGGATAATTATGATGCGATACCCAGAGAGAACCTCGTTGCCGTGGCTCACAACGAGCACTGCCTGGCCAAAAACAGCGGCTGTTTTTCCTGCGTAGAGCGTTGTGAACCGGGGGCTATCCGCCTTATTCCGGGCGTGGGCATCAGAGTCAACCCGCAGCTCTGCACCGGCTGCGGCACTTGCGAGTATGTCTGTCCGGTAACGCCAAAAGCGGTTACCATGAATGCACGGCCAACAGAATAATTTTTTTTGATTTGCATCAAATGTTTTCATTCAGTTTCGTGCAAAGTAACTGAGAAATTTCACAAGATGTTATTCGGAAATACCGTGCTCACCCAACGAAAGGAGAATGAACATGCTGAAGAAGAAACTGGCCCTTGCTGCGGCCATCATCGGGGCTGCCGCCATGCTGTCAATCCCGTCCCTGACCACCGCCGTCAACAAACCGGCCACGAAAGTAGCCAATGACGGCAGGGCTAAGTGTTATGAGTGCCACGATGAGGTCAAGGCTCTCAAGGAAGGCTCAAAACACGCCAAGCTGGCCTGTACGGTCTGCCACGACAAACTGACCGCTCACATGGATGATCCGGAGAAGAACAAGCCGGTCACGACCATTGACCAGGCGCTGTGCGGCAAGTGCCACAAGAGCCAGTATGAAAGCTTCTTCAAGGTGAATTATGACGGCGGCGCTCGCAAGGAAAAGGGTACACCGACCGGTCGTTCGCCGATGCAGGACAAACTGCTGGCACCCTATGGTTTCACCTTTGAGCACAACGAACCGCGTGGGCATGCCTTCATGGTAATCGACCAGTTTGCCGTGGATCGTTTCCAGGGTGGCCGTTTTCAGTTTAAAGATGGCTGGAAGGGTGTTGACAAGGTCGGCAAGACCTGGGACGTACTGGAAGACAAAGGAAAAGACTACAAGCTGAAAGAATCTGCCATGGCCGGTAATCCGACCTGTATCCAGTGCAAAACCTCTGACCATATCCTGAAATGGAAATTCATGGGGGACAAGGATCCCAAAGCCAAGTGGGACCGCACCTCCAACATAGTTGATGTCGCCAAGGACACCAACAACGCTGTCGGCTGCATTCACTGCCACGACCCGCACGGAACCCAACCCCGCGTAGTACGTGACGGCCTGATCCAGGCAATTGAACGCGATACTAAAGGAAATATTTTCTCTAAAAACGGTGCAACCGACCTGAAAGTGATCTCCTTCCGCGACGGCTTCCGCAAGATCGGCGTAATGTCCAAGACCGACTCGCGCATGATGTGCGCCCAGTGCCACGTCGAGTATGCCTGTGGCGCCGGAACCCAGTGGAGCGATGGCAAAGCGGTTAAATATGACGACCAGCGCACCAACCACTTCCCGCTCAAAAACGCTCTGCAGCTGCTGAAGCACTATAAGGATCTGGACTTCTTCGACTTCAAGCACGCTGTTACCGGTGCCCGTCTGGTCAAATTCCAGCACCCGGAAGCCGAGACCTATGCCGGCAGCGTCCACGACAAAGCCGGTGTCCAGTGCCACCAGTGCCACATGCCGAAGATGAAGGGCAAAGACGGCAAAATGTTCTCGACTCACGGTGTGGTTAAGCCGAAGCAGAACATCAAGGCCGCCTGCCTTGGCTGTCACCCGAAAAACACTGTTGAGCAAAAACAGTACGAAATGGAATCCGTCATCAACTACACCAAGGGTAAAATGCGCAAGGCTGAATACTGGCTTGGCCAGTTGATCGATTCATACGCCGCAGCACAACGCATGGGTGTTACTGAGAGCGTCCTGACCCAGGCCCGCGAGAAACATGAAGAAGCCCACGTCCTCTGGGAATACTGGACCGCCGAGAACTCCGACGGCTTCCATAATCCGGATCTTGCCCGTGAGAGCCTGACCGGTTCGATCGCCGCATCGAAAGCAGGCGTCAAGATCCTGAATGACGCTATGACTGTTGTTAAAAAGGACGAGCCGAAGAAGTAATCGCCGTTTTACCGGATATTAAAAAGCCCCTTCCGAAAGTCACAGGATGTGGGTACTAAACTGGTACTACCTTAAACGGCTACTTTCGATTCGAAAGTAGCCGTTTAAGGTATATTTTATGCGAAGATCAAATATTAAAACATGGGACCGTAGATGACTTTTCTGGCCCTTAAAGTGACTGTGGCATTTTCAAACTAACCCGGAATTTGAATCGACATCGATATCCAACAGTGCATCCAAATCCAACAACATTACTTCGTCTGTTACATCCCCTATCTTTTTCCTGCCGACACCTGAAACAATCTTATCGTTGATGTTTCCGGTAAATGGCACATCATGTACAATTTCATCCAGTTTTTCGAAATATTTGACGGTGTCAATAGCCAGTGAAAATCTTCGATCCTTATGACTCACGACAACGGCATACTCTTGAAAACTCTGCCGCATCTGCTCTTCAAAGCCGTCGAACAGCGCAATCAGGATTTTCAGTTCATTCTGCTCCGCAGCACTGATCAACGATTTTGCCTGTTGCTTTTGTCCGGCAAGAATAAGTTTCTCCGACTGAACAGCCAGATCGTGTATCACCTTATGCGGTCTGTCAAAGCGAGACATATAGGAGGATAATGCCAGCGTGTTCGCTTTGTACGTGTCATACCATTTGCCAAAGGCGCAGGCATGGGGATTTTTTTCCACGGTAATCTCTTTATCATGCTCAACGGCATCTTTTAATTTACTGATCCAGTTCAGATGGTCTTGTTTTCTCTGCGAAAAGGTGTTCACCATATCCGTTACTTCTTCTTGTCTGGATTTCAGGGAAAGTCTGATCCTTGTATCGATCAGAGGAATGGGAGCCCCCATGAAATCAATGACACCACGTACATAGGGAGGCATATTGGGCATAGCGGTACAGGCCGGAGAATCAACGATCTGAATGATGTTGAAACATGGCAATGCCAGTATGTAATCCTTGGCTGAAAAGACGAGATAATCGACATCGACCGCAGGAAGGTTTCTCGGCTGTTGATCTTTGGTATCCATATTTTAGCCCCGATCCATCTTCACGCAATACGCCGCTAATATTTCTCAAACTCGGTACCCAGGTTGTCAGCATTGGAATGATGTGCCATTTCCAGTTGTAAACCACCAGGTGCAATTCTCATTGGTGTCATGCCGCCTTGTTTGGCAATTTTAACAAAGGCGGGGGCTTTAACAACGGCACGTTCGGGGCGATACGCCAACCCGGCATTACGATTGTCAATGCGGAAAAAACTGATGGTGTCTTTGAGTTGTTCGGCCTGACCGGACAGCTCTTCGGAGGTGGAGGCCATCTCTTCCGATGCACTGGCGTTTTGCTGGATAATACTGTCCAACTGCTGAATGGCACGGCTGATCTGATCCGAACCGGTGTCCTGCTCTTTGCTGGAGGCGCTGATCTCCTGGACCAGCTCGGAAGTCTTCTGGATATCCGGCACCATTTTGTCCAGCATCTGCCCGGCGCCTACCGCAACCTGGACGCTTTGGGCTGAAAGTGTGCTTATTTCACCGGCAGCTTTCTGGCTTCGCTCAGCCAGCTTGCGCACCTCGGAGGCGACGACGGCAAATCCCTTGCCATGCTCACCGGCACGTGCGGCCTCAATAGCAGCATTCAGGGCGAGCAGATTGGTCTGTCGGGAGATTTCTTCGATGATTGAAATTTTTGTAGCGATCTCTTTCATGGCTGAAACGGTCTCGGTTACCGCTTTGCCCCCCTCTTTGGCATCCAGAGCACTCTTGACGGCAATCTTTTCCGTTTGCAAGGAGTTGTCAGAGTTCTGCCTGATACTGGAACTCATCTCTTCCATTGATGAAGAGATTTCTTCCGCGGATGCCGCCTGTTCGGTGGCACCCTGGGAAAGTTGCTGTGCCGTGGAGGAAAGCTGCTGGCTGCCGGAAGCAACGTTGTCTGCTGCACTCATTACATCTCCGACAACGCTTCTGAGCTTGTCTACCATGTTTCGGATGGCCGCCATCAACTGACCGGTTTCATCCGAGCTTTTTGATTCGACTGACACCGTTAAATCACCGGCGGCCAGAGCATTGGCAACGGCAACACCTTCAGAGAGCGGGCGAGTGATGCTGCGGGTAATGAAAAAGCTGATCAGAATGCCGATAAAAACCGCTCCGCCGATTATGGCATAGGATGTTATCTGCGAACTGTTGAACTGTTTGATCGCCTCACCATGCCTGAAGTCCATTCGCTCTTCCTGGTACTGAACGATGGTTTTGAAGGCTTCTTTGATCTTCACATCCAGTGGAAAGGCTTCTTTGTTGAACAGGGTCGCAGCCTCAGCCGTCTTGTTGGCAAGACTTAGTTCGATTACCTCGTTGTTTGCTTTCCTGGCATTCGCCAGCGATGTTTTTGCCGCTTCGATTAACTGTTTACCCTTGTCAGTCGCCTCCAGCTTTTCCAGTTTGTCCATCAATTCCTTATACTCAACCCGCAATTTATCAATGTTCTGTTTTGACTCAACCCGTCCGGCCTCATCCCTTACCAACATCAACTCTATATCTTCGACAAGGGTGCTTACCTTGGTATTGACGTCATTTGCCAGCTTTATTTTCGTATAATTGACTTTAATAATCCGCTCAAGACTAGCGTTTATCTTTCCCATACCGCTGATGCCCATCAACCCCAGAACGATCAACAGTAACAGCACCAGACCGAACCCAAGACCAAGACGAATTCCAATTTTCATGTTACCAAGCATTTGAATATCTCCTGTTAGTGTTTTAATATTTTTAACGAGTAATACTGACTGTTTCACTTTGATAGCAGTAAGGTTCAATGTCTCCTGATTCTGAATATGGTCGTTTCGCTGTAGGTACAGCTGCGCCTGAATGAAGAGCTTCACGTATGGTTTTAAGCAATATATTGAAAATTATCGGTTTTGGAACAAAGTGGACAACATGCCCGGCATTACGGACCTGTTTCAAGTGATCGGCGGTGTACCCACTCATGAACACGACAGGAATCCCCGGGTGAAGCGCGCATATTTCCCTGCTCATCTCTGTTCCGTTTTTCCCGGGCATAATCACGTCGGTGAGGATAAGGTCTATGGGCTCAAGAGTACTCTTAAACAGCGCTAAACCCTCCTCGCCATTTCCTGCTTCGAAGAGCTTGTAACCCTGCTTTTCCAGCCTCGTTTTCACTAATTGACGCAAGAGCGGATCGTCTTCTACCAAAAGGATCGTTTCATTGCCTGCCAAAAATAGCGGTACCTGCTGTTTTTCTACTACTTTCTCCGGAATTACCCCTATACGGGGAAGGTAAATTCTGAAGGTAGTCCCCTCCCCCTCGATGCTGTCAACCTCAATGACGCCATTATGACTTTTGATGATCCCGTACACCATGGAGAGACCGAGTCCCGTACCTTTTCCAACATCCTTGGTAGTGTAAAAGGGGTCAAACATGCGGTCAAGAGTTGCTTTGCCCATACCTACGCCGGTGTCAACCACCTCAAGAACGGCGCAGGGAACCGTAGAAATTTCATTGCGACCGTCAGATAACGGAAGGCTGTGTTCTGCATGATAGGTTGAAATTTTCAGACTCCCTCCGTGCGGCATGGCATCTCGGGCATTGCTGACCATGTTCATGACCACCTGGTCAAGTTGACCGCCATCGGCCATGATACTCAGAGAACCGTCACAAAGCGATAACTTCACGGAGATGTCTTCACCGATAATTCGGCTGAATAATTCTTCCAGCTGCCTGACATGACTGTTCAGGTCAACGGCACCCATCTTGATGTCCTGCTTGCGGCTGAAGGCCAACAACCCGCTCGTTAGCGCCGCTGCACGATTGACCGAACTCAAAACCAATTTACTGTATTGGCAGGACTCATGGGATTCACTGTCGTGACAATTCTGCATCAAATCCGCACAACCCATGATAATAGTCAGAATGTTATTGAAGTCATGGGCCACGCCGCCGGCCATGGTTCCAATAGCTTCCATTTTGCTTGCCTGGCGAAGCTGCTCCTCAACAGTGCGCTGTTCGGTGATATCTACGCCGATTAACGCTGTTCCGGTCACACGACCTTCAGTATCAAAGAATCTGGTCATATCCCAGTTAATCCGCCGCAGTGTACCCGCACGGGTTACCAGAGCCATTTCGAAATGCAGACCGAGAGCGTCGTGGGCCAGGGCGCTTCGCGCCGCTTTCCATGACTCTTCCGGCACTAATAATTCGTACCAGTTACGATTTATAAGCTCTGTCTGGCCCCAACCGCTTATCTCGCAGAGATAATCATTGCAGAACGTGATCGTGCCGTCATTTTCGACAATCACGGTGGCCAGCCGAACATTTTCCAGGAGAGCCCTGAATTTCAGCTCTGACGCCAGCAGAGCTAGCTCCGCCTCCCTGATGAGGGTTATGTCGTTAATCAGCACAAAATAGGACATCACGGCACCCTGCTCGTCACGCTGGGGAACAAACGACATATGCTGAATCCGCTCTTCTCCCTGAATTTCGGTTTTTCTTTCCAGAAAGGTAAATTGGCCTTTCAGTACCTGCCTGATACATCCGACCGTGGTCTGATAGATATCTTCGCCAAGGATTTCCCGGACTGAAGCACCGATAATTTCATGTTCGCACTTACCGATCCAGGCCGCATAGTTGGCGTTGACGTACAGATACCGTTGATCCAGATCAACCTGAGCGATAAGAGAAGATATTCCGTTGGCGACAATGGCAAGCTTCTCAAGAGCATCCCGCTGGGCAATTTTGGATTGATCGAGGGCGGTGACATTCGACTCAAGCTGGGACCTGGTATCTTCTGCAATATATGTGAGTTTGAAATAGCGCTTGACGAGATAATTCAGAAGTGAAGCAGTCAAAATGATGAAGAGAATATCTTTGGCGAAACTGATCCGGCAGAGGACAGAGGGGGCGAGGGTGAGTTCCTTCAGAATAATATCGGCGGCACTGACAAACAGGAAACTGAAAAGAACATAAATAGCGACGACTTTCATCGCCACTATCCGATCCGCTCTCTTCAGGTCGGCTTTCATTCGCAGCCGATCCGGCAGCGTGTTGAGGTAATTCGTGGGGGGAACTGTACTGCTGCTGAATAGTTAACAGCAAAACCGGCTCGAAGCTCACGAGCGTGATATCCGGTGTTAATCAACAAACCGTCTCTGCTGTTCAAGCCATCACACAACTGCATTGGTCATACTCCCCGCGCAAAATGAATAAGACGCATCTGACCCATTTTGCATAAGAATGAACGAACCAACACATATTGTATACACATTAAAACTGACAGTTTCTGACAATTCCTGACAATTAAAACTAAGGTGAGGTTGGAGGGAGTTCCGTAAGTTAAGCCATCTCACTGCACAGCCGAACTGTGAAAGTAGAGCCACGTTCGGGAACACTGATACAGCTGACGTCGCCGGCATGAAGTTCGGCGACCCGCTTCACAATATGCAGGCCGAGACCGGCTCCGACAACTTTGGGTAATTGCCCGATGCGCTGAAAGCGTTCGAAAGCTCTGCCAATCTGGTCCGAAGCAATCCCGATCCCTTGATCGGCAACTTCCAGACAGAGCTCCGTCCCGTTGACGCTCCATCCCCGTACGGTGATATTGCCACCCTCCGGAGAGTATTTTATGGCGTTATCGAGCAGATTATTGAGCAAAACCTTAATCAACATCGGGTCGCAGTTGTAGCAATCAGGAAGGCCATCCAGATCAGATTCGATCAGGTGCAGTCCGGTTTCAGTACGGGTCTGTTCAATTACGTTTATTACGAGTTGGCGGATATCCACAGGGACCATCGTTGGAACCCACCCGGATGTACAAAGACGCTCCTCTGCAAGACATGTGTCAATCAGGTTGCTCAATCGTTTGGTTGACCCAAGAATTCTCTCGGCATGCTTGAGGCAATCTTTGTCCTTGCAGGCGGTCAGCGTCAGCAATTGGGCCGTACCGTCGATAATCGCCAGCGGGGTACGTAATTCATGAGAAACAAGCCCCATGAACTGCCGCTGTTCCTCATTGAGACGGTGCTCGCTGGCAAGAGCCTTGGCCAGTTCTTTCTGAGCATGGACACGCTCGGTTATGTCGAAATAACTGGCACGAACAAGATCACAGTGCGGCGAAGGAAGCCGAACCAGGCGAACTTCACATAATTTATCCTGGCCTTTGTTGCCCCTGATGGCCCGTTCTATGGTGAAGACCTCTCCCGCCAGGACCTTCGCAACATTAGCAACAAAGCTTGCTTCAGGCGGACATCCGTCAGGTTGTTTGGATAGATAAAAGTCTAAAGGACTTGACCTGAGCAGAACTTTGCGGCTACAGCCAAACAATTTTTCCGCATTGGTATTGGCATTGACTATACGGTTCTTTTTAATATCAACAACAATGATTGCTTCCGGGGCAAGATCAACCAGCAGACGATTCAGATTAGCCAGAATATCGTCTTTCTGCCGAAGTTCCTCCACAGCCCGGTTAACACGGGATTCGAGGTTTTCATTGAGTTCATTCAGCAGCCGGGTCTTTTCATCCAAAGCCAGCTCGGCCTGTTTTCGAGCATCGACATTTTCTACAATCCATATCGTCCCGGCGGAAAGATTATCAGGATCAATGGCTTTACCGTAATACTTTGCCCAGAATGTAGTACCGTCCTTGCGACTGAGCTTAAGTTCAGAAACGTACAACAGGCCTTTAGAAACAGTTCCGTATGTATCTCTGCCAGACAGTTCAAATGCTTCATCGGAAGGGTATACCAGGCGAACACTTTGTCCCATCAGCTCATCATTGGAAAACCCGAACATCTCCTCAAATCGGGTGTTAGCCCAGACAAAATTTCTGTCCTTCGTCAGTGTAATTCCCACACACGCGTTGTCAAGGATTACTCCCCGTTCCTGGCTAAGTTCATTCAACTGCTTTTCGGCATGAATGCGTTCGGTGATATCCCGCACCACACACACATGGCTGGTTATATTTCCATTGTCGTCGCGAATCGGTGTAACGCAATGTTCGGATTCAAAAGGCGTCCCATCCTTGCGCATCATTCGATAGGTCGTTTCGTAGTAGCCCTTTTCTTCATAGGCCTGTGCCATCTCGCTGCCAAAGCGCAGATACATGTGTTCATCCAGATGAAGACGCGAAGTAAGCTGACCGACGATTTCGTCTCGGGTGTAACCGAACATTTTTTCCACGGCACTGTTGACGTCTTGAATGATTCTGGTGCCGGTCTGAACGATAAACACCGCCTCGTTGAGGCTGGCAAACGTCTGTTGCAGGAGCAGGGCGGACTCCCGGGCAGCCTTTTCCGCATGTTCCCGCTCCAGCACGGCATCTCTGCTTGCTGCCAGTGCCAGACAAAACTTCTCCGCGTTTTCCCGTTGCACCCGTTTCAACAGTTCACGTCGGGTAATGTCGGTGCAGGTTACAATCATGTAATTCAGTGCAGGACGGGCAACAAGGATTACCTCTTTAACAGAACCATCCTTAGCGTTGATGCTCAATTGCAGGGAACTTTGAGTGGGATTATCGGCTTGAGAAGCTATTTGTTTTCCATACCAGCCGAAAATGACTTCAGGAGGGGTAGAAACGCTACAAACCAGAAGGAGCCATTGTTCGATTCCGGATATATCGTCCGCGGTATATCCGAACAGATCGACAAAGGAACCGTTAACTGACAGGCACCGTCCGGCACTGTCAAAGCAGCCCGCACCAACAGGCATGGCTTCGAGCAGGATACGCACGTCCTCACAATCGAGTGTTTTAGGTACGGTCGGCTTTTTCACATCGATAACCGACCGGGTGTCGTCGGTTCAGCCACAGCAAGAAAGGCGTATCCGAGGTTGTGCCTGGCATGTACCGGGAGTTTTCCAGCTTCGGCGGAGCGTACTTTGCCTCTCAGGCGGCTGACCAAAGCTTCAAGACGCTTGTCGGCATAGATGTCGTTCGGTTGGTGGAGCATCCTGAAAATTTCTTCGCGAGACACCGTAGTACCGGGGGATTCCAGCAGCTTTTGCATCAAGATACATTCCTGGGCAGTCAAAGGAATTTCCACCCCTAGAGGAGTGATCAACGTTGAGGTTATTGCCGAGAGACGCCAGCTGGCCTGAGTCTTCTTCCCCAACCTCCCGGCCAGGTTGATCATGGCTACATTCAGCTCCTGGATATGAACCGGCTTGACAAAATACAGGTCGGCGCCTGTTTCCCGACCGAGCACTCGCTGATCAATCTGACCTCGGGCCGTAACCATTACGATACCGCAATCGCAGCTATTTCGGAGGCGTTTTGCGATTGCGATGCCATCTTCTCCCGGCAGCCCGAGATCGAGAACAACAATATCAGTCGGCGATTCTGCCATGACTTTGTCCAGAGCTGCTCCGTCGCAAACACCCAGAGCGTGGTGACCGAAATGGCGTAAGCCGGTCACGAGGATATCGAGCAGTTCATGGTCGTCTTCAACGACAATGACGCGTAATTGCGCGGAATATGGATGATCGGTGGTGGAGCCGTTCACCAGCTTGAGCCTCCTGTTTTGTATACAGTAACATTATCATATTAATTAAACGCAAAATCAAAGTATTTATCTCAGGCAATTTTTATGTCGTGAGAGATAATAACAGAGGGAGAATGGTGTCAAAAACGACTTTTGTATACAATAGAACTCTTGACATTATACCTATTTACCTATTTAATATTCGAATATTTATATATTTACGCCCACCAACAGGACTTGCCACTCATATGCACCTGATGAAAAAAGATATTTACAATCTGGTAACCGTAACTGACGGCAAGACAGACTCTGCTGCCATCATCAAGGTGCTTTCCGATATGAAGGCCGGTCGTCTGAAATGCGACCTTAAACTTCTCAATTATTATGAGGAAGTACCGGTATGCTATAGCTCCAAAATAACCGACGTGGATGCTGACAGCATCGAAATGGCTGTTCATGAGCATCAGGCCTTGATCATAAAACATGACAACAGCACTCTGATAAAAAGCACACATTTTCACAATGAACTTGGGGTGCATTGTTATGCTGCCTACGTAAGTGTAAACAAGAAAACCGCCATCCTGCATAACTTCGCCTATGCGCATATTCGGGCAGAGCGAAGGGAGGCCGTTCGGGTAAAGATTCATGGAACGATGCCCGTAACATTCTGCTACGATAACGTTGCCATCAACGGGACCATGATTGATCTGTCGGGAAACGGCGTCTCATTCCATTCCGCACTTGTCCCGGCGACAGACAATGATCAACCGGGATTTTTGCAATTCACCCTCAACGGGACGCCGGTAGAGGTACCCGGATCATTTGTCAGGACAATAAACCAAAATGATGGTCAGAATATTTGTATGCTTCAGATGAGACCGGACCGGAAGAGCGACACCCTGATCGGTCAGTTTATTTACCAGCGGCAGGTTGAAATCATAATGCAGCTTAAAGAAGGTCACGTCTTAGAATAGACCGGGGCATACGGAAAACAGGGTTTAATCATGAGCGAGAACTGTATCATAGGCCGACAGCCGATCCTGGACAGAAATGAACACCTGTATGGCTATGAGCTGCTCTTTCGCGCAACCGATGTTAATGAGTCCGGAGTTCTGGATGCCGGCCGTGCCACCGCCAACGTCATAATAAATACCCTCGCGCAGTTTGGTATCGTAGATCTCCTTGGCGGGCGCAAGGGTTTCATAAATGTTGATATAGACATGCTGATGGGCGATGCCCTGGAATTGCTTCCCCAGGAACATATTGTCATAGAGCTGCTTGAATCCATTGAACCTTCGCCGGCAATGCTTGGGCGCTGCCTGGCACTCAAAGAAGCCGGATTTATTCTGGCTCTGGATGACCACCTGTACCATCCTGACTTTGCCGACTTATATGCCGTCGTAGATATTGTCAAGATCGATCTTCTTCAGTCCCCGATTGAATCACTTCCTGATCTCATAGAGCCCCTGCGACGGTACCCGTGCAAACTCCTGGCCGAAAAAGTTGAAAGCATCGAGCATTTTGAGAAATGTCATGCCCTCGGTTTTGACTATTTTCAGGGTTATTATTTTGCCCGACCGGACATCCTTAAGAAGAAAAAAATGGATGAGGATGCGGCCATACTTCTCAAACTCATGCGCCTTTTGGCAGATGAGGCCCGCATTGAGGCAATTGAGCTGGCCTTCCGCGAAAGTCCGTCACTTACGTATAAGTTATTAATGCTGGTCAACTCCGTGGCTTACGGAAATCGTCACAAAATCCTGGGAGTGCGTCACGCCATTGCAATGACCGGACGCCAGCAGATCAAACGCTGGATACAGTTGGCATTTTTTGCCGCTGATGGGGACGATTCTTTTGATCACCCCCTGGTTGACATGGCTGCCAGCAGGGCCGGGCTTATGGAGCAGATAGCCTTTGTTCATCCATATCTCCAGCATGATGCCGATTCGTCAGAAAAGGCCTTTATGACAGGGATTCTCTCTCTGGTAGGAAGCATGTACAACATTTCCGTTGAAGATATCGTCTCAAACCTTAACCTCAATGAGGAGATTGCCGCCGCCCTGCTTGACCGTACCGGTCATTACGGTTGTCTCTTGCGAGTATCGGAATTTCTTGAGAATTTTGATATGTGGTCAGCTTCGGAGGAACTCGTTTCCATGGGTATCAACCCGAATACCCTGCCTGAAATCCAGCTGCGGGCGTTTAACTGGCGCAAATCCTCAAATTAATTATTTCAGCGGATACTCCGACATTCTGACAAACCGGAAACCGCGCTTCTGCAATTCCGGTATCGCTGCGATGACTCCCGCCCCAGTCCCGGCTTCGGGGTGATTCATATGCAGCAGGGCAACATCGCCCGGCACTGCCTTGAGGAGTGCCGCCTTAACCTGGGCAGCGCTCCACGTCGCCCCGGCATCCCCCAACAGTGAATAGCCCGCAACTTCATGTCCAAGCTCCTGCGAAATCTGCACGGCAATTTCATCATAATATGCCGTTCCCGAGCGATACAGCTTTGGTCGCACCCCGCTTACTGCCTCAATCTTGCGGGCGTTCAGCTCGATTTCCTCTACCACTTCAGCAATGTTTTTCGTCCCGGCTATTCCGTATATTGATCGCCCGGTGATCGAAGCGGGCTTGTGCCGAATCCCGTGGTTGGCGATTTCAAAAATCGGATTATCGGCCAGCTGCCGGAACAGCTCGGGATTTGCATCAATCCAGCGACCGTTTATAAACAGCGTTGCCGGAATTTTCTGAGCGATTAAAAACTCCATCAACCGTGAATCAACACCACTACCTTTGTCACTGCCGCACGCATCAAAGGTCAGGGCAACAACCTTCTCTTTGGTAGCAAGACGGGTCCGGACACCAGTCACCCGTTCGCCCCACTGGGACGGCGCCACACCGGCAAATCTTGCGGTAACCTGCTGTTTCAGGGTTTCCAGTGATGGCGGTGATGAACCGGCATCACTGGAAGTAACTCCGGTGATTATTATAACGAAAAGCGCGACGATGACTCTGGTCATTTCATCCATCCTTATGATCAGCTGTTTTTCTCATTCTTCTTCAGATTGTGTGTGGATGCAACCACAAAACATTCCCGCTTGACATGAAAAAATATAGCGGTAGTCTGTGGGGACTCTGCCATCGCGCAGCAATACGCAACAAATTCTGCTTATCAGGAGCACCACCGTGGCGCGACGACTGCCAGCAGTGCACAAAAGAAGGAATTATGAAAACAAATCCAAATGATTTAGAAACTCACAAGACAATAGAGCTTAACCTTACCACATATGAAAAACTACTTCTGTTTTCTCCGTTACGGCTGATTATTGCATTGGCGTTGTGTGCATTTGTCGCTGAATATTCAGTGCATCTTCTATTTACCCGTATGTCCGGATTATCCCCGGAAGCGGAGACACTACTGGATTCCAGCCTGTTATCAAGTGTCCTTTGTCTTTTCTTTATATTTTTGCTGTACCGACCGCTCAAGCACCTTATCGACCGGTATCAGATCAATGAGAATCTGCTACAGTACCACAAGGAGAATCTCGAACGGGAGGTCAAGACCCGTACAGCAGAACTGGATTCAGCGTTTCAGAAGTTACGCAAGGAAATTTCTGAAAAAGACCGGTTGAAGGTGGATCATCAGACCTTATTCTGCACTCTGCATAACACACTGACAAGCATGAATGAAGCATTAGTTTCTCTGGACCGGCAATGGCGCTATACATATGTCAACGGTGCGGCAGAGCGCATTCTCGGGAAGGGTGCCGATGAGTTGCTGGGCAAAATCTGTTGGGAAATATTCCCTGAATCAACGAAAACCGCCGCTTTCACGGAGATACGCCGATGTATGGAGGAAAACCGTAGCGTCTCTTTTGAAAATTATGTTCCTGAGCCACGCAATAGCTGGTATGAGAATCGCTGTTACCCATCTCCGGATGGAGTTACCGTTTTCTTTACTGATATTACGGAGAGAAAATGTACAGAAGAAAAATATCGGGAACTGAGTGACTATTTTGAAACGACACGGGAGCAGGAGCGACTCGCATTATCACGGGAAATCCACGACGAGATCGGCCAATCTCTCACTGCGCTGAAGCTTGATATTTCCTGGATCGAGCATAAATTTCTACCCGTTAGCAGCGACTTGACCGGGCGCATGAATGCTATGCGCTCCACCCTTGACACTCTCATTGCAAAGACCCAGAATATTTCATCAGAACTTCGTCCACCGCTTCTCGACAGCCTGGGACTGTCGGCAGCAATAGATTGGCAAGCTCGTGAATTCAGGCGACGTTGCAGCGTTGAATGCCACCTGATGCTGAACGAGAGTGTTATTATGCCTGATAAAAATTCAGGTACGGTGATAATGCGGATATTACAGGAGGCTCTGACAAACATCGCAAGACATTCAGGTGCTTCGGAAGTAAGTATATCTCTTTGCAGAGGGAATTCTGATGACATCGTGCTTGAAATTTCCGATAACGGTTGTGGCATCACCCGTGAAAGGATAGATTCACCGTTGTCCTTTGGACTGATGAGCATGCACGAGCGTGCCCGCCTTTGCCACGGGACTCTGAGCATCAGGGGGATTCAGGGTGAGGGCACAACCATTCGCCTGGAAATTCCACATAGAGTTAAGGAGGAGACCCATTGAAAAAAATATTAGTGGTAGATGACCACACAATTGTCAGGGAGGGGATCATACGACTCCTCCGGGAGTTGCTGGAGCCATCGTTTGATTTTGACGAGGCATCAAATGGCCAGCAGGCCATTGACATGGTATCAAAAGGAGATTACAGCCTGGTACTGTTGGACATATCCCTGCCCGGTCGGGACGGTCTGGATGTTCTTAGGCAATTGCGCCAGATACACCCGAAAATCCCGGTTATTATGCTGAGCATGCATCCGGATGAACAATATGCGGTTCGAGCCTTTCAGGCCGGTGCTTCAGGTTACGTGACCAAAGGGAGCGCATCTGACGATCTGCAGGGCGCCATCGAAAAGGTACTTCACGGAGGACGGTACGTAAGTGCACTCCAGGCAGAACTTCTTGCCGAAGCTGTCGGAGAAGATCACGGAAATGCCTCACTACACAAACTCTTGTCAGATAGAGAACATCAATTTGTCTGTATGATGACATCAGGAATGACCATGACTGAAATTGCCGGTGCGCTCTCTTTAAGCACCAAAACAATCAGCACCTATCGTACCAGAGTCCTGGAAAAGCTTCATCTCAGAACCAACGCTGACATCATTAGTTACTGGATCACCCACAACCTCTCAAAGTAGCGTTATCCTACGCTCCACCTCACTTTATCCTACACAATAATTCAGCCTTCTCCTGATTCACAATATCACCTTATTTCAGTACTCTGTATCAACAGGAATGCCTCAAATCACCTGACGTAACGTTCCGGTTGTTGGAAGAGTATACCCCTAGGCCAGGACATATTCTAACTCAAAAAGGGTGGTCCATCCAGATCATGAAATATTCGAATCTTATTAAGATGGGCTTGGCGACGGTCAAGGCCAAAGCGACGGGAAGCTCGACTCCTCTCAATGTCATGATTTCCGCAACCAATCGGTGTCCGGCCCGTTGCAGTTACTGCAACATTCCCAACCGTAAACAGCACGAGATGACAACTGAAGAGATGACAGCACTCTTCGATGAGCTGAAATCTTTGGGCACTCAGCGGATTGCCCTGTGGGGAGGCGAACCTCTCGTTCGTGACGATATTGGTTACCTCGTGGATTATGCGAAGAATAAATGTAATTTTTTTGTCAGCCTTGACACAAACGGGTATCTGCTCAAGAGTAGAATTGATGAAATCAAAAATGTCGATGTCCTCGTTCTCAGCTTTGATGGGCCACGGGAAATTATGGACAAGAACCGTGAGCCGGGCAGCTTTGATAAGGTGATGGAAGCTCTGCAATTAGCAACGCAGAAGATGCGGGTTTTTACCATCACGGTTCTAACAAAAGAGAATATCGGTCATATTGACTATATCCTGGAACAAGCTAAGAAATTCGGCTTCTCAACATCATTCCAGCTCCTCCACCACACAAAAACGCTGGCTTCAGAAGAAGAGAGCTCTTTACTCCCAGAAAATTCGGAATACCGAAAAGCAATCAGGCACCTAATTGAGCGAAAACGGCAAGGCTACCCAATCGTCTCAACGATCGCCTACCTCGAATATATTCTCAAGTGGCCGGACTATTCCCAACCGACATCCACTATTGATTCCGGATTAAAGTGTTGGGCAGATCAGCTGTACTGCAACGTTGACACTGACGGGAAGGTGTATCCCTGTTCAGGCCTTGTTGAGAGAGTTCCGGCGAAAAGTTTTCTTGAGGTCGGTTTCAAGGAGGCATTTGCTTTCTCATCCAAAGGAGAGTGTAAAGCCTGCATCGCTTCATGTTTCAATGAATATAACTTCATGCATGCTCTTAACCTTCAGGTTATTTGGAACTGGCTGCAGCATACGCGGAAGGGTGCAAGAACGATTACTGACACCGGTTATGTGTACGCCCCCGGTGCAAAGCAAAGCATATCAGGACATTTGGCTTCACGCCTTCTCTGTGATGATGTGTTCCATCCCTCAGAGAATATTTTATGACTGTAGCCATGACCAAATTCATAATTTCCTGTTCAGTCGTTCTTGTCTGTGTTTGCGCCATCTTTGCAATTAATTCAGGTGGAGTGTCTGCTCGATATTTTGAAAACCAGGGGCAAATAACCAGTGAGCATCCAACTATATACCTATTGAGAAATACATCAGATGTATACCGGCTTTGGGAAAAGAAAAAGGTCCACGGTAGAGTCGTCATCCACCTTGGCAAGTTTCTTCACTATGTTCACCCGGATTTTGACCCAGACTATACGGTACCTAAATCAAACTATCCATTGAAGGTCATAAAACCGCATGAATTCAAGAATGCTGAGATAAATTTCAGTAATTTTCTTTGGGCAGCCATGGATACCGGTATCGTCAGAAAAACCTACAACGTCATCCCACTCACCGATTTTCAAGGCCGCTTTAGTCTTGAGAAAGCAAACACCACTCCGATTGACGTCGTTGAAAACGATTTCGCATCCGCCCGAATCATAACAACACGCCTCCCCTCAACACGTGAGCCGGTGCTTCTCAATTTAGATGCTTCCTATTTTGGGAATCTTGATATCTCAGCATTTGAGAATCAGCTCAGAACCGCACGGCTTCCAGCCGACATAATTACCGTATGCCTTTCGGAAGACTCCCCTGATGTCAGCGAGGCAGAACGCAGGAAGGCACGGGAATTCGTCAGTAAGATGTCTGGATTTGCCAGCATTGTTGAGCCTGGGAACCGCATTTGACAGAAACAGGAGAACAATGAATGTTTGGGAAAGCTGCGAGCAACAAGGTGTTTATATTCGGATTAGTCCTACTCACTCTGATTGCAGCAGGGCTACGTATGTACGGACTTGCGGCTACGCCACCGACCTCGGATGATTTCGGAGTCGTAGCTTCTGCATTCGATTTCGTAAAAGGTGGTCATTATGGGCCAACCATGTGGCAACACCCCAAATTACGAGACCTCTTGACGTATGTTGCCATGACTTCCTTTGATGGCAGCGTCTGGGGGGTAAAATTAGTCAGCTTAACCCTCGGCACACTATCTGTTCCCGTTCTGGGGTTACTCGCCAGGAAACTGTTTGCATCAAACGGCATCGCGCTTCTGGCGGCGTTTTTTATGGCGATTGATTCCGTTCACATCGATTTTTCCAGACAGGCAATTCAAGAAGTACATATGCCGTTTTTTTGCCTGCTCGCAATTCTCGCAGCCTTGTACTCAGGTACGAAACGCAACCCACTGCTGCTCATCATATCCGGATTGCTGTTCGGCCTGGGGTTGGCGGGAAAGTGGTATGTTGTCTTTCCGCTGGTAGTTACTTTCAGCTTTCTGACTTTTTCGACATTTACGGCGGAAGGTGTGTCCAACCGGGAAAAATGTGGCGAGATGGTTTTGCTCCTTTCAACACTGGTTGTGCTCCCGATAACAGTTTATATGCTCACGTACCTGCCATGGTTCCTGAATCGCGGTTACGACATTTCAGATTGGTTTACTGCACAGAAATTCATGGCACATGAAAATCTGGTTCATCAGGGATTCAATACCTACCTGATTGAAAATTCCTCTTATCCGGCATTATGGTTCCTCAAGCCGGTGACATGGGCCGATTTCATTGTTGCGGCCAGTAAGCCGGTAATTTGGATTGCAGTTTCAAACCCGTTCGTATGGATGTTGACTCTGCCTGCCACAATATTTCTGCTGTACAAGGGGATTAAGGAAAAGGTCTGGAGCCACCTCTTCATCTCCGCGCTGTTTTGGAGTTCCTATCTGCCACTCGCTCTCGCACGAAGACCAATTTGGGTTAACACCTCCTTTGCCGTCACTCCGTTCGCATTCATCATTGTCGCGTATGCCGTAACCACATGGCTCCGGAACACGAAACACAGAGACCGGTTCCTATATCTCTATCTCAGCACCGTTATTATCGTATCTGTGCCCTTGTATCTGCTTGCTACCGGAAAGGGATTTGACAATGTGCTGCTACAGCCCATTACAGAATTATTCAGGCCAATGAATGAACGATAACAAAAAAAATGTAGTGATTGTCGGCGCCGGAATAACCGGACTTGTGCTTGCCTACACCCTCAGTCGCGATGGGCATGATGTGGTGCTGGTCGAAAAGGAACAGCGGGTCGGGGGACTGGCCAGGAGCTACGAATATGATGGATTCGTCTTTGACATCGGTCCGCACCGCTTCCATTCAGACCACCCCGAGGTCAACAGCCTGATCCACGAAGTTCTTGATGATGACTATCGAATGATCTCGAGGAAGAGCGGGGTCAAGATGTTTGAGGCCTATTTTGACTGGCCTTTAGGGCCTGGATCGTTATTAAAACTACCGCTTAAGCATATAGTTCCTATAGCCCTCGACCTCTTGCGAAAGAAAAATCAAACTACTGACAGCTTTGAAGATTACATTATAAGCAAATACGGGAAAACGCTTTATCAGATATTTTTCAAGCCATATACTGAAAAATTTCTCCAGATGCCATGCCCTGAAATCTCACGCGACTGGGCTATTACCGGCATAGACCGCGCTGTTATTGATAAGAAAGCGCAGTTCAATGATCTCTTGTCATTGGCAAAAACGCTCCTGGAAAGCAAGCCGGAGACTCAATTTATCTACCCGGAAAGCGGTGGGATGCAGGTATTTTGTGATCTGTTGCAGGATCGGATTATTCAATACGGCGGGCGTGTACTCATGGACTCAAAAATTGACCGGATTGAATACTCGGGTACGTCCGTCACTGGAGTCGCCATAAATGGTGAGGAGTACCGATGCGACGATCTGGTTTGGACCGCACCGATAAACGAAGTCCTTACCCTACTCAACGAACCGCGAACTGATTTGGAGTATCTTTCGCTAGTTCTCTATAATTATCGCCTCAACAGAGTGCCAAACGTTGATTACCAGTGGTGTTACTTTGGCAGTTCAGACATTCCGTTCAACAGAGTTTCAATACCGTCTTTGTTTAATCCGGCACTGGCTCCAAACGGGAAATCGGGGGCATGTGTCGAGGTTACCTGCATGAAAGGGGATGACTTCTGGAACGCACCGCAGAAAGCGGAGGCTGCAATCAGGAAAAAACTCTGTTCATCTGGTGTCATTCGAAACACCGGGGACATTGTCGGATTCAATATTGAGAAAGTAAGTAACGCGTATCCGATATACTCTCTCGGCTACAAATCTGTGCTGGACAACAATCTGCAAAGACTCAGCCGCTATGGAAATCTGAAGCTTCTCGGCCGGACCGGAGCATTCTGGTATAACAACATGGATCACTCCATCGAAGCTGCCTTATGCTACCACGAGGAGTTAACCGGTATAAAAGTTAAAATGAAGTCGGTTGTGGGCTCGAAGCCTGAAATCATCGACAACGCACCTTTTTTCCAGCCGTACGGTTTGTCATCAGCACCAGCCACATTAATCAATCAGCGCGCCTGGCCAAAATAGTTCACGCATTATCATGCACGATGTTTATTGCCGGTAAACCGGGAAATAATCGAGTTAAGCCGGAGTTTCCAGACCATTAGTACCGCTTCCCGGACAATAGTTCCCGACATTTTTGAAGTACCAGCATGACGATCAACAAAAATTATCGGTATTTCGGCAATGCGGAACCCTTTTTCCATGCAATGGTAATTCATTTCAATCTGGAACGAATAGCCGTCTGATTTTATTCTGGAGAGGTCGATTGCTTCGATAGTAGAACGCCGAAAGCATTTGAACCCGCCTGTGCAGTCCCGCAACGGCAAACCGGTAACCAACCGTGCATACACACTCGCAAAATAACTTAAGATCAGACGTCTGATTGGCCAGTTGACAACACTTACTCCGTTGAGATAACGAGACCCGATAACCAGATCATTTTCCTCGATTGCAGACAGAAAGGAAGGCAATGATTTTGGGTCATGTGAAAAATCAGCATCCATTTCAAACAAATAGTCTGCACCCATCGCAAGCGCCGCTTTAAATCCCTCTCGATAGGCAGAACCCAAACCAAGTTTCCCTGCGCGATGCAGTACGTGAACCCGGTCGTTTCCAGATATCAGTTCATCGATAATTGAGCCGGTGCCGTCCGGAGAATTATCATCAACAAAAAGTATCTGGAGATCAGGGCTCTGTTCGAGAACAGCACTTGTTAAAGGCCTGACATTATCTTTTTCGTTGTAGGTTGGTATTATAACAAATGCCTTCATAAATCCGCCTCCAATTGAAATTGCCTAATACTACATGACTCCGAACCACGTTACTTAAGGATATAAAAACCACTCTTTGATATATATGAGCGCTGAACTATTAAAGTCAAGTTTTACAGTATGCTGAAAAACTCCGATAATAATACTGACGCATATGCAATAGAACCACTTATCATGTTCGACACCACAAAACATTCCCGCTTGACATGAAAAAATATAGCGGTAGTCTGTGGATGCTCTGCCATCGCGCAGCAATACGCAACAAATTCTGCTTATCAGGAGCACAACCGTGGCGCGACGACTGCCAAAAATGCTGTATGCCGATCATAAAGGAAACATCTTCGACCATCCCGAACTCTGTATGGCCGGGATGAGCGGTGACGTACCGACCCTGCCGGAGGATATCGAACTGATACCGCTTCCCGAGGACAGCAGGCTGTTTACCATGCCGGCCATGCCGCCCGTCGCCTGGGACCCGCGCAAAAAAACCTTCATCACAGTTGATACCCTGAGGGAGGGGAAGCGAAGTCATCGTATCCAGGCGGTATCCGCCTTCATGGCCCCCGGCTATCTGCGTACCCTGCTGCCGGCGTGTGATTATTCACGCAAAACCGAACTGCTGCCGCTCTGGTCATATACTGCCGTAGGGTGGGATGAAGATCGCGACTGTTTCGTGGTCGCGGCAACCAAAGTGGACAACAACAGCAACTGGAATCCGGTTAATTACGATGACCGAACCCTTGACCCGCTGGTCAGAGAGATGCTGAAGCAGATGCCGGACAATCGACTGCTGGAGCAGCTGTCTCGCTGCGCTGTTGACTATCACTGCTTTGCCGCGAAAAACCTGTTCTACCGCCGCTGGGAGGCGCCGTTGCCGACTTCTCCGGTCTGCAACTCGGCCTGCCTCGGCTGCATCAGCCTGCAGGCATCGGAATGCTGCCCCTCCAATCATGACCGGATCGGCTTCGTCCCGACGCCGGAAGAATTGTGCGAACTCGCCCTCCCCCATCTGGAGAAGGCAGAAGAGGCAATCGTCTCCTATGGTCAAGGATGCGAGGGTGATCCTATTCTGCAGGCCGACACCATTGCCGAAGCGACCCGGCGCATGAAAAAGGGGACTTCGCGCGGGACGGTCAATTTCAACTCAAACGGATCGATACCCGAACGGGTACAGCAGTTGTGTGATGCCGGTATGGATTCGTTCCGATTTTCCATGAATTCGGTGCGAGAAGAGCCCTATAATTGCTATTACCGGCCCAAGGGGTACCGGTTCGACGATGTGCTCCGCTCGGTACATATTGCCAAACAGGCCGGTCGTTTTACTTCGATCAACTATCTGGTTTCTCCCGGTGTGTCAGATGCCCCGGAAGAGGTCGAAGCTCTGCTGAAATTTGTCGCCGAAACGAATATCGATATGATTCAGATGCGCAATCTGTCTATTGATCCTGAGTACTACAACCGAGAAATGGGTGTGCAGGGCAAAGGGATCGGCATGTATCGACTGCTGCAGCGTTTGAAAAAAGAGTTCCCGCGCCTGCAATTCGGTTACTATAATAGAACCAAAGAGAATTTTTATCCTCCCGGATTTGAGACCGGTTGGCCAATCTGATTGAGCATGTAGGAGGGTGTTCTTCATACTAAATGCGAGTCAGATGATTTCCGATTATATCGGCCAGATCATTATTGATGCTGAAACAGCAAAGAATGAAACAGCCAAGCCGGAACAGAATTAGCTTGCATATCCATATCGGTTAAATATAATGCTCCATATCACAGCTTAAGGAGCACTACATTGAATCTATTAGAGTCGATCACATTTTGGAACCCCTGGTGGCAAAACGAGAGTGACTGGCTTCAGGCAGTCGAACGGGAAGGCATAGGCCTTATCCGTGATCTTCTGAAACGGAAGGAAATACTCACTATCACCGGCGTCCGCCGATCCGGTAAAACTACAATACTGCATTTGCTTGTTCAAGGCCTCCTGAATGAAGGCGTCACTCCACGCAACATACTCCATCTAAACCTGGAAGATCCGGCCTTCACCGGCATATCAATCCTTACCCTGTACGAGAAGTATCTCGAACTGATGAATCCTGACGAAAGCCTGTATCTTTTTCTCGATGAAATACAGGAAGCTGACCAGTGGCAGCGTGACCTTCGCAAACTCTATGATGGATCTCGGAATATCAAGATGGTCATAACCGGATCTAACTCTTCCCTGCTCAAAGGTGAGTACGCCACCCTCCTGACAGGCCGGACTCTGACAACGGAAATATTCCCCTTTTCATTTCGAGAGGCGCTTATTGCATCGGGCTGGAATAAGGGATTTGAGCTTCATGTCCTGTTAGCCAACAAATCAAAGATGATATACCAGTTCAATGAGTACCTGAAGGAAGGTGGATTCCCCGAAGTCGTTCGCGAGCCGAACAAAAAACTCAAGACACTTCTGCTCAAAGAATATTACAATTCCATCCTGACCAGGGACGTGCTGCGCCGCTATCCCATACGCCAGACAGCCCGCTACGAAGCAGCGGCACACTATCTCATCAGCAATGCCACCTCACCCTTCAGCCCGAAAGGATTATCACCGATTCTCGGTACTGCACAGCATACGCTTGAGGAGTACCTGAGCTACTTAGAGGATGTGTACCTCTTTTTGACGCTAAAACATTTTTCCTATTCGGTTCGTCAGCAACTAACCTACCCTCGCAAGATATACAGCATCGACAACGGCTTCATACAGACGGTCTCATTCAAGTTTTCAGAGGACACCGGCAAGTTACTTGAAAACCTTGTGTTGACTGAACTAATACGGCGTGGCTGTGAGTGCTACTACTGGAAAGGTAAAAAAGAATGTGACTTTCTGATAATGGAAAACGGCAAGGTTACAACTGCTATTCAAGTCACGGCAACCATGAATGATCAGACAACTAAAAAGCGCGAGATTGCCGGTGTCATGGAGGCGATGGCTGAGTTTAGTCTTTCGGAAGGCTATATACTGACGCTTGAGGAAGAGGAAACCATTCAGGAGAATGAAAATACTATCCACGTACTACCTGTTTGGCGTTGGTGTCTGATAACTTCAGAAAAACAATAGCTTTTGCATCCAAATTGACGTAACGGACTCTACCACCACTGGTGCTGTACATGCTCCTTTGTGGTCTATATCAATCGCATTTCCATTCAGCTAATAGTAAGCCAGACTTTTCTACTACATACGGCACTATTCCACTTGCATACTTCACAACTTCTATATAAAATATCGCGTATTATTAGAATGTTACATCAATATATGTAAGGACATACGGTGCGTATATTTATCTCCATCAGCTTGCTAGTCTGTATGTTGGCCATGAGTTTTACCGCCTGGACTGCTGAGGATCGTTCTCTGATTGTCCGCAAGAAGAGCTCTTCCACCGAACGGCGCCTGGCATTGGTTATCGGTAACAACAGCTATCAGGACGCACCACTGAAAAACCCGATGAACGATGCCGATGCCATGGCCGCAGCCCTTAAAGAAACAGGCTTTGAGGTAATTATACGCAAAAACGCTGACAGGCGTGCCATGTTTTCCGCCATTAAAGAGTTCGGCCAGAAGCTGAAGAAAAATGATGTTGGCCTTTTCTACTACGCCGGTCATGGCATTCAGGTTGAAAGCCTGAATTACCTGCTTCCGGTTGACCTGCGCAACAGCGACCTGCAGGATGCCGATGACCTGCGCCGCGACGCCCTGCCTCTTAACGAACTTATGGAACGAATGCGGGACGCCGGCACCAACAACATCGTCATACTTGATGCCTGCCGCGATAATCCTTTTCTGGCTAAATTGAGTAGAAGTTCCTCGCGTGGTCTGGCCAAAGTGGTTACACCGGCCAGTACATCAATCCTCTATTCCACGGATCCCGGCAATACAGCATCGGACGGCGCGAGCGGTGATAACGGCATCTTCACAAAACACCTGGTGGGGACAATCCGCAAGGAAGGACTGGAACTTGTTGACGTCATGCGCGAGGTTTCCCTCGCGGTCAATCGCGATACTTCAGGCGTACAGAGACCGGTCTTTGACGGAGTATTGTCGTCCAAATTCTATTTTAATCCATTAGAAGCGCCATTACCTCCTGTCACAATCCCCACCGTGCCTGCGACTACAGTTACACCTGTTTCGGACCTGCGGTTTTGGGAAAGCGCAGAAAAGGCAAATACACTCTCCGCATACCGTGCCTATTTAAAAAAATTCCCCTCTGGTGATTTTGCGGATATTGCCTTAGATAAAATTCAGCAGTTTGAGGCTGATAAAACCAGGGCGACAGAAGCATCTAAAGCCGATCTTGAGAGAAAAACTCTTGAAGTCGCAGAAAAGGAACGATTGATAAAGGAACGACTGGAACAGGATCGACGATTGAAAGAATTGGAAGCAAAGCTCGTGCAAACGGAGGAAAGATCAAAGCAGATTGGAAATAAATTCCTTAAATCTATTGAAGTAAAAAAAGGAATAGAGACTAATAAATGCAAGGAATACTCCGATGATCCCCTGATCTATACTGACCCGCAGACCTGCCTGATGTGGCCGAGGAATGGGAACCTGGCTGACAAAAAGCTTGATTTGAACGACGCCAGAAAGTGGGCAAAGAAACTAACTTATGGTGGCTACAGTGACTGGCGAGTACCAACAGTTGATGAACTTGAGACTTTTATTAAACAAGGGGGCAGGAGACCCTCTGAGTGGCTTAATAGTTCAGGTTTTAACAACGCCAAAGACCAATACTATTTAACCTCCAGCAAAAGAATGTGGACCATTGTCATCGATTTATATAGTGGCAGCATAAATGACAGGATAGCCCAGCCTTCATCCTCCTACGTCTGGCCAGTTCGCGGCGGAGAGTAATTTTGCTTCATATAGGGCGGCTGGCGTTTCCTCAGCATTGCAAACCCCTTATCCGTGCAATTTTATAAGTTCTTTTACCTTTTTATTGCTACACCTGCCAGCACAACTCCCACGGGGAGACTAGATATTACAGCGAATGGCGGAGTATTTTAGTAGCGAACAGGTTGACTGAAATCCCCATAACAACCAGAGGCGTTAAGTTATTTCAGAAAGACTCAGAAAAGTCTGTGGCCTAGTTTACTGAAGCGACTGTAGTGGCGAATACAAAACCCGTGGAGATTAAAAAGTAGCAGAATTTATCTACACTTCCGAAAAGAAGAGAAGGCAGGGAAGAAGTCAAAAGTCTGATGTACCGGTGTATCGACCGCTGGGAAGTCTGGTGCAAAAGCGCCCTCTATAATATTTACCATCCGGGCACAAAGCAAAAAATCCAATGTTGTGAATAAATATGGCTGAAGGGGATGACATAGGTTCGATACCATTATCCGCTACGATGCTACTAACAAGAACTAAACCGCACTTAGTCCCTTGAATATACGTACCGTCAACCGGACATTGCCTGCATTTACCATCGAGATGGTACGTGCCATTGGGACAATGTATAGCAGCATACAACGGAGACGCAAATAAGATACTGAGAACAATTAAAATAATCTGTTTTGCCATTCTGGCAATCAACATACTTCGATTAACCATACATGGGCTCCTTAACAGCATTTATTCTCTCTTATATTATCCTTAAGAAAAACTGCTTATGAAACCTATATCCAATACAATAAATTTAAATACTAATAATTATATAAATACTATGAACAACACAAGGAGACGACCAAAATATATTGCGTTAAAAACTATATCTTTCCATACTGAACCAAGCAAAACACATTACGGCGCTTCATAACACGAACTTTTCAAACAAACAACATAAATTTACCGTAGAAAAACCACCTATTTTAACCGATAAGTATAGTACAATCGTACATCTATTAGCACAAGATAACACAACTTCATCTATCTCCACTCTATACACTAACAATTCAACGCAAATCAGATAAACTTACGGTACTTACGAAACAGTTTTACAGTCGACATATTTGAAGCGTTTTTATTCGGTATTTTCCACTCAAGAAAAATCACATTTTTTTAGTGAAAAAATACCGCTGAACGTCTAAAATGTCTCCGCTGGTCAATTCAAATGAATTAAAACTTCCAAGGAGGGAACCCATGAATAACAGATTGATCCAATTATCCCTGGCACTTGCAGCTGGAGCACTGTTCTTGTCTGGCTGTGCAACCGTCCAACCAAAGTGCACTTCCGCCGGAGACAATTCTGCTCACCATTATCTGATTGGCATGAAAGCACTGGAAGACAACAAGATTCCGGTTGCTCAGGAAAAGTTTGAACGCGCCCTGTATTGCGACGAAGAGTTCAGCACCGCCCACTCGGGACTGGCAATTGTCCTGGCTGAAAGAGTAAAAGCCCAGGCTGACCAGGGCTTCAAGAATGTTGAAATGGAGCGCGTCGCCGAAGAACTGAAGAAAGCAAAAAAATATGCCGACCGCCCGGATCAGTTTTTCGATTACTACGCTGCGGTAATTCGTACCAATACCCTTACGAAACCAAAGAATTGGCTTATCAATGCTGAGGACGCCTATATTGAAGGCGCTAAACTGAAAGTGGATGAGCGCAATCTGACCTACTACTTGGGAACAGAAGCTCTCCCCTATTTCATGGGTGTTGCCTGGCTTGAGGGGAATGAATTCCAAAAAGCACGCGACTCTTTCAGCACTGTTCTGGGTGCCAAGCGGGAAGGCAAATGGCATGAAAAAGCCGACAAGGGCTGGAAGCGGGTTGACAAAATTGTCCGTGCCATGAGCGGAATCACCGTCGGTGATGTCGGCAAGTTAATCGCACCAAAAGATAGCGTTTCCCGTGCCGACCTGGCAGCACTCATCATCGACGAGTTGAAGATTGAAAAATTGATGGCCGGACGGATTCCACTTTCCTCCCAGTCTGCAAAAAAAGCCGAGTTTACACCCGCTGACATGACTTCCCACGCATTCAAAGAGGAAGTTCTCACTCTGATGAAGTGGAACGTTCGCGGCATGGAACCGAAATACGATGAAACCACCCGCGCTTACCTGTTCAAGCCAAACGATCCGGTATCCCGTGGCGAAATGGCTTTTATCCTGGAAGACGTGCTGATAAAACTGACCGCCAATGAAAAAATTGCCACCGCCTATTTTGGACAGGACAATTCACCGTTCCCTGATGTCAAGGCAACCTCGGTGTATTACAATGCCGTCATGAACATGACCAGCCGCAGTATCATGGAAGGCGAGTTGTCCGGCGAATTCAGAGTCAACGCTCCGGTAGACGGCGCCGAAGCCCTGTTGGCCAGCCGCGTCCTTAAACAGAAAATAAATACTTACTAAACACCAGGGGGGAATCGTTTATGAAAACAATAATCGCAACAGTTCTGCTTACACTTGCCTTTGCCGTTGCCGCCAGCGCCGACAGCATTGAAATCAACGCAGCCTTTACAAAAACACAGAAAATGCTCAACGATAAAAACCTTGCACTTACCGGTGGGCCGGGTGGTGCTCGTGACGACCTGTCAGCTTTCACTCAGGAAACACTTATGTTTTATGGGGAAGCTGTAGGAAACCCCATCCATAAGTCACCTGCACAACGTGAACTGATGGCAAAACGCGCTGCGGTTGTCACGGCACAACGCGCTCTTATGGAATATATTGAAGGTTTTGTTCTGGTCGGCGTAACTCTGGTAAAAGACGGCATGGCAGAGAATGACGTTATTGTCTCTACGGTGGCCGGCATGGTTAAAGGTAGCGTGGTTGTTTCTCAGGAATATAACAAAGAAACTGACACCGCTATCGCCGTAATCAAGCTGGGAATGCACGGACCAAAAGGTTTTGCTTCCGCTTTCTATGAGAAGATGAACAGTGATCCCAAGCTGAAAGAAATGATCAAAACCGATAAGAAACCTTTTAAAGCAGATGCAATCAAGCTTGATGAAAAGTATGACGGCCTGATAATCGACGCCACCGAGCAAAACTTCCGCCCGGCACTTATCAACCGGATATTTGCAGCCAAAGGCGACATACTGTACGATCCTGCAAAAGTCAGCCAGAAGGTTCTTGTCGAGCAGGGCTGCGGTGAATACACCAACACTGTTGACAAAGCCAAAGCTGCTCTGGAAACAAGAGGGGTAAAGAATCCTCTCATTATTAAAGCAACCGGCACGGTCAATCCATCCGACCTCCAGGTTACAGATGACGATGCCGTAACCATTTACTCTGCCAACCAGAAGGGCAGCTTCATGGCATCAGCAAAAGTGGCCTTCGTATTGAAATGAAACGCAAACGGATTACGGGGTGGCCTTGGGGTCACCCCGTTTTTTTTGGTGAAAATTGATGGGAGGTCGCTGTGAAACCCATGAGTCCTTTAAGGCCCAAAGTGCCCCGCTACTATCTGTCTCTACTTGTCGCAATTTTTGTAATCTCTACAAACCCCGCCTGGGCCAAGACAGTAGTAATTGAGGGGACGCTCAACGGGACGGTCACGGTAAAGAAAAATGTAACTTTTTCTGTTGATCAGACACTCAGTCAGTTCGACTACCAGTTTTCGGTGCCATCCGTTTATGACTCCGCCGGTAATATTCAGCGGCTCGATAATTTCAAGGTTGTGGCAACCCCGCAGCCGACGGAAGCGAAAGAGACCACCGATCAGTATGGCAATCGTTCCCGCAAGCTGTCATGGCGCAATCTGCAAAGCGATGCTCAGATAAACATCAGCTATACCACCGATATTACCGCAAACATCTCCCCACACACAAGTCGAGCACCATTTCCCCTGACAGGCATCCCTCAATCTGAACGGCAATTTCTAAAAAAAAGCAAGCTCGTTCAGAGCGATTCCCCTCAGGTAACTGAGCTGGCCCAGGAGCTGACTGCCGGTGCCACAACTGAGCACAAGGCGGTAAACGCCATTCTCACCTATGTTGCCGATGCCATCAAGTATCAGTATAACCCAAAAGAATATGACGCTCTTTACGGACTCACCACCGGTACCGGAAACTGTCAGAATTTTTCTCACCTTGCCATAGCTCTGCTGCGGGCCTCCGGCATTCCTGCCAGGATCTCGATTGGTCAGGCACTGAAAAACAAGTGGAAGATCCCGTTGGACAACAAAGGGTCGTCACTGGTGCAGGGCATCGGAGAAGGCCTGCATGCCTGGATAGAGGTCTGGTACCCCGATATGGGTTGGCTTCCGTGCGACCCCCAGATGTCGAAGCTGTTCACCTCTACGCGCCATATCAAGTTTGGTCATGGCCTGGATGCATCTGATATCCTTGAATACTGGAGCGCACTGCCGGTCGTTCCCCGAATGACCGAAAATCTGGACGCAGCATACTCAACCGACACGGTTGATCTGCGCTTTCGCGAGGCGTTTGCCCAGCCTGCCAGTTATCTGATTGCCGGCCTGGTAAATGATGTAAAACCGGCGCAGAAAGAAGCACCGACAATCATACCGCCACCGGTTTTGACACCTCCGCCACCGACAATCAAACCGCCGCCTGTTACACTCCCTCAGCCGTCGAAACCCAAGCCGAAGGCCAGCAAACCGAAGCCGAAGCCGAAACCGGAATCTGTGCAGCAAAAACCGGGCATTCCGGTAGAGATCGGTAATCGAGACTTCCCAACCATGGTCGAGGCATATCAGGTGGATGGCAACGTCGGTCGCCCAAGCTTCGACAGGGAGACTGCCGAATACGCAACCTCCAAGTATCTTTACGCTCAGGCATTCACCATTAATTCTCCGCTTGCCATCAAAGATGCCGGACTTGCCATGCGCAAGTTTGGCGGTGACGGCACAGTGTATCTTGATGTTGTCCGGGATGAAGGTGGTAAACCAAGTCTGGACGGGATTCGCTCCATGCCGGTTTCTTTGGAAAAGATAACGCGCAAACCGGGTTACTATTGGGTCGATTTCACACTGCCGGAAAACACGAGGCTTGCACCGGGAAAATACTGGCTGGTGCTGAGGCATTCCGGCGAAGCGATCATGAACTGGTTCTACACCCCCGGCAAACGGGTTAATGGCCCTGATGACAGCCGCTCGACCGCCAAAGGCTGGCAGTGGGAAGATATTCTGGCTGGAGAATTTGTCTACCGGGTGCGTGGTGTGGTCTCAAAATAGGGAGGAGCACATAACATGAAGCGACTGACAATAAGTTTGATGATTCTGATGCTACTCTGCCTTGCAGGGCAGACGGTGTTTGCTGCCGGTGTAGCTTCCGCACGCAAGCTAAGCGGTGACGTGACGTACCGTACCGGAAAGCAAGCGCAGTATGCAGCACTTGCTGCGGGAGCAACTCTGGCGGAAGGGAATTGGGTACATACCGGCAAAAACGGTTGGGTGGAACTGCTACTCCCTGACGGCAGCACCATCACTTTGGCCAACAATACCGAACTTGAACTGACCCGGCTGAAGATCGGCAAGGATAAACGGGAGGGTGTTTTCGGCCTGGCCCAGGGGAAGCTGAGGGCCTCTGTGGTGAAGGTGGCCGGTAAACAGGCCGATTACAAAATCAAAAGCAGTACGGCTGTAGCCGGCGTTAAAGGAACCGAATTCCTGATGATGACTACGGGCCCGGCCAACGTATTCTTCGGCAACGAAGGAAAGGTGTCGATTGGCGGCACCGGCAAGGAGCAAAAACAGATACAGGAAGGCACCATGACCCAGACCACCCGTGGTTATGAACCGCTGGAACCTGTTTCTGTGGAGAAGGGCAGCGCCCTGGCCGAAGCAAAAGATACCTTTAATGCTATTACCGGGAGTATTCCACCTGCGGACTGGATGGCTGGCGACGCCCTGCCGATCATCATTGCCCGCTGGAACGTCAACTACAGCCGGTACCTGACAGACCGCGGCAGTTATCAGGAAGCGCTGCGAGTGCTTCAGATTGCCATTGACCTGACCCAGGCGGCCGAAATAAGAGCCGATGCATGGCTGGAACGGGGTACCATCCAGGGACGTTTTCTTGATAACCCGCGTGCTGCCCTGGCTGAATTCCTTCTGGTGCTGGAAGAGTATTCACGTTTGCCACAGGCCGAACTGGCCCTGTTCCAGGTTGGACAAACCCTTTACGAGCTAAAACTCTACGATCAGGCTGCCGAGCGCCTGAATCAGTATCTCAGCACCTATCCGAACGGTAGATTCCGCAACAAAGTCGAGGTGCTGTTGAACAGCCTGAATACTCTGCCCAAATCAAAGGGCACTAAATAATGAAGCTGTTTCGCCAGGGGGTAACCAGATACCAGCTTGCAATATTTCTGATTATTGCCGTGCTGTCAGCAATTGCCGGGCTGGTCCTCTACCGGGAAACGTTTCCTTTCGCCCAACAGATTGACCTGCGGCTCAAGGATGCCCGTTTAAATATTCGCGGAGTACAGCGATCGACTGCTCCCGTTACCATAGTTGCCATTGACAACAAGAGCATCAAGGAACTGGGTCGATGGCCATGGTCGCGGGAATTGACCGCCAGACTGATCAGCGCCACTGCCGGTCAAGGTGCCCGGACAATAGCTCTGGATATGGTTTTTTCCGAGCAGCAGACAGAAGAGACTGATAGAGCCCTTGCCACATCCATCGCTAAAGCGGGCAATGTGGTGGAGGGCTATTTTTTCAGGGGGGAGGAGCAGCAGGATGACCCCAATCTGCTCGACCAACTGGCAAAATCAAAAATAGCAATGATTAAGATGGCTCCCGGAGTTGAAGCTGTTCCGCTACCGACCTATGAGCAGGTGGACGGCAACATCGCCGAAGTAGGGAACGGTGCCGCCGGTTTCGGATATTTTAACCAAATTGCTGATTTTGACGGCCTGTATCGCTCTGTTCCTTTACTGATGCTCTTCCGGGGAGACATCTACCCATCCCTCGCGTTGGCCGCCACAAACCACTTTCAGCGAAACCAGTTGCAGGTGGATATCGAGCAGTTCGGCGTCTCCAGCATCAGATCAGGCGATAATACAATTCCTGCGAATGAACAGGGAAAACTGTCTCTGGCCTATTACGGGCCGGGTGCAACCTTACACACCGTGTCAGCTGCCGATGTCATCGCCGGACGCCTGCCTGCCGGAACACTGAAAGACCGCTTGATATTTATCGGCGTTACTGAAACAGGCATTGCTGATTTGCGGGCCACCCCTCTGGACCCCTCTTATCCGGGAGTGGAGATTCATGCCACGTTAGCCGCCAATATTCTTGAGCGTACGTTCCTGACCCGTGGCAGCCAGACTATGGCAATCGAAATGGCAGCTATATTTTTATTTCCACTGCTGCTGACATTCTTCCTGGCCGCTGTTCCGGGGGCTTTATACGCCTTGTCCGTCTTTTTTGTTCTGGCGGCAGGATATCTTGGAACGAACATCCACCTATTCAATGCGTACAATCTGGACCTGAGTATTGCGTACCCCCTTCTACCGCTTATCTTTACCTATCTGGGTGGAGAATGCTTCCGCAACCTTGTCGTTGAACGCAAGGGGCGGCATCTTAAAAAGGCCTTCAGCACCTATCTCTCAGCTGATCTTGTGGCGGAAATAGCCAAAAATCCGGATTTTCTGAAGTTGGGCGGAGAAACCCGTACTATTTCGATTCTTTTTTCCGACATCCGCGGTTTTACTACTATTTCAGAAAGTCTTACACCTGAAAAACTCGTAGCCCTGCTGAATCGCTATCTATCACCCATGACCCGCATCGTCATGGAAGAGAAGGGCACACTCGACAAGTTTATCGGCGACGCCATAATGGCTTTCTTCAACGCACCGCTGAATGTGCCCGATCATCCGGATAAGGCCTGTAGCTGCGCATTACGGATGTTGAAAGAGCTGGAATCGCTGAACACCCAACTGAAAATCAATGACATACCTGCCATTGCAATCGGCATTGGAATTCATACTGGTGAAGCGGTTGTCGGCAACATGGGAGCTGACATTCGCTTTGACTACACTGCAATCGGCGATTCAGTCAATCTTGCTTCGCGTCTGGAAAGTCTTACCAAGTTCTACGGTGTTTCGGTTCTCGTGAGCGAAGATACCCGCCAGCTCGTCGGCAACGAATTCCAATTCCGCGAACTGGATCTCGTGCGCGTCAAGGGTAAACACAAACCTGTTGCCGTCTATGAGTTACTTACGGGATCCACCGAATTTTCAGATTCATTTGCCGAAGGCATCAGACTTTACCGTGAGCGTGACTTTGAAAAGGCGCACGAGATTTTTGAGCGCCTTTCAAATTGTAACGATAAAGTTTCAGGATTGTATGTAGAACGCTGCCAGACATTCCTGTCAGATCCGCCTGATGCCGACTGGGACGGTGTTTACGTTGCGTTATCGAAGTAATATACGGAGGTCCTCCATGCCTAAATGGCACTATGTTATTAAAGCCGCATCACTGTCTTTAACAGGATTGATTATTTCACTGTCCGTTGCCGGTTTTTGTTGTGCGGCAGATAAATCCAAGCCGGCGAAACTTGTGCCGACCAGTGCTGATGCTACGTGTGTGCTGCCGATATCAGGGCAGTATTTTGATGCAGGAAATGTTGCCTCAGGTAATTTTTCAATTAACCTCAACAGTGCATTCACCACCCAACAGGTGGCGCAGGTGGAAAACAGCGTCAAGGCATGCCAGAGCCTCATATCCAGCAGACTTCTCGGCCTCCAGGACAGGGGTTCACTGCTCATGCAGGATAAAGCGTCGATGCAGGGGATGCAAAACATCAAGACCCAGATAAATCGCCTGGAGGCTTTAAAGAGAGAAAAAGAAGAGATCAAGAGCACTCTGAGCAAAGACATTTCCCAGGTTGCATTGAAAGGGCTGTACGCAGTGGTGCTTGAGGCGGATCTGAAAACGCCCCGGGACAAGTTATTGGAAATGGCGAAAAATCTGATCGCGCCTCAGGCCATTCAGGACATCAGGGGAGTTTCGATAAACTCTGTTTCGGTTGTCAAAGACAGCAGGCTCGTATTCGACCGCATTGTGGCGGAAACATCCGGTGAAATGGACGTTGAAACCATCCTTACTGATGATCGCAAATCTTTTTCCGGAAAATCTCAGCTGCTGTACGTGGCGGTAGTCCGGGTGAAACCACTTACCGGAAAAATAAAGCACGGGACGTCCGCAAAAAGCTCAACGAAAGGTTTTGTGGCAGACCTGCTTTCACTTCAGAAAAATTCGGAATTTTTCTCGCAGGAGTTGGCTAAGTATACGAACAAAACCTATTCTACTGAAAAAATGAAGTCCCTCGAAGAAATTGTTTCGGTATGGCAAAATGTAGTCCAGCAGGGAAACGCCCAGGCAACCAAGAAAACCGGGGAGTTGCTTGCGAACCTTAACAACCAGCTTCAGGCGAAAGATGCCGAAATTGAGGCAGCCGGCCTGAAAATTACGGATTCTCGAAAAAAACTCACCGAGCTTTACACTGTGACCAGATACAACAAATGCAAGCTGAACCCGGAAGAGTGTCTTGATGATGCAATTGCCCATATTGATCAGGAATTTGGCACTGTAATCAATGCAAGCATCGCCGAGAAGGAGAGAGAGTACGTTTCATCGAGGGGCATTGTAACCGGAAGCGGGGATCCCGAAAAAGAGGTCAAGCGACTCGTACAGGATTTTTATCAGAACCTCAGAATGTCGTATTCAAAACGTGAGCAGATATTGAACGTGACGGCAGTGGAAAACATGATGCTGACAAGTGCCAGTGATACGCGGGGCTACTACGTTGTCAGGAACCCGAGAGGTGTCACGATATTTCCCTATTATGATGACAACGGCAATATGCACACTATGGTGGCAATGAATTTCCAGGTGAACCGTGAAAGCGTATCGGCACAGACAACTGACGAGCCTGTACAGCAGGCGAAACCAACGCCAAAACCGCCACGCAAGTCAGAATCAAAACCTGTGCCGCAACCCAAAAAAATAACCCGCGCAGAGCCTCCTCCGCCTCAACCGGCTCCGCAACTGCCGACTTCCTGCACAACCGACAGCATAACCGGAATGAAATTTGTTCTGGTCAAGAGCGGCTGTTACCTGATGGGAGATAACAGCAGTAAAGACACACCATTCCACGAAGTGTGTTTAAGCAGCTTCTGCATCGGTAAGTACGAGGTAACGCAAGGCGAGTGGAAAAAAATAATGGTGATCGAAAACCCCTCAAAGAACAAGAGCGGTAACGACTACCCGGTTGAAAATGTGAGTTGGGGTGATGCAAAAGGTTTTCTTGAGGAGCTGAACAAAAGGACCGGAAGCAACTATCGTCTGCCGACAGAGGCGGAGTGGGAATTTGCGGCTCGAAGTCGTGGTTCCGAAGCTACATGGTCTGGCACATCAACAGAGTCTGCACTTGGCACCTTCGCCTGGTATAAGGTTAATTCAGACGGCAAAACTCATCCGGTGGGCAAGAAAAAACCAAACAAACTCGGCTTATATGACATGACCGGGAACGTGTGGGAATGGGTGGAGGACAGCTTCAGTTCAGATGCGTACAAAACACACAGCAAAGACAACCCTGTTAACGAATCTGGGGGGCGCTCAAAGGTACGCAGAGGGGGCTGCATGGAAACCGATGCGAAGAAAATGAAGAATAACGACCGCGATGGACATCGACAGGGAGGAAATTCAGGCGAGCTTGGCTTCAGAGTTGTTTTTTCAGTGGATCAGTAATTTCCTTCAAAACGCATAATGCGAGTCACCAACCGTGGTGACTCGCATTATGTCAAGCTACTTCCATTCCAACAGATATATGATTATTCATCCAACTTTATAGAATCTCTCGTTTTTTCACGACGCTTTTCATCTTTTGCGGAAAACTTGGCTAAACATTCCTTACTTTTATCCACCATGGCGCAGGTTAGATAATCAGCGATATTAATCACGCATGCTCGAATAGCCTTGCCAGCAGGAGTTTTTTCCTCACTTTCCGTATGTCCTCCAACACCCATAAAACTTCCGGAAAGCCTGAGAGCTGATGATTCAGAGTTTGCCTCTATGGTACGCGTTTCTATTACTTCGCTCGTTTCTACTTCAACAACCTTCAGGTCAACGGCTATATAAGCTTTTGCTTTCCCTCCCCCGACGCCAAAACCCATGAAATTGAGTCCCCCGCCCTTCTTGGCGGCATTTTCTTCAAATGAGGACACTGTTGCGGTAACGATATACTGGGCACCCTTAATCTTGCCCAGCTTGGATTTGGTGGAAGGCTCTACAAGGCCGGATTCTCCGAATTTGAGTTCACTGACAACTTTGTCAATTTCTTTCCGTTCAACCAACTTGAATTTCTTGGTACTTGCCAGTTCATTGGTCAACATATCGGAAAGCTCAGCCCCGGTTCCGGATCTCCACCATGACGCGTGAGTATTGTTGGTAAACCGCATGACCGCGAGACGCGGAGCGTCGGATCCTGCAGCATATACAGTGGAAGAAACAGCGCTTAACACGAGCAGACAGAGAGACATTCCAATAACTTTCTTCATGGTGAATCCTCCTCAATATTTTTTATTGCGACTTTGTTGTGTTTCTCAGGAAGTAAAGTGAAAATGACGTACCACTATCATCTGCCATCAGGAGTTCAGAGAACCAACATGTCCATTTTCGAACGTAGTTATACCATCACAAAGCGAGAAGTCAAGCTTCTCATAAAGAGGTGTATCTATTTGATTTTATAAGTTATTATGCACTAATTTATATTTCGGATCACACTGTCCTACGCCAGCAGTTACTCTCTGATATATTTCAACTTTAACGTCTGTCTACTAAATTCAACAAGCTTGAACTTTCCCTTCTGTTCAAGACTGTTAGCCAGATAGATCGGATTTTCGGAATATTTCACCTCAAACTCTCCAATACCGGCGTCGGCCACTTCGAGAACCCACACGGTATTCTGAAGAATATCCTTGATGGCAAAATTATCACTCAATTCAGATACGTCACTGACTTTGATGGCAACTTTTTTCGAAACACCCTGAATATTTTTACTTACTTTATCCAAAATGACCGGCGTAAGTTTATCCGTAATTTCTTTCAAACTTACCGCCGCAGCATCTTCAACACTGCCTGCAAGCCCTTTCCCCTGCTCAACGCCTGCTGCAAGTATCACCATGCCCCCCTTGGCATCCTTGGTGACCAGTCGATAGGTCAATCGCGCAGTAACATTATTGAAAGGCATCGATAATCCGTACCCGATATTTTCACCTTTTTTGGTTGAAACGGTGTACTCAACCTTACCGATCAGCAGCAGATTGGTGAGGAACTTGTACATCAGGGATCGCATACTGAGGAATTTCCCGCTTTTTATCGCAGAGTCAACAACCTGCGAGTCAAGTACATTCGCTGCGGCAATATCTGTAACCGTGTAGCCCTGGTCCACCAGTTTGCCGATAATGGATTCCGAAAGAATGTTTGATTCTTCGTAATGGGCGCCCCCCCGTGGCGACATATCCTTGGATATTATGAAGACAGATATTGCATTATTCAGGGCTAAACCGGCCACGGCATCCTGAGCCTTTGTCGGCTCGACACAAGCGTTGACCCGGACCGAAAGGATTCCTTCTTTGGTGTTTTGGCTCAGCAGCTTGTATGTCGAGACTGCTCCCTTAAGCTCTTTGCTGATCGCATCATCCACCGCCATCAAGTTCTGCACGATACTCTGCGCTTTTACGTTAACTCCCACAACCTGCTCAATTGCAGCCCACTTGGCGCGTGCGATTGCTTCGGCTTTGGCGGAAGGGACATCGTTTTTGACAATGGCGGCTTCACCGTCGGTATCAACGCAGGTAATTTGGGCTATGGCAGGTTGCACAACACAAAAAAATATAAACAGTGATAAGATTACTTGCATCATAGAGCCTCCCTTGTGTGCCTTCATTGTTGTGTCGGTAATATTACCACCAATGAAATTAGCTGAAAAGGGATTGTTTTTGATAGCATGTAGCCAAAGTTCTAAAAAAGTTGTACATTTCTGGGATATTCACTGGAATCGCTGGAGGTATCATGGACCGAAGAACTTTTTTGAAAGCATCAGGCGCTGCGTCTCTTCTGGCACCGGTTCTTATCAGGGAGGCACTTGCCGCCAGAGAGCAATCACTGGTGGCCGTAGCAGAGGGCACTGATTATCCGGCCATCACCCGCAAGGTCATCAACTCGCTCGGAGGCATGAAGAAGTTCGTCAAACCGGGTGACATCGTGGTGGTAAAACCGAACATGGGGTGGGATAAAGCCATTGAGTTTGCCGCAAACACACACCCACTGGTGGTTCGTACCGTGGTAGAGGAGTGTCTGGCGGCCGGAGCAAAAAAAGTTAAAGTGTTTGATAATACCTGCAATGATTCACGCCGCTGTTATGTCAACAGCGGCATCGAGAATATTCTCAAGGGAATGAAGAACGTCGAGTGCAAACACATCGAAACGGAGCGCTTTAAAAAAGTTACCCTCAACGGTCACTTTCTCAAAGAGTGGGAACTATACGATGAAGCATTATCCGCCAATGTCTACATCAATGTGCCGATTGCCAAACACCACGGACTATCCAAGCTGACGCTCGGCCTCAAGAACATCATGGGTATCATGGGTGGCAGTCGCGGCTACATTCACCGGAATATCGATGTGGCCCTGGCCGATCTGAATGCCCATTTCAAGAGTCATCTGACGATTATTGACGCGACACGCATCCTGACGGCCCACGGCCCGCAAGGCGGCAACATCGCCGATGTAAAGGTGCTCAACAAAGTCATCGCCTCGACCGACATCGTTGCCGCAGATGCCTACGCCACCACCCTGTTTGGCCTGAAACCGGCCGATATTCCGGTGACGGTAGCAGCCTACAAACGCGGCCTCGGAGAAATGGACCTGGGGAAAATTAAAATCGTGAAGGCCTAAAGCGTGAAGCGAACGCCGTCCCGCATCAGCCAGTTATTTTTTCTGGCGCTGTTTCTGATTCTGTTCGTCCAGACCGAATACCGCGGCAAAGATGAAATCAACGCTGCGGTAAACACCTTCTTCCGGGTTAATCCGCTGGTGCTGTTCAGTTATGTATTAGCCGCAAAATCGTGGACCTGGCTGCTACTGCCGGCATTGCTGATGACCCTGGCGACATTGGCCCTTGGGCGGTTCTTCTGCGGCTGGATCTGTCCGCTCGGGACGATTCTCGACCTTGTCACCACACGAATCCGCAAGACCACCCCGATCAAGGCGCTCAAGGGAAACACCAAATACTGGCTGCTCCTGCCGCTACTGTCAGCATCACTATTCAATCTTAACCTCAGCGGCCTTCTCGATCCGATTGCCATTCTGCTCCGGGGGCTGACCTTTCTGCTCCATCCGCTGGCAGGCTTGGCGACCCGTGAAGCGTGGGTGGGACTTTATCACCTGATCGGCGAGCGCCGCGATGCTGTTGCCCCGGCGTATAATCTGATCCACGACAACATTCTTCCCTTCCGGGATACAATCTATCCGCTGGCGCTGTTTTCAACGGTCGTACTCCTGACGATTATCGCTTTGGAACGCTTCGAGACCCGTACCTGGTGTCGTGATCTCTGCCCGTTGGGAACCCTGCTCGGATGGCTGGGAAGGTTCTCTCCATTTCGGCGGATACCGGCCGCTCTTTGTGGCGATTGCGGTGCATGCCGCGAACTCTGCCCGACCAGCTTTGATCAGAAGAACCTGGTGCAGGAGGAGTGTATCCTCTGCATGGATTGTCAGCGTGGCTGCCCGCATGAACGAATCTCGTTCCGCCCGTCACTGGCTTTAAAAGGTGCCGGCCCACTGCAGCCGGAGCGAAGGGTTCTACTGGGAGGAATGGCGGCAGGGGTACTGTTGGCCGTTCCCGCAAAATTCCGCTCCCCCGAGCAGGTTTCCCGGCTGTTGCGACCGCCCGGTGTACGCAGCGAAGATGAATTCCTGAAGCGCTGCGTGCGTTGTGGGGAGTGCATGAAAGTCTGCCTCAAAAGCGCGCTCTACCCTGCTGCTTATCAGGCCGGTATCGAAGGATTTTATACCCCCCTGATGATCCCTCGGCTCGGATACTGCGAATATAATTGCACCCTCTGCGGACAGGTCTGCCCGACCGGCGCCATCCCCCTCCTCCCGGTGGAGTCCAAGCGTCGGGAAGTGGTCGGAAAGGCCGTCTTCGATAAGAACCATTGCCTGCCGTTTGCCCGCAAGATAGACTGCATTGTCTGCGAGGAGCACTGCCCGATTCCCGAGAAGGCCATCCGTTCTCGTGCTGTCACGGTTATTGGCATTGACGGGATTGCGAGAACGGTCAAGGAACCGTATATTGTCGAAGAAATCTGCAACGGTTGCGGCATCTGCGAGAATGTCTGCCCACTTGAGACCAAGTCTGGTATTGATATATTTGCCGTGAAGGACCGGACGCCGATCAGCCGTGAACCTTCGTCCCCTTACGGGTAGGTCCGATCCCGGAGACAAAAGGTTATGCTTTACGAACCTGCTGAAAATCGGGTATCTATATTTAAGAGGGAATGACCAATGAACATAATGACCGTAGATGATTCAAAAGCGGTACGACTGACTATCGCCCTGACGTTACGGCATGCAGGTCACCGCGTTGTTGAGGCCGCAAGCGGCGAGGAGGCATTGGAGTTGCTGAAAACGGAGAAGGTTGACCTGATCATCAGCGATTTTTATATGCCGGGAATGGACGGCAGCCAGTTGGTGCGTCATATTAAAGCCCATGAGGATTTCCGGGCTATTCCGGTGGTCATGTTGACGACTGAAAACGCCAAGAGCAGACTTGCTGAGGCGAAGGAGGCCGGAGCGATAGGATGGCTGAACAAACCGTTCAAGGCAGAGCATCTGGTGGCAGCAGTTAAAACCATCTCCGAGAAATTCGGCATTTCGTAACCTGTAGCTCCAAAATTTACCGCCTTGGAACATGAACCGCACTTTTAGATGCTTCGATCAGTTTGCCGGTTTCCAAAAACAGTGCAATTGAACCGTCCCCGAGAATTCCCGCTCCTGAAATACAAGTTACGTTACGAAAGAGGCGGCCAAGGGGCTTGACCACCGTTTTTATTTCACCATGAAGACTGTCCACCACCAATCCCACCCCCGTTTCCCCATGTTTGAAGACGACCACATGCTGCATCGAAGGTGATGGTTCTACAACGCCAAGAACCGAGCGCAGGTCAAGGCAGGGGATCAGCCGATCCCTGACCTGAAGACTGCCATTGGGCATTACGGTACGGGACTCGGCATTCGGCAACTCCATGGTTTCCAAAACCAGGTCCATCGGCATAATGTAGAGGTTGTCGCCAAGTGAGACCATGAAGCCATCAACCAGTGACAGCGAAAGCGGAATACAGATCTGAAAGGTAGTCCCGCCCCCCTCAGCCGTCTCCACATCAATTCTGCCCCGGATTGACTCAACGGCCTTGCGGACGACGTCCATACCGACGCCGCGCCCCGACAACATGGTGGCATCTTCAAGAGTGGAAAAACCGGGTTCAAAGATATAGTTAAGAATATCAGTTTCCGTAGGAAGAATATCCTTCTTTGCCAGGCCTCGTTCAATGGCCTTGCGGGCAACACTCTCACGATTTATGCCCTGCCCGTCATCACCAACACGAATAACAATATTCCCCGAATCATGAAACGCTTTCAGATGAATAGTTCCAATCGCCGGCTTGCCACGCGCTGTGCGGTCTCCGGCGGCCTCTATGCCGTGATCAATAGCATTGCGCACCAGATGCAACAGGGGTTCGTGGAGTTTTTCGGCGACTGCTTTGTCCAGTTCGGTTTCCCCGCCGCTGATCAGCAGCTTTATCTGCTTTCCGCTTGAACTGCCAACATCGTGAATAATCCGGTTGAATCGTTGAAAAAGCGTCTGTACCGGAATCATCCGGAACGACATGGTTTTTTCCTGAATCTGCTTGATCAGGTCGGCGACGTGTATCGCCGATTCTGTTGACGAGTGATCGCCAAGGCGGCGGATATTCGCTTCCAGCACCGAGGAAGCGGTTACCAGTTCAACAACCAGATCGGACAACTGATCAATCCTGACGGCATCGACACGCACCACACGCTGGCTCCTGGCATTCCTTTCACTTGCGGCGACTCCGTCGGCGGGAAATGACTCCCGAGAAGGCTGGACATCGTCCACGTCTTCAAAAAAGGCAAAACCGGTGCCGGTCGAACCGGGGGAGTTTTCAAGATAACTTTCATCCAGCATATCGTAAGAGCCGGGGTTCTCCTGACCGGCTGGAGTTTCCTCCGTCCATTCCTTCAGCTGGTCAAGCAATGCCGTGTGCGCGGGCGGAAGTGCGCCGTTATTTTCCGGATCAGCACCGACACAATACTGGTCCATCATAGTGCTGATATGGTCGTGGCATTTGAGCAGCAGCACCACAAGGTGCTGGCTGAGCGGCTGTTCATGCTCCCGGATGCGGACAAGTACATGCTCAATACCGTGGCAAAAATGTTCGACCGCCTCAAACCTGACAATACTGGCTGAGCCCTTAATCGTATGTACCGCCCTGAACAGCCGACCAAAAGCCTCTGCCTCATTAAAATCAGCTTCCAGCACCAGAAGTGCAGACTCCATTTCGGACAGCAGTTCAGCACCCTCAATTGCAAAGGCCTGACGTATTTCCAGCAGTTCCGCATCTGTCATACACAGTCCTCCAACTCTTCGGCAGAACGGCGGGATATGGAGGGCTCAGCACACTCGACGCGATTGCGCCCCTCCCGCTTGGCCCGATAGAGAGCCGCGTCGGCCCGACCGACCAGCGTTTCCAAACTCTTTGCACCCTCACTGTATTCTGCCACCCCCAGGCTGACGGTGACGTTAAACTGCTCCTGCCCCCATATAAAAATCTCTGAGGCAATTTCCATCCGGATACGCTCTGCCAGAACGGCAGCACTAGCAAGGTCGGTTTCCGGGAGAACGCAGCAAAATTCCTCACCGCCGTACCGTCCGACAATATCCACCGAGCGGACCAGATCTTGCAGAATCGCCGCTATGCGGCGCAACGTATAGTCACCACACAGGTGACCACGGGTATCATTGATATCCTTAAAGTGATCTGCGTCAGCCATGATAACACTGAAATGGCTCCCAAATCGATGAGCCCGTTCAAGTTCCTCGGTAAGGCGTTTGTCCAGAAAACTGCGATTATACAGCCGGGTCAACGCGTCTACCCTGGTCATCTCCAACAATTTTTGTTCATACACCGCATATTCCGTAACATCATGAACGGTGATGAACATGCCGGAGATAGTGCCATCCGGCTCTCTCAGAGGGTTTGCGGAACAGCTCTGCTGCATGTACGGCATCTGATCCGCCGATGAATGCGGATTTTTCAGCGGGATCAGATAACGGTGAAGCTTCTGGGAAAAATGAGCATAACTGCCAAAGGAGAGCACACTCTTTAAAAGTCTGCGATATTTCGGCTCAGCAAGATTCGGGTATCTGTTCATGAGCGGTGCGCCGACAATGTCACGTGCAGAAATCCCGCTGTGAATCTCCATCCAGCGATTCCATCCACGGACAGTCAGCTCCCGGTCAAGCTCAATCAGACCGACATCAATTGATTCAAATATTTGCGCGTTATCGAACATTATAGTTGATGTACCGCCTATGACACATCCCACGGCTTCCTGGAAAAACAGTCCGGACAGATTCCATGACTGAATTGAGCCGCCGAATGATCGGAAATGTATTGCTCCATCTGCTGCCAACTTTTTTCATCATCACGGATTTTCTTGCAATACATGCAGATCGGTATGATCCCCTCAAGCAGCTTTACCTTTTCCAGAGCTTCTTCAAGTTGCTCGACTTTCCGTTTCAGGAGTATCTCTACAGCAACATTCTCTGTTACATCCTGCACGGCAATGAAAATGCCCTCAATTTCCCCCGTTTCGGAGCGCAACGGACCGGCAGTGCAGCTCTGCTGCATGAAGGGCAGAATATCAACCGATAAATGGGGATTTTTCATGGCAAAAAGATAGCGATGCAATTTCTGGGAAAAATACGCATAGTTGCCAAAGACAAAGACACTCTTTATAAATCGCCGGTATTTCGGCTCAGAGAGGTTCGGATAAAACTCCAGAATCGACTTACCGACAATCTCTTTCTCAGTGATGCCGCTGTGATGTTCCATCCAGCGATTCCAGGCACGAACCGTAAGGTCATGATTCAGAACGACCAACCCCGTATTTATGGTCTCAAATATCTGCGCACTTTCACGCATATTGGCTTAGATAATCCTCAATAGCTTTTTTGAGCCATTCCAGGGTGCTCTGGTCACTGATCAGAAACAGGAAGCCGCTTGCATCGAATTCCGTGAAGTGAAACATGGTCTTGAAAAAGATGGCAAAAGAATCCTTTCCGGAAAAGGCTCCTTCAAGGGCACTGTGGATCTGATCCTGGGAATAATAGCGCGGCGGACTGTAGCTCACCACGTCCTTGAGAAGCTCCGCAATTTTACTGATGCACGCACCCATGATGATATTGCTGATCTCAATCAGGGTTTCCTTTTCAAGGACATCGACGTCAAAGTCGGTCGTGGAGGTACCGGCATTTTCATCGAACAACTGCAGCAGCTTCTTCCCTTCCCCGTGGGGAAAGATGAGTACGCTGGATCCGCTGAATTTTCCGCTGAAGAATTGTTTGACCATACCCATGTCGTTACTGCCGGAAATATCTTTGGATATAATCGGCAACACACCATTAAATCGGAGGATATCGATATGCGGCACCGTCAGGGTAACGTACAGGTTGATAACTTCGGAAAGATCGGCGGCGGCCTGCCCGAAAGCGATGTTCATAATTTCCTGCAGGGCGTCCTTTTCCAACGGGCTCAGGAGGGGTGCGGTTTCATCCATTGTTCACCCCCGCAATAGCAAGCGCCTTGAGGAGCTCAGCCTGAATGACTTCCCTAACCGGCGGTTTTTTGACAATCGAGAAAGCACCAAGCCGCTGAGCTTTTTCCTGTGTCTGTTTCTGAATATCAGCCGACAGGATAATAACAACAGCATTTGGATAGTCTTCACGCAGTTCTTCCAGTACATCCAGCCCATTTCTGTCAGGCATGGTAATATCCAGAAAAGTCACGTCCGGCTGCATTGACCTGAATAATTTAAGCCCACCGGCCCCATCACCAGCTTCAGCCAGTTCATGCCCCTGATCCTTTGGGATACAACTCTTTAAACTCATCCTGGCTACTACCGAGTCATCTACTATAAGAATCTTTGCCATACTTCGGACCCCTCTGCTCTATATTTATAGATTCATTCATGTTGTAAAAGAATGTCTGATAATATCAGATTTTAATGAATTGGCAACTACGACATTCCGGGGAGATGAAAATAATTCCCCTGCGAGGCAGCAACTGGACTAAACGGTTAAATGTCTGCTCTCGACGGTAAAACATCATAGAGTTTGGCGAGGTGAAAATGCGGTACATATTTGAGTAGAGACATGATCAAGCATGGCATAACGTCGGGTATACATTGGTCGTTTATTCGACTTCATACTTTCATTCGAACGGCGTTCAAGCTTCAAAGGTACGCTATACCATCCATCGGGCAATAACCTGCCTCCCAACTCCATCCAGAGCGAATCATAATCAAAAGATAGTTCATAACGAGAAGGTATATAGATAAGGTGCTTCTTTTTATGAGAATGAATAGCATTCCCTACTCCATAAATGTATGTAACACCTACGGCGCAAGCAAGCTCTTGGGCAACATATACAATGAAAGCTCTAGGCCAGAGGCCATGCATTGCTTTTGTAATTGGCTTATTATCAGCGCCATTACGTCCTTGAATACAACCAATATACATTGCTAATTTACCATCTTTTTCATATTCAAAAGAAAAAACCAGGGAGATGATTGTTCCACCAAGTTCGGTACAGCGAAGTGAAATAAGTAACTCCCCTTCCTTGCGAAATGTATTGTCATGTCCTAATAGTATCTGTGCGTCATATTCCCTACCCACAGGAATATGAGCCAGCATGATCCCCTCAGATTTTAACAAAGCATTCTGAAGGGGTTTGCCGAATACTTGTATAAACGTATATGTATCTGTGAGCACTTTTATCTTTTGGTTAATTCCCCATTTGTGCGACATATATACTCTCAGCGGCTTTAGTGCCAACCGCTGGTTAAGTCTGGAATACTTGCCCAGCTCAGTTGTTTCAATAACACGAAGCCAATCCAGGACAGCTTTTGGATGAATTATGGCTGCAAGCACATAACGGCTTTGTTTTTTTAACACCGTCAAGGGTGGCTCCCCAGCGTAACCAGATGCTGCTAAAGACCATGCGGCACGGGCTGCTAGCCATGGAAACATAATATTCATTATCTTGATCAACCCCTTATCTATCAAGCCTCAGTCATACTTAGCAAGTATAGCAAGCCTCAAATACTTTTGGCACAAAAAAGGCTACATCCGAAGATGCAGCCTTCTTGGAAAACGCTGGTGACATTCATAAAAACTTTACTAATCAGCCTTTTTTCTTTCGCAAATTAACTTTTTAAGTACGTCCCCTTAGCTTCCCCGTCCCCTTAGCTTCCCCTTCTGAGAGGTTGAGACATATCAGACTGTTTTTTTCTGGTTGAAAGGATTGATGAAGTTCACACCTGTTTGCTCAATATCTCGAACGTTGCGTGTCACCAGAATATGGCCATGAACCATTGCCGTAGCAGCTATTAGGCCGTCAATTACAGAAACTGGATCTGGGATACCGAAACGACCCCACTGCTCGGAAATTTCATTTGTAATTGGTAGAATCCGGTCACCAGTATCTTTCTGCACTTCGGCAAGCCAAGTATCCAGACGTATGGCGGCTTTAGGATCGCGGCGGCGTAATAGCTCAATTCCGTGGCGAACTTCTCCGACTACCAGAGTTGAAAGATAAAGACTATCCGACGGAACCGCTTCAAACCATTCTCGCACGTTCTTATCCATCTTTGAACCTTTGCGCAGTTCCGAAAGCACGTTCGTGTCAATCAGAAATCCCATTTTTCGCCTCCGCGACCAAAATCGCGCTGTCGTGCGAAATCATTATCGTTTCCGACATTTGGCATTTTCATGAGTAAAGACTTAAATGATCGTGGTACTGGCGACGCTTGTTCGGAAAGCGGCCAGATAATTATCTCCAGCCTTTTGTGATGAAGTTCCACTGGCAGTTGGAACGAGGGTGGTGCATCATTAATTATTTGGCGGATAGGTTGCATAGTTGGATACCCCTCTTTCAATCCAGATTGTGCGTTTCAGTATACATATGCTTTTATGTTAGAGCAACAAAGCTATTTTAACACGTCGGCCATTTCACTTCCTGCTGCTCATTAATTCCTCGATAACGCATTTTGCATTTAAGGCAAGAAACTTCATTTTCAAACGGAGAAAATAAAACGCTGGGGTCGTTCTTTAAAACTTTACTAATCAGCCTTTTTTCTCTCGCAAATTAACTTTTTAAGTACGTCCCCTTAGTTTCCTCCAACTTTTTAAGTACGTCCCCTTAGTTTCCTCCTTAGTTTCCTCTTTGACAATTATGAGTCTTGTTTTGCAAGCCTTCTTATAAATTCGCCCAACAATGGAACGGCAAATGAGTACTTTCCGTGTCTATTTTTATAAACAAGACCTGCATCAGAAAGTGTATTCAACATTTGATTTACATGGCTACTACTAAAAGGCTTGTCCATATCAAATTTTGATAATGCAACAACCTCTTGTACGGTAAACTCGCTGTCTGCATGGCTGATGTTAGATATGAGTTTCAATAATTCTCTTTGTCTATCAGTAGCTCTAGCATATCTGCCAGCAAAAAAATCTGTATCTAATTTTCTAAGTATTTCTTCCATTGGTACTGTTGGAGGTTGTTTCCCTGCATTATGATGTTGCACAAAAATATCGAACACCTCTCGACATATAAACTGTATAAAATACGGGTATCCTTTCGAAATATTTACAATTGATTTTATTGATTCATCGGTCATTGAAATTGGGCATTTTTGTTGTTCAATGGGTTTTATTATAGCATCTTTGCTAGCAGCATCTTTTAACCGATCCAAAAATACCACTCTGAACATTCTTTCAGAAAAGGTTCTGGCACCTACCAGTTTGGGAAACAAAGTAGGTAATCCAGCCAATACTAGCGCAAACTTAATCCCTTTCTTTTGTATCGACTGAAATACATCGAGAAGTAACGATAAAGGATACTCATCTTTAGCGGCATGGTCAGTTAGGTTTTGAGCTTCATCATACGCAAAAATTAAGCCATTGATGGATGTAACACTGCTCAAGTAAGCATGAACAATTTCGAGTACACGCTTTAATTTGTCGGCGGCAAGTCCAGGAGTCTCATTAAAAATGTTGTGTAGTGTCGAGTAATTTAAAGCACGAGGGATTTTATGAGAATTTGCACCAAAACCCATTTCTTGTACTTCTGTCACACCAGTTACAATAGTTGAAGTAACAACCGAGAGATCCGTTAAAAGCCTGATAGCCATATTTGTTTCTGACAAACTTGAAGATTCCGAAAGGTCTGTTCCCACCCATAACCAGCCGTTCCGAATCGCTAATGGTTTCAAAGTGTCCAACAGCACTGTTTTTCCAACACCTCTTAACCCGGTAAGTACCATGTTTTCTAGTATCACTTCTTGTTTTAATAGAATATTGAACTCTTTGATTTCTGGTTCTCTCCCGGCAAGATATGGGGGCATATGACCGGCACCAGGTCGGAATGGATTTTGTAATTGGTTCACAGTTTTCATATCCTATTACCTCCTATAGTAAATTTATATCTAACTATAAATTTAGCTTTTAAAATAATCAAGTATTATTTTCGGTGAGGAAGGGAAATTTTTAGATGGCTGGATGGTCTTTCGGTTTTAATTCGGTTTTTCGGTTCGATATAACGGCTTCGCCAGTGAACGGCGAGCCAGTTTTATTGGCGCGTCCGCGTCTAATGGCGTGTTAGGCATTGAATGCGTTTCCCTTGCCTAGATTGCATTGTTTGCACTTGGTTTCAAGGTTATCATCAGTGGTTTCTCCACCTTTTGACCAAGGCAATATATGATCAACGTGCAATTCCGTTCCAGGCAGGTTTAATGGGCTCACACCGCAAGACTTGCATCTGAAGCCGTCCCTTACTAAGATTCGGAATCTTTGGCGATCTGATATTTCACGCCGTGTGCGCCGTTTTGTTAAATCGATGTTAGGTGAGGTGCAAACGGCTCCAAGTTCTTCATTCGGGCTTGTGGGCAGATTTGGTGAGTCAGAGTTGACCCAAACTACAAATACGCTAAGAGCTTTAGACCATGTAGCAAATCTATTCTCATATGTGCCAGCCGAGAATTGGGAGATCGCCGGCTTTACCTCGGAGTATCTTGGTTGGCGCCCGAGGTTTATCCAAATGAAAGACAGCGGGTGCTTTTCTTCCAGAACAACCGGGCAGATTTATACCTTTAACGCAACAATACCGCCATTATCAGGCACATCAACGTATCGTCGAAGTTCCTGCTGAGAAGTATGCCCGCCACTCTGCTGCTGTTTTCGTTTCAGCGCCGCAAGCACCAATTTATAGAGAGACTTCAGTTCTTCAACCGTTTCTTTCAACTGACGATCTTCCGGGTTTCTGCTCCCGCTTTTAATGCTATCCGCCTGAACTGTGCCGGATAAAACCGGCTGTTCATGCGGATCCCCTGAACCTAGATTGTCAACGCTGGCTGCCTGTGCCATTTCAGGGGGAGTTTCAGCGCCGCTGGCCGATTCGGTCATGACACCGACATTCCCGCCACCTTGCAGACCGCCGTTTTCACCAGTAAGAGAAGTTATCTGAGCTGAAATCTGCTTCATCTCAACAATCAATGACTTTACCGCACCGGGGCTCATAAACTGAATCATTTGACGCAGCATTTTCAGACGATCCTTCAACATGCCAGCCTTGTCCATTTTACTTTGCCGCTCCATTGTCTTCCTGTCCGGCAGCTGTTTAAGCGCTTCACGAGCTGCGACCAGAACCTTCATCTGCTGATCATAGCGGTCATCAGAAACAGTGGAAGTTCCATCAGGAATCTGGCCAACCAGGCTTCTCTCGGTGCGCGTCAATGGCACATCATATTTATTTACAACAGCAGACAATTCCATAATGGATGCCCTCACAAATGCACACTTTACTTATCGGCACGCACCTCAAAAGATAAACCGCTATACTTAATGAGTAGCATGAGCCAATGACTTACGCTAAAATCAAAGCAGGAATACAAATGCAATTTTACAGCACTATTAAGGAGATATCCGTGGGCAACAATCCTGAATATCCTGATGGAGAACTTCTTCTTCGCACCTCACCGATGCCGGGTGACACAAACGGCAACGGTGACATTTTCGGCGGCTGGATCATGTCGCAAATGGATATTGCCGGGGGCATGATGGTGATAGAAGCGACCGGTGGACGCGCTGCTACCGTCGCTGTCGATTCAATGAAATTCATCAAACCGGTAAATGTCGGTGACGTGGTCTGCTGCTACGGCAAGGTCATGAGAGTCGGCAATACTTCCATAACCGTTCGGCTGGAGGTGTGGGTGAAGCCCTGTTTATGGAAGGTCAAACACCAGAACGAGGACCCGTTTTTTAAAGTCACGGAAGCTTCCTTCACCTATGTGGCGATTGACGATTATGGAAAAAAACGGCTGATCCCGAAAAATCAGGTAGCTGACCACTGAAATGAATACACATAAATCTTCACATGACATCCATCACGAACCGCTGCGAAGCTCGGCCGTGCGGGTACTTGCAGGCGGCATTCTCGGCATGATGGTGGCCATGGGGATCGGCCGCTTTGCTTTCACGCCGATTCTCCCCCTGATGCAGCGGGACCTGGGCCTGAGCCATAGTGTGGCCGGCGGCCTCGCTTCCCTCAACTATGTGGGATATCTTGCAGGGGCCATTGTGTGTGCGTTCTGGCCCCGGGTACTCCGAAACACCGCCGTCAACCTGGGTGCCCTGATTATCTGCATTGCCACTACAACTCTGATGGGATTGACTCATTCACCGTTCTGGTGGGGCTCTCTGCGCCTGCTGGCCGGCGGCTCCAGCGCGATACTATTTGTTTTGATTGCGATCGAAGTCAGCGAAAGCCTGGCATACCATCGTCATAGCCACTGGGGAAGCGCCCTCTACGGTGGCATAGGTATGGGAATTGCGCTCAGCGGCGCAGCCGTTTACATTCTGGATCATATTGGCGGCTGGAGCGGCGCCTGGCTCGGGATGGGGGCGCTTTCCGGTCTGCTGGCCCTCATCGGCATCACCGTGGCCGGAAAACGGCATGTGGCTATCCATGTGCCAAATGCAATGGAAAAGCCTGCGGGTCGGCTTACCGGCCTGAGCAGACTGGCACCAGCCTATTTCATGGAGGGGGTCGGCTATATAGTAAGTGCCACGTTCCTGGTTACGATGATCGCCCATACTCCCGGATTGAGCGGGTTTGCGCACTGGAGCTGGATCGCTGTCGGGCTGGCTGCGGCGCCTTCTACCATCCTGTGGCAGCAGATCGCTATCCGGATCGGCGTTCGCTATGCACTGGCTTCTGCCTACCTGCTGCAAGCGTTCGGCATACTGTTGAGTATCGGTGCCGGAAGTATTTTCAGAGCCGGATTGGCAGCGATCATCTTCGGCGGCACCTTTCTCGGAATTGTAGCGCTGGTTATGGCCGAAGGCGTACGTCGTTCCGGAACCGAAGGACGCAGAGCCGCCGCTATACTGACTGCATGTTTTGGCGCCGGACAAGTGATCGGCCCGCCCGTTGCGGGAATACTGGCCGACCAACATGGTGACTTCACATTGCCACTGCTGTTGGCAGCAATTGTAGTGGCTATCGGCTGCGTATTGATCGTCACGGATAGAAAACATTTTGAAAAACAGATGGTATCACCATGACAGGAAAAGTACCGAGCCTCACGCCATTTCTGCTCCTCTGCCTGATCGGCTTCGCAGCTTTTTTCAGCTCGTATCTGCGTATCCCGGTCATGCCGCTGCTTGCCGCCTCGCTGGGAGCAGGCCCGGCCCAGGTCGGCACCATCAATGGCGCCTTCATGCTTACCGCCGGACTACTGTCTATTCCCGCCGGTCTGCTGGCCGACCGCACCGGACGCAAACTGCCGATTATCGCCGGTGTAACCGCAACGGCACTCTCGTCGCTACTGGTGACCCAGTGCCACCAACCGGGACAGATGGCTGCAGCCTATGTTCTCTTCGGCGCCGGTCTGGCAGCCTTTGCCCCCGGCATGCTGTCGCTGGTGGCCGATGTCATGCCGTCTCACCGGCTTGGTCAGGCCTATGGCTGGTACACGACCGCCATTTATATCGCCATGACGCTGGGACCCGCTACCGGCGGGTATCTGGCAAAAACGTCGGGACTGCGCGAGGTGTTTTTTGTCTCCGGAGTTCTGCTGGCCGGGGTGACTCTGCTGGCGTTGCTGGCACTGCCGGAGGGGCCTCCCCGCCACAAAACGGAGTTGCACGTTGCTTTGGCAGCCAGCTTCGAATTATTGCACAACCGCCGTCTGCTTGCCTGTCTGCTGGCGACCGGCGGCAGCTGCATCGGCTTCGGCGTGTTCCTGACCTTTATTCCGCTGTATGCTTCAAAGTTGGGGCATGACCCGGCCCAGGTCGGTCTGGTGTTTGCCGCTCAGGCCATTACCAATGTGGTGGGCAGGGTACCAATCGGCAGCCTTGCAGACCGCTGCGACCGCCGCTGGCTTGTGGCGGTCGGGCTATTCTGTCTGGCGGTGGCACTGGCGGCACTGGGGCAGGCAGCGCAACTCCCGCAACTGATCGTCTGTGCCGTCGTCATGGGAGTCGGCATGGCCCTGACCTTCACCGCTATCGGCGCTCTGATCGCAGAACTGGTTCCTGCCGTGCAACGGGGTATGGCCATGGGGATGTATAACAGCTGCATCTACCTCGGCATGATGTCCGGCGCAACTGTTATGGGTTTCGCTCTGAAACGGATCGGTTATCCACTCGGTTTTGGTTCCGCCGGATGTGTGGTTTTGGCAACACTGGGGCTTTTTTATCTGATGATGCGGGAGAAGTCGCAGAAGGCGCTATAGATAGGACTTGGAGTTTGATGCGGAGGTCAGGTTTATCTATTCAAAACGACGAATAACCTGGCCGGTTTTCTCATCCAGTTCGATTACCAGTATTTTCTCTTTTTTAGATGCTTTCTTCTTTTCCGCCACTTCCTGCTGAGACTTTTGAGTAGCGTACTGTTTTTCATCCAGTTCTTTAGCGGCTGTACGCCGCTTGGCAACGGGATCCTTCGCCTCCAGATCAGCATCCCACACAACCTTTACCCGGTTGCGGTACTTTTTCGGGACGTTTTCCAGCCGGTCAGTGATGATGAGCGCTCCGCTATCATCCTTGTACTTGAAAAAATCTGCGCGGGACTCCAACGGCAGTAAAAGCTGTATTACAGCTGCAATCACAATCAGAGCGCACAGCGGAAGTGTTATCATTATCCTCATGATGTTCCTCGTCAACTTCTGACTTCAAAAGTTTACTTCCGCCCTGCGCTCAGCTATCGAATCATTCATCATCAGAGCTGATCTACTTGTTATGCCCTTTGCCCTTACCCTTTGACTTGCCCGGCCCTTCAGCCGGTTCTCCGGCCGCACTACCACCAAATTTGAGATCGCCGCGCTTCAAAGCATGGAACTCGGCGGAACCCGGCTTGATGCCCATACTTTTGGCGATTACTCCCCACCCTTTGCCCTGGTTGGCATTATAGACTTTTACTACCTGCTCGGGCGGTTTCTGCGTCCATTGACCGAGCTGGAGACACATGAAGGCATCGGCCGGTTCCTTGACCGTATCAATTATGGCCCGGACCTGGACGGTTGGAACACCGAACTGGGCACTTACTTTGGCTGAAAAGCCGTTCATATCGGCCCGTGCCTGAATGTTGAGGTTCTTCAGGAAGTCGTCAAGACCTGCTGCACATGCGACGCTGCTGAAAAGGAACAGCGCCAGTACTGCCATAACAATTCTCTTCATGGTGGATTCTCCTTGTGAATAGAGTGAACCTACGGTGGACATTGAGCACACATCGATTTGAAGAGGTTAGTGCTCAGATAGCGGTCGCCTCGGTCAGGAATTATGACGACAATCACGCCTGATTCCAGTTCAGCTGCCAGCCTGAGCGCTCCGGCTACAGCAGCCCCACCGGACATACCGCAAAAAATCCCCTCCCGCATCGCGAGCATTCTGGCGGTTTCAAAAGCATCATCGTCCTCTACAACGAGCTTGCGATGACAGGCATGCGGATCGTAAATAGGGGGAATTATCGCTTCCTGCATGTTTTTCAGTCCCTGGATTTTATGGCCCAGCACCGGTTCGACAGCGACAATCTGCACTTCCGGCCTGGTTTCCCGAAAATACCTTGAAACCCCCATCAGGGTGCCGCTCGTTCCCATACCGGCCACAAAGTGGGTGATGGTGCCATTTGTCTGGCGCATAATCTCCGGAGCGGTTGTTTCGTAGTGCGCCAGGACGTTATTCGGATTGGCGTACTGGTTGGGCATGTAATAAATGCCGGCGCTTTCTCCATATATTTTGTGAGCCAGACGAATCGCCCCGTCGGTAGCCTCGCAGCCCGGCGACAGGACTATCTCCGCGCCATACGCTTCCAGCACGCTGCGCCGCTCCACGCTGACGCAGGCGGGCATGACCAGCTTTATCCGATACCCTCTCGCTGCTGCGATCATGGCAAGGGCAATACCGGTGTTACCCGATGTCGGCTCCAGAATAATCTTTTCCGGGGTCAATTCGCCGCTTTTCTCTGCAGCCAGGATCATTTGACGCGCCGGACGATCCTTGATCGAACCACCGGGGTTGTTCCCTTCCAATTTCAACAGAATCCTGATACCCGGCTTCGTACCCGTGGATGTGATTTCAACGATTGGAGTTGAGCCGATTGACTCGATTAGACTATGACCCTTCATCTGCGCCTCTTGTACCCGGAGTTGGAATTATCTACATATAATCCTCGGCACCCGAGACGTCAAGGGTGTTGAGGCATGAACACATTTCGGCTCATGATAGACGGCTGTTAAAAATCAGTCAAAAAAAAGGGGACGCCTTTCGGCATCCCCTTATCTACATTCTCTCCACCCTGACGTTAATTTTAAGGGCCTCCGGCGAGTTCCTTAATTGTGGGAATCAGTTTACTGTTTCAGGCAAACCCGCGTACTGAAGGCAGCACACCACAGCAGGGAGCGACCCCCGATTTTTTTAGCATTCCGCCCGGGCGCATCAACCAACGGGCAGGGTAGAGAGAACAACGTTACGACTAATTATTACTCCGATGGATTGAAGAATTCAAGATGTTTCGTATACGCGAATCAGCGGTTCTGCAGAAAAAGTGTCAGATGTCCAATTTCGTTCATCATTTTCTCAAAACCCGGAAAAGTCAACGACTGAGGTCCATCGGAAAGCGCCTTTTCCGGCTCGGGATGAACTTCAACCAGCACTCCATCCGCTCCGGCAACCAGTGCAGCTTCGGCCATCGGCGCAACCAGAGAGCGCTTGCCGGTGGCGTGAGATGGATCAACCATGATCGGCAGATGCGACAGTTCCTTGATCAGCGGCACTATCGAAAGATCCAGCGTATTGCGGGTCGCCGTCTCAAATGTACGGATGCCCCGTTCACAGAGAATGACCTGGTCGTTCCCTTCCGCCAGAATGTATTCGGCAGCGGCAAGAAACTCTTCAACCGTGGCACTCATGCCGCGCTTTAAAAGTATCGGCTTACGGATTTTGCCCAATTCGCGCAGCAGGTCAAAGTTCTGCATATTGCGGGCGCCGACCTGTAGCAGATCAGCGTATTCGGCGACTAATCCGACATAATCGGGGCTCATTATTTCAGTCACTATCGGCAGACCGCTCGCTTTTCCGGCAATCGCCAAGAGCCGCAAACCCTCTTCGCGCAACCCCTGGAACGTGTGCGGCCCGGTGCGCGGCTTGAAAGCGCCACCGCGAAGCATATCGGCCCCGGTTTTTTTGACGAAGAGGGCCGTTTTAACAATCTGTTCCTCGCTTTCCACTGCGCAAGGACCGCCGACCACAACAGGGCGGCATCCCTGTCCGACTTTGACACCCGCTACGTCAACAATGGTATCTTCCGGATGGAAATCGCGCGAAACCAGCTTATAGGGTTTGGAAACATGGATCACGCGCTGTACTCCCGGCAGTTCCAGTATTTTACTATCATCCACATAACCGTGGTTTCCCAGAACTCCGATGGCAGTTCGTTCACTTCCCGGAATAGGTTCAGCTCTGAAACCCATCTCCTGCACTATTCTGCTAATGGCATCAACATCGGTCTGAGTGGCGTTATGGTTCATAACTATCAGCATTACATTGTCTCCGTTCTACTCGTGACGTTCCGACATTTTTTCAAGTTTATCCATTTGATGCACGACCACCCGATTCCCCTGAACTTCAATGATCCCCTCTTCCTTCAGCTTCTTGAAGGTGCGTGAAATCGTCTCGCTGGCGGTACCCAACCGGGAGGCCAGCTCGCCTTTTCTAATCCCCAGATCAATATAAGTAATGCCGCCGAAACTGGTCGAGCTCTCGGCGGCACGACGCACAAGGAAGGAGGCCAGCCGCGAAGTAACATCAGCAAAGGAGAGTTCCTCAATCTGGCGGGCAAACTGCCGCAGCATGAGTGAAAGCGATACCACCAGATTCAGGGCGAAGTTGGGATTATTGCTCATAAGCTCCATGAAGCCCTGCCGCGGCAAATAGAGGACATCCCCCGCTTCCATGGCACGGGCTTCAGCCGGATATTTGCCGTCACCAAAAAATGCTGCTTCGGCAAAGGTTTCGCGCGGCTTGACAAAATGGAGCACTTTCTCGCGCCCATCCGGCGACATACGGCAGAGCTTGATGCTGCCGGATACCAGCAGATAAAAGCCGGTTGCCTCTTCCCCTTCGCAGAAGAGAGTTTCGCCCTTTCTGAAAGTCCGGCGCACCGTAATCGCAGCCAGCTCGGCAAGATCAGCATCTTTCAAACCGGAAAAGAGCAGCGGTTTTTTTAATTGTTCAATCAGTTCCATGGAAGCACTAAACCGATTTTTTGACAAATGCCGCAATTTTGGTGGCCACCTGCGGTGTCGTAAATCCGAATTGTTCGGCCAGCACCTTGTCCGGAGCTGAAGCGCCGAAATGCTCTATGCCGATAAACAGCCCGTCACATCCGATCAGACTCCCCCAAGGCATACCTCGACCGGCCTCAAAAGCCACACGCGGAACACCGGCAGGAAGAAGCTGACTGCGATATTCTGCCGGCTGGGCAAGGAATGTTTCCAGGCACGGAACGGAGACAACGCGGGCTTTTATATTCTGTGAAGCAAGCAATGCTGTTGCTTCCACCGCCACATGAACTTCTGAGCCGCTGGCCATAATAACCACATCGGGAATGCCCTCCGGTGAAGTTACGGTGTAGCCCCCTTTGAGCGCGTCTGCCGGAATGAAAGATGATGATCGTGCTATGACCGGAAGTTTCTGGCGGGTCAGAATCAACGCTGTCGGGCCGCTGTACTGAAGAGCGGCCTGCCAGGCAAGCGCAGTTTCAACTCCGTCAGCAGGACGGATAACCTGTAGTCCGGGAATCAGACGCAGCGAGGCAACATGCTCGATCGGCTGATGAGTCGGACCGTCTTCACCGACAAAGAAGGAATCATGGGTAAAGATATAGATTGCCTGCTGGTTCATCAGGGCAGAGAGGCGCACCGCCGGACGGCAGTAGTCGGCAAAAACCAGGAACGTCGCGCCATATGGAATAAAGCAGCCATACAGTGCCATACCGTTCAGGATCGCACCCATGGCATGCTCACGAATACCGAAGTGCAGATTGCGCCCGATAAAGCTGGCGGCCTGAATTGACGAAGCCCCTTTAATATCGCTGTTATTGGATGGGGACAGATCAGCCGAACCGCCAACAACAGAGGGGATCAGCTCCGCCACCTTCTGCAGAACGGTTCCGGAAAGTGCCCGGGTTGCGCCATCCTTGCCGGCGATAACCGCCAGCAGTTCTTCAGACAGGTTCGCCGGCAAATGTTTATGCCACATCTTATCCCACAGTTTCGATTTTTCAGGGTTGGAGGCGTGCCAGGTTTCGAAACCGCGCTGCCAGGCTGCGTAGTGCTGTTTCACTTCTTCGACGCGCTGCTGGCAGGTATCCCGGACATCCTGTGGTATTACGAACGGAGCGACATCCCAACCAAGATTGGCACGGGTAGCGGCAATCTCATCTGCACCGAGCGGCGATCCGTGAGCACCGGACGATCCTTGACACTTGGGGCTGCCAAAGGCGATGTGAGTAGTAGCGATGATGATCGAAGGCTTGCCGGTTTCAGCCTTGGCGGCTGCGATGGCTGCCACAATCTGGTCGTTGTTGTGGCCATCAACCTTCTGTACATGCCACCCGCTGGCTATAAAACGGCCCTCTACATCTTCCGACCAGGCCAGATCGGTTTTTCCTTCAATGGTGATACTGTTGCTGTCATAGATGTAAATCAGGTTTCCCAGTTTGAGGTGACCTGCCAAAGCAGCGGCCTCGTAGCTAATCCCTTCCTGCAAACATCCGTCGCCAAGCAGGGTGTAAATGTAGTGGTTAACCGGCTTGAAGTCAGACGTATTAAATCGTTCAGCGGCCATTCTGGAAGCGATTCCCATGCCGACGCCATTTGCGAAACCCTGACCCAGTGGGCCGGTAGTAACTTCGACGCCGACAGTATGACCGAATTCCGGGTGACCCGGAGTCTTGCTCCCCCACTGACGGAAGTTTTTGATTTCATCCATCGGCAGGTCAAAACCGAACAGATGCAGCAGCGAATAAAGAAGCATCGAGCCATGACCGGCTGAAAGAATAAATCGGTCCCGGTTAGGCCAGCGTGGATCATCGGGATTAAATTCGAGAAAATTACCCCACAGAGCTACTGCACAGTCTGCGGCCCCCATCGGAAGACCGGGATGGCCGGAATTAGCCCGGTCAACCGCTTCGGCGGAGAGAATTCGGATGGCGTCGGAACAGCGCCGGGCCTTGTCTGCGGGAATCATGATGTGATGCATGGAAAATCCTTTCGTGTTAGTTATGTAAAGTGGTTAAAACCTTCATTCCTGATGCTAAACGGGGTTCCGTCCTGGTTGACAGCGACCACTCCGGCACAGCTTGACACTATACCAATACGTGTCACCGCAACGCCACACTTTTTCACGCAATCGACAATTTTTTGCCGGTTGGAGCGATGGGCGGTGAAACAGAGTTCGTAATCTTCTCCTCCGGAAAGTGCCATCTGGTGAGGAAGAACGGGGAAATGTGCCGGGCAGGAGCGAAACGCGGAGGAAAGCGGCAGGTCGTCAATGATGATGCTGCCGCCAACGCCGGATTGTTCGGCAATATGGCCGTAATCAGCCAAAACGCCATCGCTGATGTCAATCATCGCGGTAGGCAACCCGGCTTCAGTCAGAGCAAGGGCAACGGAAACACGGGGAACAGGGTCAAGCAGTCGGGAGATAAGGGCATCTGCCCCTTCGACTCCGCTCAGGGAACGTGAACCGCTCTGGGAACGTGAATCCTGTTTGGCCGAACCAGATGGCTGAGAACAAGGTGGCTGAGTGGAGTCGAAGCCCCGCTCGACAAGTTTCAACCCAAGCGCCGCATCCCCCAACGTTCCGGTTACCCAGATATCATCGTCCGGCTGGGCCCCGGAGCGCCGAACGATCTTGTCGGGATGCTGTTCTCCCATAATTGTCACGGAAATAACCAGGCCGGACCGAGATGCACAGGTATCACCACCAATCAGGGCAACCTGATGTTCAGATGCCATCGCAAGGAAACCGCGCATTATTTCATCTATAAAATCAAGGGGAAGGTCAGAAGGAATCGCCAGGGAGAGCAATGCCCGGCGGGGAACGCCCCCCATGGCCGCAATATCGGAAATGCTGACGGCCAGTGATTTGCGCCCCAGACGGTAAGGGTCATGCCAGGAGCGGCGAAAATGCACATCCTCCAGCAGCATATCAGTGGAAGTCAACAGGTGCATACCTGATGGAGACACGGTCACTGCGGCATCATCGCCAATACCGGTAATTACTCCTTCATGAGCAACGACACCGGAGGTAATGCGGGAGATCAGGCCAAATTCACCAAGAGTGGCAAGTGCAGACGAAGAGGAGTGAGTCACAATCACATCATTTCTTTTGTATGGTTATAGTGCAGCGGAGAACGCGTTCTGATCACCGGATAATTCGGCGATACATTGTAGCGCACCAGACTTTAATCGCAAGCAAAATCCTCTCACGTTCATGTCGCGACCCTCGAAGGCTTTGCCTGACCCGCGAAGCTTTGAGCGGTCCTCCCGTTTGGTTGTGGAGGGTTTCGAGGGACAAAGTTTATTTATTGATTAACTCGAACTTAAAGCGAAGTTAGTAAACGACCACTCTCAATCTACTAAATCAAGTGAATACGAGTATCTGAGATACGGCAAGAGGCATCAGCACCTCCTGCGTAAAAAAACCGGGGGGTGTTGTTCCCCCGGTTTTTACTAGCTTTACAATCCCTTCTGATGGATCACGCTTCTTCATTTGTCTCGGGCAAGCACCCACTCGGCATCACATCCGGCATGGAACGGAAGCAGGCCATTGGCTACGATCTCCTTTTTGCTGAACCGTGTCGCCTTATACATTCCACACCATCCAGTTTCGTTCGACCAGTACCCACTCTTTTTATGGGCCTTAATTTTACTCGCTGAAAAAATTACATAATCATTCTGATCTGACATGCTTCCCCCTAAGGTTGCCCGACTCGAACCATGAACGTGAACACACTTCACTAAGCTCCATAGCTGCGCGCAGCAAGAATATTTAAAACGGTTCATTGTATCCAACATATTTAAAAAAATAAACCTTAATTTTTCAATCTATGAAAAAATGTGGAACTTAAATATATAGGGGGTCTCCGGGGACGTGTATATTTATCTACTAACGTAAACACCTTCGAGTCGCCAGTAGCTGTCAGTCCCCCCACGCTGTCAGCGACCACACTGACCCCGGCACGGAGGAGATTTAACTGTTAGCCGACCTCGGTTCCATGGTGCCCCATCAGGCGAACCGCCAAATGGCAGATGATACTTCACTAACAAGTGGCGACAAATCGCTGTGACTATTTCTCTGATTGTCTACACTAGCGAGAATTTAGCATCAAGCTCTCGCATTTGACGTAACTCTTTAATGAATTTTCCGCTGCCGAGTATTCTTACTTCGCGTAATTCTTCGTCCAGATACGCAAGAATGTCCTTTGTTATTGTCGCGAAATAATGTTGCAACGACCAGCCTGATATGCTAGTTTTTACGGGTTTACATTCAACCATATTATCAACTCAAAGGAGCATGAACGTGAAAATCATTACCACTACGAAACTGATTACAGCCACACTCTGTATGGCAGCACTTGTAGGCTGCCAGGGCGGCTCCAATTCCGGCGGATCAAAGAGTGAAGGGAAAAAAGAGGGAAAAGTGCTGGCAGAAGTAAACAGTGGTACAATCACCACAGGAGATTTTGAGCGTGAGCTGAAAAATCTGCCCGAATATCTGAAAGCTATGGCCGATACACCTCAGGGGCGTAAGGAGATGTTGGATACAATCGTCATTCGCGAGTTAATTCTACAGCAGGCATCCAAAGACGGACTCGACAAGGGCCCTGAAATTGAGGAGAAACTGCAGGATCTCAGAAAACGTCTGATCGTTGAATCATTCCTCAAGAAAAAAGTTGAGGCTGACTCCAAAGTTTCTGATGAAGATTTGAAAAAGTTCTATGAGCAGAACAAAGATAAGTTCAAAGCCGGCGAACAAATCAAAGCCAGCCACATCCTGGTAAAAACCGAGGCCGAAGCAAAAGACATCGCAGCTAAACTGAAGTCCGGTGGAAATTTTGAAGAACTTGCCAAAAAAAGCTCCGTGGATTCCTCTGCTGCCAAAGGTGGCGATCTGGGATGGTTCGGTAAAGGAAGCATGGTGCCGGCATTTGAAAAAGCAGCCCTTGCTCTTAAGGAAGGTCAGATTTCAGATGTTGTTAAATCCGATTTCGGCTTCCATATTATTAAACTGACCGGTAAGCGTGCAGCTGGCATCCGCCCTCTGGAAGAGGTCAAAGACCAGATTAAAGCTGCCATTATGCCGACGAAGCAGCAGGAAATTTTTCAGAAGATCAAGGATGAGTTGAAAAAGACCGCCAAGATTTCGATAAAAGAAGATGTGCTGAACACCATCGGCGGCAATAAGGAAGAGCCGAAAGCGGACGCAAAGAAACCGGCAGAAGCCGCAAAACCGGCAGCACCCGAAAAGAAATAGCGACCGTCAATCCAGTTACCGACAGGTTTTAACCAAATCAGACCGGAAGTGCGGGTTTATTCCCCCTTCCGGTTTTGACATCTTTCTGAAGAAAAGAGCTCCCCCATGAAACACCATACCTTGGCAGCGGTGACAACTTCTCTGGCCCTGCTTGTACTGGTTGGATGTGCCGGCAACGATTCAACTGTTTCCAAAGATCCGATGGCAGCAACACTCGCGTTGGGGGCAACAGCCCCCACTTCTGACACTGCTAAAAAAACCGGAAAAGAAATCAATGCTATTGCGGCAATTGTCAATGATGCTGTCATTACCCTGAATGAGCTCAACCGGGAATCAGTGCCTGCGATCAACGATGCGGAGAAGAAAGGCACCTTAAATAACGCAGACCGGGCCAAAATCCGCCGCACCGTCCTTGATCACCTGATTGAAAAGAGTCTGACCGAGCAAAAAATTAAGGAACTGAATATTCGAGTTTCCGAAGAAGAAATCCGTCAGGCAATAGATGATGTCCGCAAGCAGAACAACATTCCTTCACAAGAAGCTTTGGTGACGGCTCTGGCCAGCCAGGGCCTTTCTTTTGACCAGTACCGGACTCAGCTTCAGGAACAGCTCGAAAAGCTGAAACTGGTGAGCATGGAAGTTCGTGCCAAAGTTTTGGTGAGCGAGACCGAGATGCGAGACTACTATGCAGCCAATCTGGCAAAGTACACCGAGGAAGAGAGCTTCCGCGCCCGGCACATATTTTTTAAAACGGGGGAAAAAGCGCCTCCGGCGGAAATACTGAAATCTCAGGCCACAGCTCTCGCTGTTCTGGCTGATGCCAAAGAAGGCAAAGATTTTGCCGACCTGGCAAAGAAATTTTCTGAAGACCCGGCAGCCCGTAAGGACGCTGGTGATCTGGGAAGCTTTAAAAAGGGAGACATGCAGCCGGAACTGGAGAAGGCCATCCTCTCCCTGAAACCGGGTGAAATCAGTGAATTGGTGAGAACCCCCATCGGATTGCACATCATTAAACTTGAAGCCAGAGTGGCAGGAGCAGCTAAGCCTTTTGAAGGTGTCAAGGCGGAGATTGAAGAAATTCTCTACCGCAAAAAATCGGAGGAACGCTTCAATCAATGGGCTAAAGAACTGCGCAGCAAAGCCAGTATTGAAATCAAGGACTTGGAACAACTGCACTAGTACGCATACCATTTCAAACAAAAAAACAGCCGCTGACCCGAAAAGGGAAGCGGCTGTTTTTTATTAATTTTCGGCTGCGGTTATTCCCGGCGACGAAGATGCCCCAAAAACTCCTCACAGGTAAGTTGCTTTTTCCTCACCAAGTGCGCTATTTCCCTGCTCATGGCAAGTTTTTCCCCTTCCTTCATTCCGTCCTTTAACAGAACAAAAATCGGGGTGTTACTGCCGTAAGGATATAAGCGAAACCGTTCCTGCAATTCGAACGCGGACATATCAGACAGCATCTGGCTGCTGAAGACCATATAAACCGGATGGATTGATGAAAGAGCCAGGGCTTCCTTGCCGGTATACGCTTTGACGGCTTCAAATCCCAATAATTCAATAGCTTTGGTCAGGCCCTCTTCGCCTGATCTTGAAACTATCATTGACTGTAGATCCCACGTTTCAGCCTCTTCGGTCAAGCCATAGACGGCCAGACGATCATGGAGGTACGTCTCATCTATCGGGAGGGTAAAAAAACCGGCAACCGGGAACACGCCGCCAACTTTTCCCATTTCACTGAGAAAAACAGGTAATACAGGAATATCACGGGTATCAGGGGACTTTTTAATGGTATGCAGCAAGCCCCAGCCACCATCGGAAAACGGCGATATATCAAGTACGACCCCCAAGGGCCTTCCCGCAGCAAGGTTGTCGTACTGCTCTATTCGACAGACATAACCGCCGGCTTCCAGATATGACAAAAGCGTTTCTTCGCGTCCGGACCCCGGTTTAACACCAAGAATCCAAAGCTCTCTGCGTGGTTCCATGTTGGCTGCCATAGTCGCTCCTGCTTATAAATGCATTGATCAATAAAATGTTCTCATAGCAGAAAACTGGACAATAAACCAGATTAATCCTCGGCTTTCATTCCGTAGAATAAAGTTCGAGCACGCGTTCAATTATATTTGTCGTTGATTTACCATCCACAAAGGTTACCAGCTCGACCCGACCTCCATATGATTCAACGATATCCTTTCCGACAACTCCGTCCAGAGAATAATCACCCCCCTTGGCCAAAATATACGGTTTGAGAGCAGAGATCAGCTCAAGCGGAGTATCTTCATCAAAGACCACAACATAATCGATGCAATCAAGCGCAGCCAGCAGATGAGCCCGTTCCTCCTGGTCGATCAATGGCCGTTTTGGCCCTTTCAGACGACGAACCGAGGCGTCGCTGTTAAGCCCCAGCACCAGCAGATCGCCAAGATTTCGTGCTTTCTGCAGGTATTTAACATGACCGGCATGCAGGAGGTCAAAGCAGCCGTTGGTGAAAACAACCCGCTTGCCTCTGTTTTTCTCAGCCGCAATAAGCGGGACAAGCACATCAAGACTCTTGATTTTTGTATGACTGTCTTTGTGGGCCAGTGAAACCGTATCGATGATTTCCTGGGGCGTAACTATTGACGTACCCAGCTTGCCAACGGCAATTCCCGCAGCAACATTTGCCAAACGGGCAGACTCGACCACACTGAACCCGGAAGCGATCCCGACGGCCAGTGCGGCAAGCACGGTATCCCCCGCACCTGAAACATCAAAAACTTCGCGGGCGACTGTAGGAATATGGACAATTTCGCCGTTCTGCGAAAAAAGAGACATCCCCTCCTCACTGCGGGTAACCAGAAGATGCTGCAAGCCTACCGCACTCATAATGACACCGGCGGCCTGTGTCAAGGTCGCAACATCAGTGATTGAAATTCCGGAGGCCGCCTCGGCTTCCTTGCGATTGGGAGTAAGGAGCGTTGCCCCGGCATAGCGGGAATAATCCGACCCTTTCGGGTCAACCAGTACCGGAATGCCAGCGGCAGTTGCCGCATTAATGGCCGCAGCAATAACAGTAGGGGTCAGCACCCCCTTATTGTAGTCCGAAAGCACAATAACCGAAAATTCGCTCGCATGACCAGCCACCCAAAGACAGAGTTGTCGTTCAACTGCTGCCGGCACCGCTTCACGTGATTCGCGATCAATGCGGACAATCTGCTGATGCGCCGCCACAACTCTCGTTTTGCGGCTGGTACGGCGGGCGGAATCCTGGAAAATCGCACTGGTATCAATATGATGATGACAAAACTGCCCCAGCAGCTCGCGGCCGTTCTGATCGTCGCCAACGACGGAGCAGACTGAAACCTGTGCCCCTAACGCCGCAAGATTGTGCACAACATTGCCGGCACCTCCCAGACGAAGTTCTTCACGGATAACATCAACCACCTGCACCGGCGCCTCCGGCGAAATACGATCCGCCCTCCCCCACAGGTACTCGTCCAGCATCAGGTCACCAATGACCAGACAGCGAATTTCAGAACTATGGGCAAATAGAGTTTCTATAGTGGTACGGTCCACACGTCCTCCCTGCGGGTTCATTTGTTGTTCAAGAAAACATGCTTTTTTCAAGCAGATCACACACTACGTGAATGATAGTGATATGCCCTTCCTGAACACGAGGCGTATCATTAGTAGGTACTATCAGGGCAAGATCACAGACATCCTTTATTGACCCGCCATCTTTGCCAAGCAGGCCAACCGTACGGCATCCGTTTTCACGCGCCAGCTTCAGCGCCAGCAGAACATTTGGAGAATTGCCGCTGGTGGAAATTCCGACGACCAGGTCACCCGGCTGTGCCAATGCTTCAACCTGACGGCTAAACACCCGGTCGAAACCATAGTCATTACCGATGGCGGTCAATATCGACGTATCTGTCGAAAGCGCAATCGCCGGCAACCCCCGGCGTTCCATCTTGAAACGCCCGACAATTTCCGCCACAAAATGCTGGGCATCCGCCGCCGAGCCGCCATTTCCCATTACCAGCAATTTCCCGCCGTTTGCGAACGTTTCCACCAGCAGCGTCACCATGTCGGCAATCCGGGGGGCCAGTTCCCGTTCAATCTGAGCGATGACTTCGCGGTGGGCTGTTAACTGTGTTCTGATTTCTGATATCATGCTGCCTCCTCCATATGTCTTGTATCACTATTGTTATCAGCAAGAATATTGGTGATCAACTCTTCACGCGATAGAGCAGCATCTGCTCCGGGAAAATCAATTCCATCGGATCCGCACGCCAAAAGCAGATGGGGTGAACTGCTCCGCAGCAACGCCACTTTCCGCAGAAAATCCCGCAACGGAAACAGGAACGATAACGGGAGCAGAGTTATGCCGGTATGCAGAGCATCCCAGCCCATTTTCCGAAAAACCTTATACTGACGACGATGCAATAACAATGTAAAACTATGGCCAATGCGGGCAGCATTCAGAATAGCGGCAACTATATCGCTAAGGAACCCGGCATCTGCTTCAGCACCAAAATAGACACCGTATTGCCGGTCGTTCCCCCACCTGGAAATATACGCTGAGCGGCTATTCTGCAGCATTTCTTTCCTGCGTTGAGCCGAACCAAACTGTTGGGCGGCGGAACAGGCCAGCCGCAGACGAGATGTTAAACAGGTGCGATACCCTTTTGCCGCGACTCTCCGCACGTACTCTTTCACGCACCACTCATCCCCGTCAAGATGCTCGTCAAAGGCACCAACGACCATTCGCATCTCGGTGCGCAGCATGAGTGTCGTCAAAGAAACCATGCAGCTCTCCATTACGGTGCTCCCCGGCGTCAGGTCCGGCAGTTTTGGCGCATGAGCCCCGAAAAAAAGAGGCGATACAATCCCGGCTCCGGAGGTCTCAGCCGCATTCACCAATACATCCAGCCATCCGGCCTGTACGGCAACGTGCGGACGGATAATAACGGTATAATCGCTGTCGGAACGGGACAGACCAATGTTGATGGCAGCAATCAGCCCGACATTTCTTTCGGATTTAATAAACAGCCCCTGATCACCCAATGACTCGGAGAACTCTTCCAGCATCAATTCGGTCTCACGACTGCTGCCATTATCGACAACAATCAGACGTGCTCCGGGTGAGTGCGTCAGAATCGCCGCAAGACAGGCACGGGTTTCAAAGAGGTTGTTCCATACCGGAACGAGAATGTCAATGGTTGGGGAAATCATAGGGGGTATGGAAAGGTTCTATTTCAGCAGGGCACGGAGACTGGTCCCCGTGCCCTGCCGGAATAAATCAGGATGAAATTGCGACTCGGCGCAGCAGATCAAGCTCGTCCAGAACAAGTCCGGAACCGAGGCAGACGCAGTCTAGCGGGTTTTCAGCTATAAGTACCGGCACTTTGGTTACTTCGCGCAGCAGCAGGTCCAAATTGCGTAACAACGCTCCACCGCCGGCCAGGAAAATGCCCTGATCGACAATATCCGCCGCCAGTTCGGGTGGTGTCTTTTCCAGACATATTCTCACCGTATCAACAATGGCGTTGACCGCTTCCTTGAGTGCTTCACGAATTTCGTCGGAATTCACTTTGATGGTCTTGGGAATGCCGGAAACCAGATCGCGGCCTTTCACTTCCATCTCCAGCGTTTCAGGACCGGGATACGCCTCGCCGATTTCCATTTTAATTTTTTCAGCCCACCGCTCACCAATCTGCAGGTTATATTTTTTGCGAATATACTGAACGATCGCCTCGTCCATCTTGTCGCCCCCCATACGGGTTGACTGGGCATACACGATACCTGCCAGCGAGATTACAGCAACTTCGGTTGTTCCGCCACCGATATCGACAATCATATTTCCGGATGCTTCAGTAATCGGCAAACCGGCACCGATAGCTGCCGCCATCGGTTCTTCAATCAGGTATACTTCGCGGGCACCGGCTGACTCGGCCGACTCTTTGACTGCACGTTTTTCGACCTGGGTAATACCGGATGGCACACAAATGACGATTCGTGGACGTACGAGAGTTTTCCGGTTATGAACCTTGTGAATAAAATAACGGAGCATTTCTTCCGTGATGTCAAAATCGGCAATGACGCCGTCCTTCATCGGGCGAATAGCGGTGATAGAACCGGGAGTTCTCCCGAGCATCTGCTTGGCTTCCATTCCTACTTTCAGTACCTTCTGCTGGCCGTTGGGCATTTTCTGCACCGCAACAACCGATGGTTCGCGCACAACGATACCCTTTCCCTTCAGATAAACAAGGGTGTTGGCGGTGCCAAGGTCGATGGCGAGATCGTTGGAAAAATAACTGCGCAAAAAGCCGAACATGAGCGTCGCAGAGCCTTCTCTGTGAAGCCTTAACTTCGAGGGCTAAGGCTGTGTCTTCAAAGATCATATGATACCCTAACGGGGCCCCGGAGTAAGGCGTCCGCCGGCGCTTTCGACCCCGCATCCAACCCCCGCATTCGACCTTATTCCCGCAGCGCCACATGTCCCTGGACCTCGAGCAGATCCGCCGTATCGCCCGGCTTGCGTGCATCGCGATCGGCGAGGCCGAAGCCACGGAAACCGCCGCGCAACTCAACGCCTTTCTTGCCCTGATCGAGCAACTGCAGGCCGTGGATACGACCGGCATCGAGCCGATGGCGCATGCGCTCGACGCGCAGTTGGCAAGCGGCCAGCGCCTGCGTGAAGACAAGGCCGTGGAGCCCGACCTGCGCGCCGAATTCCAGGCGCAGGCCCCCGCGGTGGAGAACGGCCTTTACCTAGTGCCGAGAGTCGTCGAGTAGCGTTTTCGATCGCTCCCATGCTTAACGCTTCGGTTATCGAATTGTCCGGCGCCCTGGCCGCGGGGAGAGTATCGAGCGTCGAGCTGACGCAGCTCTTTCTTGCGCGCATCGCAAAGCTGAATCCGGAGTTGAACGCCTTCATCACCGTCGACGCCGAGCGCTCGATGAAGGATGCAAGGGCCGCCGACGCGCGCCGCTCGGCGGGCGAAGCGGGCGCCCTCCTCGGCGTCCCCATTGCCCAGAAGGACATCTTCTGCACGCGGGGCATCGCCACGACGTGCGGCTCGAAGATGCTGGCAAATTTCGTATCGCCCTACGATGCGCATGTCATCGAGAAGTTCGGCGGGGCCGGCGCGGTGCTCCTTGGCAAGACCAACATGGACGAGTTCGCGATGGGCTCTTCCAATGAATCGTCGTTTTTCGGTCCGGTACGCAATCCGTGGCGCACGAGCGCGGTGCCAGGCGGATCCTCGGGGGGGTCTGCGGCAGCCGTTGCCGCGCGCATGGCCCCGGCCGCGACCGGTACCGACACCGGAGGCTCGATCCGCCAGCCGGCTGCGTTTTCCGGCATCTGCGGACTCAAGCCAACGTACGGTGTCGTGTCGCGCTACGGCATGATTGCCTTCGCCTCGTCCCTCGACCAGGGCGGACCTTTGGGC
>JANXZX010000112.1 GCA_025355325.1 Geobacteraceae bacterium
AGTATTATCGTTTAACCAATATATTGATATATATGTTTGCGGGCATGATTGCCTCAAAGGGGAAGCTTGTCAAGAAAAATAGAGTAGCGGGCGGGGCCAGATCTTTCAGAGTTGTCAAAGCGTTAATGATCCTTCAATACACGGAATCGTGATCGCCTACGTTTACCGGGATGATCTCCTGGTCGTGAATCAGAAATTCAAGAGTGATGCGATAGGAAAGGTTGATTGAAACAGAATGTAAACCGGCGAGGCGCCCGGCGAGTGGATGCAGGCGCAGGGAAGGATGGAGCGGGTTCGCCTCCATCAGTTGCAATGTTTTCAGATACTGTTTTTCAAGCTCGGGATGCCTTTTTAGAAAGCGTAGGGCGCGCTTTTCGTACTGTTCGGTAAAAACCAGTGTCCAACTCATCATGTTGTCTTCAGGCGAGCCAAGTGGTCTTCGGCGCTCCCTTTGACAAAGCGACCCTCGGCAATATCAACGCGGGTCTGGGCCAGGGCGGATTCCAGTTCACATTCGCGCAGATAATGGTAATGGTCAATGTCCATCACCACGAAGCGCTCCTTGCCACGCACGGAAATGACCGCTTCCGGTTGGGTGGCAAGCATGGCCTCAATGGCAGATATTCCTTTTATTTTCAGGTCATTTGCAGATATGTGCGGCATTGGATGCCTCCTTAATACTATTTCAGTACATTTAATCATACTGTTAATAGTATTGTAAAGAGTATTGTAAAGAGTGTTGTGTAATCTCCTTTATTTTTCTTATGAGCACAAAACTTGTGGAAAGCGTAACTCCCCCCTACAATTTAAACTATTAGTGTGCTATCCAAGGCTCTTTTAAGAACCTCCCGCAACTTATCGGGGGTATAAGGCTTGCTGACTAATCCGGCTATATCATCATGATTAATTCTGGAGGTAACATCTGCATCACCAAAACCACTTGAAATAATTATAGGTAGTGTTGGGTTAAGGTGTTTCAGTGAATGGAATAATGCGTAACCGTCCATCACCGGCATGCCCATGTCTGTCACCACCAGAGTAATTTTTGAAGCGTTCTGTTGGTATAAATCAAGTGCTTCCTTCCCGTTAACTGCTTCTACAACAGTAAAACCAATCATCTCAAGCAGCGTTTTTGCAATGTGCCGTATCTGATCTTCATCCTCGACCAGCAAAATTGTACCGCTTCCCTGCCAAGACGCTGAAGGGATAGACTTTTTCTGATCATCAACTTCAGTAGAAAGCTTTTTCATGACCGGCAGAAATACTTTGAAGGTTGAACCCTGACCTAGTTGGCTGTAAAGCTGTAACGCTCCCTTGTGTGACGTAATGATACCAAGAACCGCAGACATCCCCAAGCCACGACCAGTGAATTTGGTGGTGTAAAACGGTTCAAAGATTCGCCATCTGGTTTCCTCGTCCATACCGCAACCATTGTCAGTTACTTCCAGACAGATATACTGGCCTGCTTCAATAGCTTTGCCGTTGTGGTCATGGCATGGTCTATCTTCGCGTATTGTTGTTTCGGTAAGAGAGACCTTGACTTCACCCTGTCCTATGCCAATTGCTTCAGAAGCGTTAATGATCAGGTTCATGACGATCTGGTTGAGTTGACTGATATCCCCCTGGATAAGTGGGACATCGGCGGAGCTATCAAGTTTAATCACGACATTTTGAGGTATGGTCTTTTTCAACATACTGACCATCTCATCAACTAATGCCTGCATGTTCACATTTGCCTGCACAAACTGGGCTTTTCCTGCATAGGCCAGCATCTGGCGACACAGTTCTGCTGCCCGTTCCGAAGCTTTTTCTATTACAGGGATATACTTGCCCGCATTTTCTTCATCCATCTTTGCCAAGGAACAATTACCAATGATAATTGCGAGGATATTATTAAAATCATGGGCGATACCGCCGGACAGAACGCCAAGGCTTTCCAGCTTCTGGGTTTGTTGCAGTTGTTGTTCAAATACCTGTTTCTCTTCTTCAGCTTTCTTCCGCTCGGTTATGTCCTGAGCCATTCCCCGAAGAGCAACCGTTGCGCCGCCTTCATCACGTACCGGCATGCCATATGACCACATCCATCCCGCAGTGCCATCTACCCGTGTAAATTCCAACTCAAGGCTGTAAGGTATTCCAGTATCAATAGTATTTTGAAGAGCTACCGACAATTTTTCCCAACTCTCAGCTTTAAACAGTTTCTGGTGTTCTGTATAAGGTGGCACAGGAAGTTTCGGGTCGAAACCATACATTTTATAGAGTTCTTCAGACCATTTGACTTTATTGGTGGCTACATCCAGCCGCCAACTCCCCACATGCGCAATTCGCTGTGATTCCTTCAGGTCTTCTGTGCTGTCTCGTAGTTCATTTTCAATTTGCTTACGCTCTGTAATGTCATTAAACACCGTCGCAAATTTTCCGGGCTCGGGAGAATAGGCGGTAACATGATAATGCCTGTTCAGTTCCCTGCTGTAATTCTCAAAACTGATGGGTTCGCCGGTTAATGAAACTTTTCCGTACGTCTGTGCCCAGTAAGGTTCGCTGCCAGGCATCACTTCCAGTTGGGTTTTGCCAATCAAATCGGTTGCTTTTAGCCCTGTGAGCCTTTCAAAAGCCGGGTTTATTTCTAAAAACCGGTAATCAAGGGGGTTGCCATCAGGATCTCGTATTATTTCATGAAGGGCAAAACCGCTTGGCTGGTTCTGAAACATCTGGCGATATTTTTTTTCACTCTCCAACAATGCCTTTTCAACATTCAGACGTTCAATTTCCCCGGCAGCTCTCACCGCAACGATTTGCATGATGGATTCTGCAATTGGGCGATTAGCCAGTGGCTGGCGGCTGATAACCGCTATGAGGCCTATGGGGGTGCCGATATGGCTCCAAAGAGTTGCTCCTACATAACTCTCTGCACGCAAATCCTTGAGTACCTGATCATTCGGAAACAACTGGCATACCATGCCGGGAAAACAGCAGACCGTCTTGCCAACTACATCACCACAAGGAGTGTCTTTCAATGCATAGGACACGTTGTCCTCAAAATGTCCATCACACCAGACTGCAACAGTTGTAGCAGTCAGGCCGTCCCCTTCGAGCCGGTCAATACAGACGAAATCCATATCAAGGTACTGGGCAAGGTATCTGGCAAGTTTGTTAAAGAAAGACTCTTCAGATGGCATTGATGACGTCTGGGCGAGAAAGGTCAGCAGATCATCTCTCAAGGCATTTTCTGCATCATGTTCAGGAGGTGCATTAATTGGATCCATGATCAGTTTCTCCAGTCAGCTTGTTACTCTAAGGCTGGTTCAGTATCTTTTGCAGATAAGGTATGATCAACTTCTTTGGATTCTGACAGTATACAAGAAACAGAAATAATTTCATCCGATTTCGAATATTCAAATAAATTGATGTTTGTATATTTCTGAATGAAATTGTTTCAGTGGGGAATTTTGGGGACATCCATGACAAGTTTCGCTATGGATCCGTAAATAATAATATTACTAACTAATTCCAGGCGGTCAGTTAACCAGGTCTGACAGCTCACACAACGTGCGCATTCCCGTGGTTGCCCGACCGGAGGCACTTGCTGCTCCCATGCAGGGTTCGGGTAATTACTCCGTGACTTTCGGTCACACAGGTGCATTCACCGCCAAGGCACCTGATCTGGTGCCAACTACTACCTTTAATGGCGCGGCAGGCGCGCCCAACCCGACCATTGTGCGGGTGGACGTTCCCTGAATCGTCAAGTATCAGTAACAAAAAATGGGCTGGCAGAAAATCCTGCCAGCCCATTTTTTGGAGGGCGAATTCCGGGGACACCTTACTTGATCCCACTCTCTATCTTCTGCACAGCATCCAGCAACATCGGCAGATCGTCACGAATAGTATTCCAGACGATCTCCAGATCAACCCCAAAATATTCGTGTGTCAGCAGATTACGGAAATCCTTCACATCCTGCCACGGTATTTCAGGATATCGACCCTTCAACTCCTCTGACAGCTTGCCCACGGCCTCGCCGATAATTTCGAACTCCCGAATTACCGCAGAGTAACGCATGCGGTCCTGAACAAACGTATCACAAGTCAAGCTCTGAACATACGACTGGATAGCCGTACCGGATTCCAAAATATCCTGACAATAGAGAAGCTGCGAACGTTCAGACATGGATGATCTCCTTGGCCACCATTTCACGGGCCAACGGCTTCAAGGTACTCTCGATGCCAAGATCAACCGTCTTACCGAACTGCTGTTCGAGATAGCGCCTGATACCAAGGAAATTTCCCAAGGACTTCTTTTCGGACCTGATCTCAATGGCAATGTCGATATCAGAATCCTCGCGAGCCTCTCCCCTGGCGTAGCTGCCAAAGAGGCCGACGCTCACAACACCAAAGCGTTGCGCCATTTCATCCTTATGCGTCTGCAAAAACGTAATGATTTCGTTTCTATTGCTGACCATACCGCTGCTCCTTAATCCTGATTAGCGGGAGTATACGTTTACACTATTCAAAATGCAAGAAGGGCGACCGGAAAACATTGGGACATGCCACCTATTTCAAATTCTTCCGGGTGGATAAAAGGTGGCGTGCAACTTCAGGAATAATTTCGATCCGGGCTGATTCCCGGATTCAAAAAATCAGCAATAAAAAAACGGCCTTGCGGGGCCGTTTTTTTGTTTGAAACTGTGAAAAGTCGAGTTTTACGGAATGCTTACCAGTTCGATCTCAAAAGTGACGTCTTCCCCGGCAAGAGGATGGTTGGCATCAAAAGTAACCTGATCTTCAGTAGTTTCGAGCACAACGACTTCGAGTTCTTCGTCATCTTCGTTGGAGAGGCTCAGCTCATCGCCCACTTCCGGAATAAGGTCCTCCGGGAGATCGGCGCGGGGAACGGTAAAGACTTTTTCCTTGTCATACACGCCGAATGCATCGGCAGCGGCGATCTTGACGGTTTTCTTCTCGCCCGGAGCCATGCCGACTATTGCTGCGTCAATTTGAGGAAAGAGGATTTCTTCGCCGAGAGTGAAGGTCATCGGACCAGCTTCGTGACCGCCACAGCCGCATTCATCGTCTTCACAGCCATCGTCGCAACTGTCATCGTTGCAGCAGTCGTCTTCGCAGCAGTCAAGATCTTCATACGTTGAGTCGAATACGGTTCCGTCTTCCAGTTTCCCGGTAAAGTTAATTGTTACGGTGTTGCCTTTTTCTGCGAGTGCCATTGGATTGCCTTTCGTTACGGGTAAAGTGATATGTTGCGACGGACAAAGTACGGGAGAGTTTGCCGTTCGTCCAGAAAAATTTTAACCTGTTGTCGTTTAAATTATGTAACTGACTGAAAATACATGATGACGTATTGGTATACATTTCGTTTGCCACGCGAACAGGGTGCGATCATATCTATCTTAAGTGAATAATCCTATAAAAAGCATTTGAACCACAGAGCAACTGAACAACTGAGCAAAAACAAAGAATAATTCAGGTTAAAGCCAGAAATAATAACTCACCATTTTGGTTATACCTGTAGTTGATGTAACTGTTTGATTCCTCTGTTGCTCCGTTGCTCTGTGGTTCATGAACTGCCGATTTTAGGATAATTCGAAAGATTGTTGTTTTATGCCAATTTCCTGCTACGATTAAGAGTGCCTACGTGGTAACAATACTTATAAGGAGTGCGTGATTATGAGCATGCTTTCAGAGTTTAAGGAGTTTGCGGTAAAAGGCAATGTAATCGATATGGCGGTAGGTATCATTATCGGTGCGGCGTTTGGCAAGATAGTTTCATCTCTTGTCGGCGATGTGATTATGCCGCCGATCGGGGCGGTATTGGGTGGTGTTGATTTTTCCAATCTGTCGATAGTTGTCAAGGAAGCTGTTGAAAAAAAACCGGCGGTGCTGATTAATTACGGAAAATTTATACAGACTGTCATAGATTTTATTATTATTGCCTTCTCCATATTTATGGCGGTGAAGGCAATGAATGCCTTTAAGAAGAAGGAGGCTGCTGCGCCTGTGGCGCCGCCTAATCAGGAGGTCTTACTCGGGGAAATAAGGGATCTGCTCAAGGAGATGAAAATAAAAACCGGCGAGTAGA
>JANXZX010000155.1 GCA_025355325.1 Geobacteraceae bacterium
CTTTGGCCCGGGTCCGGCGACAACGAAAGTATTGGAATGGAAAAGAGTTCATTGCAAGGGTTTTGAAATTCGTCATCGGAGGATCTGGAGAGGCATGCTGACGGGCATGCGCGTCAAGTTAAGGTTTTTTCCCTTTGATTAAGGGCTTTTGAGGTTTCAGACGCCGGAGGATGAAGGTGTCCCTGTCCTCCAGCAGCCACTCCATTTCTTCTCCTTTCGAGATTCGCGCCGCCTCGGCCAATGCTGCCGGGAAATTCACGTAGTAGGATTTGGTGGTTCCGCGCTCAACACGCTGGATTTTGATCTTGTGTCCCATATTTTTTCAGTTGGTTTGTGGTTAGAGCTTCATTATAATAGTGTTATACTATTGTAAAGCCATGGCCTACAAAATATTCAGGAAATATTCGCCCACCACTCAAACCACCACCGCAGGCACCCGGATAGGAGACGTTCTCTTCACCAAAGAGGAACTGCTGCGGTTAGCCCTGGAGAGCGAATTCATCAAACGTAATCCCAAAAAGATCGATCCCAGCAATCTTCTCTCCGCCATCTGCGAAGAGGCCCTCACAGGCTCTCCGAGCTACAACGATCTAGCTGCTAACATCGACTCCCATGAGCAGAGCAATCCCTCCCGGCAAGCCGTCGCCGGCCGCATGAACGATGAATTCAAGGACTTCATGCACCGGCTGCTCGAGGCAGTCATCGCAAGGAAATCCGGCCTGAATGGCTTGGCTTCTCCGGCTGGGGAAACCTTCCGCAGCTACCAGCGAGTCCTCGTGCAGGACAGCACTATTATCAAGCTTCCCCAGGCGCTTTTCCCGGAGTTCTCGGGTGTTTCCAACGCCACCACGAAAGTGTGCAACGCACGCATCCAGGCGGTGTATGATCTGGTGAGTGGCCGTCTCGTTACCTTCACCATCGACCCATATAGCAAGAACGATCTGTCCGCCGCCCCCGAACTCGAAATCCGCGAGGGCGATCTGGTCCTGCGCGACCGCGGCTACCTTATTGCCGACGAAATCCAAAGGCATCAGGACCTCGGCGCGGCGTGTATCTATCGGCACAAAACCGGGATGACTTATCTGGACAAAACCACCCTCAAGGCCATTGATCTGCCCGCGCTGCTCAGGAAGCACGACAGCCTCGACATGGAAGTTTTCCTCAACAACGATGCCCGCACCCCGGTCCGCTTGGTCGCGGCACGAGTGGATCTTGAGACGGCCGAGCTGAGACGAATGAAGGCTAAGAAAGAATCCAAGGGGCATAATCCCTCCCAGGCCGTGCTGGAACTCATGGACTGGACGATCTTCATCACCACGATCAACAAAACGGCGGATTCGTTCAGCGAACTCCTCACCATCTATGGTCTGCGCTGGCGCATTGAGGTGATCTTCAAGGCGTGGAAAAGCCATCTTGGGTTCCATGTGTTGCACCGGGTGTCGGAGCGGCAACTCAGCATCCTGCTCGAGGCGCGGCTGTTGGTCATCGCCGCCTGCGCCAACATCCTCCATGGCTTCTACTCACGCCAACTCAAAGAGCGATTCGATCGCCAACTCAGCCTGTTGAAATTCATGAAATATATATCAGCCTCTCCTGGCAACTTCCTACGGCTATTGCTGTGGAACTCCGCCACCCCGACAGAGCAACTCGAAATCCTCAAGTCACTCGTCAAATACTGCTGCTATGACAAGCGGAAACGTAAGAATTTCCAAGAAGTATGGGAAAGTTTAGTTTAACTTGACGCGTATGCCCAGGGGGGGGGCATGGCACGCGACAAGCCCGAGATCGTGGCCAGATTCCGGGTTGGCGGGAAAAATGTGCGGGCGAGTGCAACTTTGCACTTGCGATATATCGTAACACGAGCCATAATTGCCGTTGGCGCGGCTGAGGCGCGGGCTAATTCAAACGCACTATGAAAAAATATTGGTTAGCATTCATTGCGGTCATTGCCCTCTCATTTGTGGTATTGGGGTGGGTCGGGGTGCGGATTTATCAGCAAGAACCGCCGATTGCCGAGGCGGTGGTTGCCACCACCGGCGAGGTGGTGATTCCGGTGGGCGACATTGCCGCCGGGCAAAACGTGTGGCAGGCGATGGGCGGTATGGAGGTTGGCTCGGTCTGGGGTCACGGCAGTTATGTGGTGCCGGACTGGACGGCGG
>JANXZX010000156.1 GCA_025355325.1 Geobacteraceae bacterium
TCTCCCGTAGTAGAGCTTCGTATATTATAATATCAGTTTGTGGGAGCATTTGAAAGGACAATCGCTGTCAAATATACTGTTCGAGATTGACTTACCGCCAAACCTCAATTGTAAACAAAATTGAATGCGGTTCATGATCATGTAGCACCGGTCGATATGACTGGTTCTGACGTACTTATTAATGAGAACATTGGATTGAGAATTGTCGATAGTGTCGTGCTTGTAAGGGCATTTGGACCAGTATTGGTAACAACGAACGTTAGTAAGACAGTTTCTCATGTAAAGAGATATGGCTTGTCAGCGTATCCTGTTATTGATAGATCAGCTGTTTGCATTAGGATTGTAGTAGAAACGGTATTCGATGTGTTGTTTCCTGTCGAAGGATCTAGTGTAGCACCCGTGATAGAAGCTGTATTAGTGAGTGATCATGAGCTAACAATAACACGTCCGGTTATCGTTAATGATCCCGTTGTACCATTAGCAAGATTACCTGCATTGTAGGTAAATACATTTCAACTGAATGTTCCGAGTGAAGCTCGTAATCATGTCAATCATGATGGTAATATATCGCTTATTATCGTTCCTGTAGATACATCTGGTCAGGCATTTGCGTAAGTAAGTGTATAGGTGAGAATATCACCACTGTATGCTCATGTTAGGTTTACTGCTTTCGTAATCGAAACGTCTGCAAATGGAATATATATGACCGTAGTGGAAACGGTATTTGATGTATTGTTTCCTGTCGAAGGATCTATAGTAACACCCGTAATAGAAGCATGATTGGTGAGCGATCATGAGCTAGCAATGATGCGTCCGGTTATCGTCAACGAACCTGTTGCACCATTAGCAAGATTACCAGCGTTGTAGCTAAATATATTTCAACTAAATGTTCCGCTAGATGCATGTAATCATGTTAATCATGACGGTAATGTGTCTGTTATTATTGTTCCGGTAGAGATATCTGGTCAAGAGTTTACGTAAGTAAGTGTGTATATGAGGATATTTCAACTTATAGCTCATGTTAGATTTACTGCTTTCGTGATAGAAATATCTGCAGATGGGATATATATGACTGTAGTGGAAACCGTATTTGATGTGTTGTTTCCGGTGTCAGAATCTGTAGTAGTACCTGTAATGGAAGCGTGGTTGGTGAGTGATCATGATGTGGCAATAACACTTCCTGTTATCGTCAATGATCCTGATGCGTTATTAGCAAGATTACCTGCATTGTAGGTAAATACATTTCAACTGAATGTTCCGATAGATGCATGTAATCAAGTCAATCATGATGGTAATGTATCTTGTATTATCGTTCCTGTAGAGATATCCGGTCCGAGATTGCCGTAGCTAAGTGTATAGGTAAGTGTGTCTCAATTATATACTCATGTCAAATCCACGGATTTAGCAATATATAGATCTGCAAATGTTGTAGTGATGATTGTTGTGTTTACCGTATTTGAAGTGTTGTTTCCTGTATTAGTATCTATCTGTGATCACGTAATAGTTGCAAAGTTACTCAATGTTCCTCCTGTTGCTGTTACTGTTCCTGTGATTGTCACTGTTCCTCCTCATCCACTTAACAAACTTGAAATGTTCAATGTAAACACTGTTCATGAGATACTTCCTGTTGATATAATAAATCATGTCAATCATGAAGGAAGGGCATCAGAAATCACGACTCCTGTCGCAGTAGCTGGTCACGCATTCGCATAAGTAAGTGTATATACGACACTATTTCAATATGTGGCTCAGGTAAGATTTACCGATTTGGAAATACTTATGTCTGTTGTCGGAGTGATTGTCGTCGTTACGGTATTTGATGTATTATTTCCTGTCGAAGGATCGAGCTGTGCTCACGTAATAGTTGCAAAGTTTGATAAGGAACCTCATGTTGTATTTACCGTTCACGTAATAACCACACTTCACGTTCATCCATTATTTATAGTACCAACATTCCATGTGAATATATTTCATGAGAAACTTCCTGTTGACGAAACAAATCATGTCAATCATGAAGGGAGGGTATCAGAAATCACTACTCCTGTAGCAGTCGCTGGTCACGCATTCGCATAAGTAAGTGTATATACTACGGCACTTCAAAAGAATACTCATGTACTATTCACTGCTTTGGTAATAGAG
>JANXZX010000161.1 GCA_025355325.1 Geobacteraceae bacterium
CCAGACCCCCTCGGTTACAACCGTTCCGGCCGGGATCCGCTCCGAAATCCGCAGCGTAAAGCGGACCGTTCCCCGATCATTGTATGCAGACACTACCTGCCCATCGGTCAGACTGCGTGCCGCAGCATCGACGTGATTCATCATCAATTCCATGCAATTCTGTTTCGCGCGCAGTTCGTCCTGTTCATAAAAACTTGAATTGAGGGCAAACGGCGTGACTGCCGGCTGCAGGCTAAGCGGGAAACCATCACGCGCGGCATGGGTCGGTAGAAGACGCGGCAACGGTTCTGCCTCGCGTGAATTCATAATTTCAATTTTGCCCGACGGTGTCAACCACTGCCGCTTCGGGTCAGTCGGAGGAGTCAGCAGTACCGGTTCCCCCTGCCTCAGCTGCTCAGAGGCAGCAGCATCCCGCCACGGATTTTCCCCAACCAGCAGCAACTCTATCAGTTCATCCGCCGACAGGCGGAAAAACGGCTCATCCCATCCCATCCCGGCCGCCAGCAGGCAGAACACCTCCCAATTGCTTTTTGTGTCCCCCACCGGCGGGATGACGGCACCGCACCGCTGGGCCTGATAGCTTCCGTAGCAGCGGTACAGATCGGCATGTTCCAGAGAAGAGGTGGCCGGGAGAACGACATCGGCGTAGCGGGCGGTATCGGTCAGGAAGCGTTCGTGAACGACGGTGAACAGATCCTCCCGTTCCAGACCTTGTATGACGGCATTCTGGTCAGGGGCAATGGTTGCCGGGTTGGAGTGATAGACATACAGCGATTTCACCGGTGGAGATTCCAGCTCCGTCAGCGCCTCACCCAGCTGATTCATGCTGACCAGCCGGGGTGTCCCCTCGATGAAATCCTCCCGCGTCACAGTCTGCAACGGAAACGCCCCGCCGGTCGAAGTGCCGATGAAGATGCCGCCACCCGGTTTCGTCCAGGCGCCGACGGCAGCCGGAAGGCAACTGATCGTCCGCACGGTCATGGCGCCGTTGCCGTAACGCGTGAGACCGCTCCCCAGGCGGATGAACGGGGCGGCTGCCCCGGCATACTCCCGTGCCATCCGCTCGATGACCCCGGCAGGCAGTCCGCACACATCCGCCATCTGCGCCGGAGAACAATCCGGCAGGATCCGTGTTGCCAGCTCTTCAAATCCGAGCACGTTGGCGGAAATAAACTCCCGATCAAGCAAACCTTCGCAGTTGATGACATGCAGCATCGCCAGCGCCAGTGCACCATCGCTGCCGGGACGGATCAGAAAAGCCTCATCGGCCGCTTCGCAGGTTGGAGTGCGATAGGTGTCGATGGCCCATACCCGTGCACCGCGCTGTCGTGCGAGTTGGGTGTCACGCATCGCGTGGATGCTGGTTGCGACGGCATTTATTCCCCAGAGTATAACCAGATCGCTCTGCTCGACTTCGGCGGGCTGCATGGCTGCGGTCTCGCCCATCACTGCCTTCCAGCCGGCATCCTTGGCCGGCGAGCAGATCGTCCGTTCCAGACGTGACGCGCCAAGCTTGTGGAAAAAGGCATGGCCGGCATTGCGCTGCACCAGCCCCATTGTTCCGGCATAGGAATAGGGGAGAACAGATTCTGCTCCGTGACTGGCAATCAGAGCCTGCCAGCGGGAACAAATCAGAGAAATTGCCTCATCCCAGGAAATTGCCTCGAATTGCCCGGAACCCTTGATCCCGACCCGGCGCAACGGTGTTGTCAAACGTCGGGGAGAGTGGACAGTCTGCTCATAATGGGCCATTTTGGGGCAGAGCAGGCCACGGGTAACCGGATGGGCAGTATCGCCTTTGACACCGGTAGCGCGCCCATTTTCGACTGTCACCAGAAGGCCGCAGGCATCGGGGCAGTCAAACGGGCAGACAGAACGGAGTGTTGTTGCAGTCATTGTTATATCCTCATTGTAGAGTTGAGTTGACTAGCCGAACCTGATCAATACCACACCGGCCATGATAAAAAGCGCCGAGATGAGGCGGATTTTTCCGAAGGATTCCTTGAGAAAAAGAATGCCGATCAGAACACCGATGACTATACTGACCTGCCGTACCGGGACGGCATAGCTCACTTTTGACATATTCAGACCGTAGCGGAAGGTGAGAAACGACGCCATCATGATCGGGCCGCTGCACAGTATCAGCCCCCAGTGTTCGCGCAGTTCCGCGATAATCAGGGGTCTGTATTTCGGACGAAGCATGTTGAAGGTCATCAGGAACAGCATCAGCAGCACCAGAATATAGGTGAAGTAGAGGGGTGAATAGCTTTTGACTCCGCTCTTTTCGGCAACCGAACCGATTGAGTAGATGAAGCCGGCACTCAGGGCATCCCGCACCGACGGGCTCTTCAGATTGCGGAAGGGGCGGATCATTTCGCCGAACGACAGGCGCTGAAGCTGTATCGAGTAGGTGCCGAAAACTACCAGGGCAATTCCGCATATCCCGAAAAACGTCAGCCGTTCACCCAGGAGAAGAATACCCCAGATCGGTACATAGACCATTGACGTCTGGCAGAGCGGATATACGACGGATAAATCCCCACCTTTATAGGCCCGGCCGTTGAAAAGATGATAGAGGACGAAACAGACCGCGCCGAGTGACACCATCAGCATCGTATGGGTGTCGGGACGCTGGAACGGCTCCGGCAGCAGCGGAATGGTCAGGGAGAACAGCCCGCTTGAAGCGATGAACATCCACCAGATAAAAACCGTTTTGTGGCGACTGCGCTTTACCAGCAGGTTCCAGAGGGCGTGCATGACGGCCGAAATAATAATCAGGACAAAGGCGAAGTGACTCATGGGGCGATTATAACCGAGGTTGGCGGGCGTGTGCTGATAAATTTTGCAGACTGGTAATTTCGTGCGGAGTGGTTGC
>JANXZX010000164.1 GCA_025355325.1 Geobacteraceae bacterium
CTATCATCCAGTGCAAAAGCCGTTGTAATAACCGGGCGGACAACCCCGGAGAACTCATCTGCCAACTTTTCATAGGTCTGCACAATCTGCCCCAAAAAAGCGACGCGGTTCTTGTCTACCAACAACATAAGAAAATTACGTACCAGCTCTGAACTAGCCGATTTAACGGCCAGATCCTGCATTATGGATTTTTTTTGTTCCAGCGTAAGTGCCGGATTCGCAAAAACTGCGCGTAACTCACTATTTGTTTTGAAAAGAGCATCCATCGCCGACAACTCTTCACGGAAACGGTCGATTAAACCACCTTCTGATCCAAGCTGTACAAGTGCTTTGGCGTATCGTCTTGCTAGCGCATTATTGATCACTGAATCTGTACCACCTTGTCAAGATATTCGCCGACAAATCGGTCGTGGTCATTCTTCTGGATAGCGCCAGTAAGTTTGCCGGTCGCTATCTCAACTGCAAGCCTGGCCGCTTCAGCGCGCAGTTCATTACGGGCTTTAACGGTTTCCTGCTCGGCAGATAAAGCCGCCTGGGCAACAATTTTTGCTGCGGCGGTATTAGCCTCAGCGATAATCCGGTTCTTTTCCTGCTCGCCTTCGCGGACTATTGCAGCATGAAGCTCATCAATTTCTTTTGCAGCCTGATCAAGCTTGACGCTGTATTCCCGCAGCTTTGCTTCAGCGGTATCACGTGCTGTTTCAGCATCTTTAAGACTCTTTTCAATATCAGCCTGGCGAGCAGCAAGGGAACCTTTTACATCCGCCTTTTTAAGCGCCCAGACAACGATGCCGACTAAAACAGCAAAATTGAGGACTCTCCAGCCAAAATCCTTAAGCTGTGCTCCGCTGTCTGGGTGATGGGCACCACCGCCCCCTTCAGAAGCAAAGCCGACTGAAGCCAGCAGAACGATTGCAGAAATGTATGCCAGCGAGAAAATTATTTTTTTGGAGCGATCTGATACCATACTCATAACTACAGGCTCCTCCCGAGGATTTTTTCACAGATATCACCGGACAGAACCTCGGCCTGTTTTTTCAGCAACTCCCGTGCTTCTCCTGCCTCTTTAGCAACTTTTTCGCGAATGGACGCCAAAGATTCAGATGCCTGCTTACGTGCTTTCTCAAGTACGGCAGTTTCCTCTGTCTGAGCAAGCTTCAGCGCTTCTGCGCGACGGGCACCGGCTTCAGACTTGGCAGCATGCAATTTGGCTTCATATTGAGCCATTTTGCTTTGCACCTCAGCATCAACCGAAACGGTCTTCTCACGGGCCGAATCAATTACTTGACGACGGTCGGCCAGAACCTTGCGTATCGGCTTATAGAGAAAGACATTGAGAACGAGAACGAGGATGCCGAAATTGATCAGCTGTATTACGAACGACAAGTTTAATTCTATCACGACCTACCCCTTGCAGGTATGCTTAAATTGTATACTGTATCCCAGATATGGGCGTAAAACAGACGCTAACTATCATATTATTAAAACGACTGTCAAGACAATTAACTCAACTTTGTTTTTTTGGGGGACTCAAATGTCCAGCAGATCGATGATACGAGTCAATTCATCAGAGTCACTGAAATGGATTTCCAGCCGCCCCCCCTTGGAGCCAACCTTGCGAATTGTTACTCGTGACTGGAAGCGTTTCAGAAGCTGCTCCTCCAGAGCAGATATAAGCAGATCCGGCTGTTGCAACCGCTTGGCCGGGGCGGGATGCGGATTAACCTTAAGCCTTCTTACGAGCTCTTCCGTTGCGCGAACACTCAACTGACGATGCAGAATCTCGTGGCGCGCCTTCTCGATCAGTTCATCGTTTTCAAGGGCCAGCAACGCGCGAGCATGCCCCATACTGAGTCGCTCCTCAACAATATCCCGCTGTATTCCATCTGGCAGTTTAAGTAACCGCAGCGCGTTTGTAACCGTCGTCCGGTTCTTGCCGACCCGGCGGGCGACATCATCCTGAGAGATACTGAAATGATCTACCAGAGATCGATACGCCTGCGCTTCTTCAATGGCATTCAAATCCTGACGCTGGATATTTTCAATCAGAGCCAGCTCCATAATTGCATCAGGAGATGCTTCACGAATGACAATCGGAATTTCATGCAGACCCGCTTTTTGTGCAGCTCGCCATCGGCGCTCTCCGGCGATTATCTCGTAGTGATCCTCATTCTTCGTGACAATCAGCGGCTGAATAATCCCTTGTTCACGAATGGACGCTGCCAACTCTTCCAGTTTTTCGGGGGCAAAATGCTTTCGCGGCTGATTACGATTGGGGCGGATCTTTTCAATCGGGCAAATGAAATAGTTTTTTGACTCATCAACGACCTCTGTTACCTGCAACAGCGCAGCCATCCCTCTGCCGAGGCCGCCAATTCTAGCCATGAATATTCTCCCTCTGGATTATCTCGCGAGCCAACTGAAGATAGCTGGTAGCACCGCGCGAAGTGATGTCATAATATATGATCGGTTTTCCGTGACTTGGCGCTTCCGCAAGGCGGATATTACGAGGGATCACCGTTTCAAACACCTGATCGTGGAAATGAGTACGAATTTCACCTGCAACCTCTTTCCCCAGATTGCCGCGCGCGTCGAACATAGTCAGCAAAATTCCTTCAATCTTTAGGAGAGGGTTCAGATTTTTCTGTATCAACCGGATAGTTTGAAGAATCTGTGAAAGGCCCTCCATCGCGTAGAATTCGCATTGAAGAGGGATCAGCACCGAATCGGCGGCCGTCATCGCGTTGATCGTCAACAGGTTAAGTGATGGCGGACAATCAATAATAATGTAGCGGTATTGATCAGACAGTGATGCAAGCAGATATTTCAGCTTTTGCTCCCGACCGGATAAGGTTGCAAGTTCAAGCTCCGCACCCGCCAGATCGGAGTTTGCCGGAAGGATATGCAAATATGGCTGCCCGGTGTCAAGAACCAACTTTCTGACATCGGTTTCATTGATCAGAGCGTCGTAAACCGTGTGTTTCAGGGATATTTTGTCAATACCGACACCGCTTGTCGCATTACCCTGCGGATCAACGTCAACCAGCAGCGTCGGCCGTTCTGTGGCAGCCAGAGAAGCAGCAAGATTGACGGCGGTCGTCGTTTTACCGACTCCACCCTTCTGATTCGCGATACAGATTATTTTTGATTGTGATTTCAATGGGAATATGCCCTTTTCGGTGGCGAGTCATCTCTGCGTGACCCGGCAATCTATCACAGCTCGCCCGAATCGTCAAAGGAAAGACCGCGTAAATCCTGTCGTCATTCAACTTTCCGGACGGTCAAAACGGCAGAACCACGAGACAATATATTTGGCCGTCCGGTTACTTCCAGCTGAAGAAGTTCTTTCCGGTCATCATCGTAATAAAAATCCGGCATATAATACTCCGCAATTCGGGTATGCCATTTTCCCTCAAGATGATCGCCACTCCAGGCAAATCCGTACACGACACCATTTCTCAAGCTGCTTTTTTTACCGAGGAACCAGAGTGCATCATTTTTCCCCACCAGCACGTTCCCGGCTGCCGTAACCTGGATGCGCTGGTTTATGAAAATCTGTTGAATGTCTGAATCTCCCTTGTTAAAGAGGTCCCGCTTCTCCAGGAAGAATTCGGAACCGCCGTATTCCTCACTGCTTTTCCACATCTCTTGCAGCTCCCGGCCATAAACGACCAGTTTGTTTTCGGGAGAGATGATGACCGTGAATATGCTGCCGCTTGCGTCGGCAAACTGACCGAAGGTGTACAGTGAGGCCTGTCGCGGCAGCTTGATCTGGTTTTTCACGACAATGTCCGCGCCTTTCAGCTCCGCTTCAAAAATATCTCCGGAGAATATTTGCTGGTTTCCGGCCTTCTGGATATACAGTTTTTTCGGAGATCCGGGCAAAGACATCGTGCGAAAGAAATATGGCAGGCCTTCTGCAACAATCCGGAGAGAATCACCGCTGGAACGCCAGATCTGTGATGCCGGCTGTTCATTTCGCACCACTGACACGTACAGATCCAGGCCTCCGGCGCCAGTGTCAATGATATCAAGAGAAATGATCTTATCGGACACCTTCAGCTCTTTTTCCGCCACAAAATTCAAAGCCTTCCCCTGTCGGTAATGAAACAGGTGACGGTTATCGGCAAGAAACACCTCCCGGCTGCCGTCAGGGCGTACAGGCCCGGCTGCCAAAAAGTTCATTGCGCTTGGCAGTTCAGGGCTTCGCCAAGTTCCTTTATTTCCCTTCGTAGTTTCGGTGATTTTTACAATATCACCAGCATCCACACCCTGTACAGCAGGAGTAACAGGAATTGTGGCCACCTTTGTAAGGTCAGCTGCAAGCTTATCAGCCAGTTTGCCAACAGCTGGAATCAACTCATCCTGGTTCTCGCCTTGGACAAATGCCCTGGTCAACGTTTTGCCGGCGGTCGCAGCAACGGCATCCAGACTGAAAATTTTTCCGGCAACCACGTAGCTGCCGGTCACGACAGCATCGGCCTCGGCAGCGCTCCCCACGGTCACTACCGCATCACGATTGAGCCGGGAAGCTAAAAGAGTCTGAAGAGTAGCCTGCAACTCGTCGCGGTTTGCTACCCCGGTGGCTGTCACTCCACCGACATAAACCTTGAGAGGTGCCCCGAACACCGGTGCAACTGTGGTTGCAATTAATAACATGCACATCAGAATTGTCTTTTTCATGGTATCTCCTGACAGAAAATTTAACTGGTGGATTATTACACAATACCGGCGTCAGGTCAAAAAAAAGGGCGGGATTTCTCCCG
>JANXZX010000178.1 GCA_025355325.1 Geobacteraceae bacterium
AACATGCCGGTCATCTTTTGGGATGCATCACTGTACGCCATGGTTGAGGCGCTCTCTTCAGTTGCGGTCGCACTGATTATCTGGTACGGAGGCGGCGAGATCCTGAAGGGCGCGCTGACCTTCGGCGTACTGGTTGCGTTCATCCAGTATATCGAAAAGTTTTTCTCTCCCATCCGCGATCTTTCAGCAAAATATTCGGTCATGCAGGGAGCGATGGCATCCCTGGAGCGGATATTTGCGCTGCTCGATACACCCGTGACAGAGCAAAAGCCCACCCAACCCCCCTTTGAGAAAGGGGGGTGCCCGACAGGGCGGGGGGATTTGCCTCTCATTGAATTCCGCGACGTATCATTTTCCTACCAGACCGGCACCGACATTCTCACCGGCTTCAACCTGTCGGTGCAGCGTGGAGAACGGGTCGCCATCGTCGGAGAAAGCGGCGGGGGCAAAACTACCATTACCCGCCTCTTGACCCGCCTGTATGACATCGAGCGGGGCAGCATTCTTCTGCAAGGCATCGACATTCAGGAGCTTGATCTGGCCCAGGTACGCCGCCGGGTTGGCGTTGTTCTGCAGGATCCCTGCCTGTTCGCCGGCAGCATCGAATTCAACATCTGCCTCGGCGATGAACAGGCGCGACAGCGGGTACGTCAGGCAGCGGCGGCGGTCGGAGCCGACCGGTTCATCGACCGGCTGCAGAACGGCTATGACGAAGAGGTGCGGGAACGGGGCAGCAATTTCTCCGTCGGTGAAAAACAGCTGATCTCGTTTGCCCGGGCAGTTGCCTTCGATCCGGAAATACTGGTGCTGGACGAGGCGACCGCAAGTATCGACAGCGCTTCGGAGCAGATGATTCAGGAGGGGATCAAGGGGATGATGCAGGGGCGCACCTCGCTGGTCATCGCCCATCGTCTCTCCACTATTCAGGATGCCGACCGCATCATCACCATTCAGCACGGGGTTAAGACGGAAGAAGGAACCCACGAAGAACTGCTTCGCGCAGGGGGGATATATTCCCGATTATATCAACTTCAGTTCAGCGAAATGTAAACACAATCCGGCCGTAACTCGTATTGCATCTCCTTTTGGAAACTGATACCTTGCTTCAAAACGACGCTATAGGAGCCTTCCATGTGTACAACCTGCGGATGTTCACCTGCCGATCATAACCATACTCACGACCATGTTCACGAACACGAACATGATCACAAACACGGCCACAGTCACGATCATGATCACGATCACAAGCATGATCATAAGCACGATCACAACCACGATCATAAGCATGATCACAAGCATGACCATCCAGCCAAACGAACGACGATCAGTATTGAAGAGGATATCCTCGGTAAAAACAACCGCCTGGCCGGTTTCAACCGCGCCCTGTTCAAGGACAAGGGCATATTTGTCCTGAATCTGGTCAGCTCCCCCGGTTCCGGCAAAACAACCCTGCTGGAACGGACCCTGCGTGATCTGTCACAGAAGCTTCGCTTTGCCGTCATTGAAGGTGACCAGCAGACTGACAACGACGCCCGGCGCATCGCCGCCACCGGAGTCCCGGTACGCCAGATCAATACCGGCGCCGGATGTCATCTGGATGCCCACATGATCATGCACGGCACCGACGGATTTGACCTGGACAACCTCGATCTGCTGATGATCGAGAATGTCGGCAACCTGGTCTGCCCGGCCGCATTCGACCTGGGAGAACACCACAAGGTCGCCGTTCTCTCCGTCACCGAGGGGGAGGACAAACCGCTCAAATACCCCCAGATGTTCCATAATTCAACCGTTATGCTGCTCAACAAGACCGACCTGCTGCCGCACCTCGATTTTGATGTCGAAAAATGCAAGGAATATGCGCGTCGCGTCAGCCCCGACATCATCATCTTCGAGGTATCAGCCAAAAGCGGCGAAGGGATGGAGGCGTGGTACCAGTGGCTGACCGCCGGGACTCGAAACTGACCAAGCGCCAACGGCACGAGATTCAGGGAATCGTTCAGGGGGTCGGCTTCCGCCCCTTTGTGTACCGGCTTGCCCACGAACTGGACCTTTCCGGATGGGTGCGCAATACGCCGGCCGGTGTCGAACTGGAAATCCAGGGAGGCACATCCGCCCTTGAAACATTTAACGAGTTATTACGTACCACCCTTCCCCCACTGGCGCTCATCACCTCGCATCAGTGCACCGATATTCCGGTTAATGACCATCAAACGTTTACCATCCTTCAGAGCGGTTCCGGCACTGCGGATATTCAGATCGCACCCGATTCCGCCCTCTGCACCGATTGCCTGAGAGAGCTGTTCGACCCGGCAGACCGCCGCTTCCGCTATCCATTCATAACCTGCACCAACTGCGGCCCCCGCTACAGCATCATTACCGGCATACCCTATGACCGGCCTGCAACAACCATGACCGGCTTTCATCTTTGTCCCGACTGCCTTCGGGAGTATCAGGAACCGCTCGACCGGCGCTTCCACGCTCAACCGATTGCCTGCCACGCCTGCGGGCCCCGGATAAGCCTGATCGTATCCGGTTCCTTGACTCTTCAGGCAGAATGCGACGAGGCGGTCATCCGCGCCGTTGAACTCTTGAAGGGCGGCAAAATCCTTGCTGCCAAAGGGATCGGCGGCTACCATCTCGCAGTGGACGCCTGCAGCAACGCTGCGGTGCAACGTCTTCGGGAACGTAAGAAGCGCGATGAAAAGCCGTTCGCCGTCATGGCGGCCAATCTTGAAACAGCGCGGGAACTGGCACTGATGAGCGAGGTGGAGGAACGGCTGCTCTGTTCTCCGGAAGCGCCGATCATTATCGTCAGAAAGCGACCCGGCACTCAGCTCTCGACGCTGATTGCCCCGAACAACGGGTGGGTCGGCCTGATGCTGCCGTATGCGCCACTGCACCATCTGCTCTTTCGGGATAACTTCACGGCACTCGTTATGACCAGCGGTAACATTTCCGATGAACCGGTGGCATTCGAAGACCAGGATGCCTTTGATCGTCTGGCCGGAATAGCCGACTATTTTCTACTTCATAACCGGACGATTCATATTCGCAGCGATGACTCGGTCATGCGCGTTTTCCACGGCAAGCCGCTCTTTTACCGCCGTTCCAGAGGGTATGCGCCGCGTGCTGTCAAACTGCCGTTCGCCGTGCCGCCACTGTTGGCGACAGGGGCGGAGTTAAAAAACGCCATCTGCCTTGCCGATGGCGAACGCGCAGTTCTGAGCCAGCATATCGGCGACCTCCGGAACCAGGCCACCCTCGATTCGTTCAACCACACCATTGCCCATCTGTCAGGGCTGCTGGAAGTCAAACCGGCACTGGTAGCCTGCGACCTGCACCCGGACTACCTCTCGTCCCGCTATGCCGAAGAGTCCGGTCTGCCGCTGGTCATGGTTCAGCACCATCACGCCCATCTGGCGTCCTGCATGGCCGAAAATGGTCTGGATGGCGACGTGATCGGGATTATTTTCGACGGCACCGGCTATGGCACTGACGGCACAATCTGGGGCGGAGAGTTTCTGGTCGGCGGGTATGGCGGATTTCAGCGCGCCGGCCACTTCAAGCCGCTGCCGCTGCCGGGTGGGGATGCCGCTGTGCGTGAGCCGTGGCGTATGGCGATGAGCTATCTGTACCAGTCGCTCGGAGAAGCGGCGTTCGCCATCGACCATCCGGTTGCCCGTGTTCTCCCGGAACAGGAACGGGCGTTATTTGTCCGGATGCTGCAACGTAGGATCAACTCACCGCTGACTTCAAGCTGTGGACGACTGTTCGACGCCGTTGCGGCGCTGCTGAACATTCGGCATATGGTGTCGTATGACGGACAGGGAGCTATTGAGCTTGAGTCACTGGCGGAAAAAATAGAAAGTGAAGAGAATGAAGTAAAGTCCCCCTTGATAAAGGGGGAGTTAGAGGGATTTGCCTTTGACTCTGAAATCAAATCCCCCCCTGCCCCCCTTTCACAAAGGGGGGGGTATCATTTCAATGTTGAGTGTCATGAAAATGCTCCGTTCCAACTGGACTTTTCACCGATGTTCACGGAGATTCTGACCGATATTGCTGACGGCATCGAGACTTCTTCTATCGCGTGGCATTTTCACAAAACCGTCGCTTCTGCCACGGCAGATGCCTGTCTGCACATTGCCGCTTCTGCAGGACTTGACCGTGTGGTTCTCTCCGGCGGCGTCTTTCAGAATCGCCTTTTGAGCGAAATGATATATACTGCCCTGTCTGACAAAGGGCTCACTGTTTTCACCCATCGTCTGGTGCCGCCGAATGACGGCGGCATTGCACTGGGACAAGCTGCAATCGCAGGAAGGAGAAAGGTCTGATATGTGTCTTGGCGTTCCGATGAAAATTGTAAGCAGAGAGGGAGACACCGTCATTGCCGAAGTTGACGGGGTACAGAAGGAGGCCAACGTCATGCTGCTGGGCGAAGAGGTAGCTGTTGGCGATTACGTGATTGTTCACGCCGGTTTTGCCATTTCGAAACTGGACGAAGAGTATGCTGAAGAGACCATCCGGATGATGAGGGAAGTCTTCTCTGAAGAGGATATGGCATGAAATTCCAGGATGAGTTCAGAGACCGCACATTGGTGCAGAACATGGCCGGCAACATCCGCCGCATGGCACAGCGCCTGACCGCACCGGTCAATTTCATGGAAGTATGCGGTACCCATACCATGGCAATCTACCAGTATGGTATCCGCTCATTGCTGCCGGAGAACGTCCGGCTGGTCTCCGGCCCCGGCTGCCCGGTCTGCGTCACACCGATAGGATATGTCGATAAGGCGCTGGCCTGCACTGCCGACCCCCGTAACATCGTCGCCACCTTCGGTGACATGCTGCGTGTACCCGGCAGCCGCTCGTCACTGATGGAGCAACGGGCCGGCGGCGCCGATATTCGCATCGTCTATTCGCCGCTCGACGCAGTGGCGCTGGCCAAAAACAATCCGGAACGTCAGGTGGTTTTTCTTGGCGTCGGCTTTGAAACTACCGCCCCGACCATTGCCGCCAGCATCCTCGAAGCCGCCCGCCGGAAATTGACCAACTACTGCGTGCTCGCCTCGCACAAGACCATGCCGGTGCCGATGGAAATTCTGACGTGTGACCCGGAGTTGAACCTCAAGGGGTACCTCTGCCCGGCTCATGTCAGCACCGTTATCGGCGGGGCCGCCTACCGGCCGCTGGCGGAGAAATATCATATTCCCTGCGTCGTAACCGGATTCGAACCGGCCGATGTCATGCAGGGGATCGAGATGCTGCTGGCTCAGACCCTGCGCGGTGAAAGCAAAGTAGAAATCCAGTACTGCCGGGCGGTTTCCTGGGACGGCAACCCGAAGGCACAGGCTATTCTGCACCAGCTTTTTGAACCGTGCGATGCGGTCTGGCGCGGCCTTGGCATATTGCCCGGCAGCGGCCTGTCGATCCGGGCCGAATATGCGGCATTCGACGCAGAGCGCGTTCTGGAATTGGATGTCCCGGATGCGGACGAAAACCCGGCCTGCCGCTGCGGGGATATTTTAAAGGGAAAACTGTCACCGTTTGACTGCCCGCTGTTCGGAACGGCCTGCACCCCCGAAGCGCCGGTCGGCGCCTGCATGGTTTCCAGCGAAGGCACCTGTGCCGCAGCTTATAAGTACGGGAGATAACGTGATTTATCCGATGCAGAGAGCTCCTCAAAGAGTCTGAGACATGGGCTCTTACTCACACATACTGGCCGGATTCTCGCTCGGGTTCCATCACCGCAGTATACTGCAGCGTCTGCTCGCCGACACCCCGTCCGATACCGGCATACTCAGGCTTGATCCTGAAGTATTACATGCTTCGGGGATATCAGTACTTGCACTCGATTTCGACGGTGTTCTAGCCGGTCACGGTTCACCGGTACCGCTTCCCGAGGCGGTTGCCTGGATGAAGCGGTGTGAGGCAGTCTTCGGCGGCACGCAGATATTTATCCTTTCCAACAAGCCGACTGAAGGGCGGCGGCACTGGTTTGCCGAAAACTTTCCCGCGATGCGCTTCATCTCCGGCGTCCGGAAAAAGCCATACCCCGACGGCCTGCTCAAAACGGCGGAACTCGCCGGCGTTCCGCCTTCTGCCATCCTGATGGTCGATGACCGCCTGCTGACAGGCTGCCTGGCCGCACTGGTCGCCGGTGCCCGCCCCTGCTACATCCGCCGCCCGTATGTTTCGTTCACTTTCCGCCCGTTTGCCGAACTGTTTTTTTGGCTGCTGCGGTCAGGAGAACGGTCTTTTGTGCGGATAATTACCCTCTTCTGATGCCACATTATTCGGAGGCGACCGAATGACACCGAATGAATCATGGAAACCTCTTCTGGAGGAATTGAATACCCAGCAGGAATGCCTGGACATGATGTCTGCCGCCTGGACAGCTGATTATCGAGCTCACGGCGGGACTGTTTTCTGCGGCAGAGGATGCCGGGAATGCTGCAGCCTGACTGTCAACTGCTCCCTGACGGAAGCGGTGGCACTGGCACAAACAGTGAATGACACCCAGGCACAGGCAGTGAAAGAATATGCCGAACTACTTGGCAAGCGAGTCACTCCCGAGATGAATTTGAAGGAGTATCTGCGGTTGCAGCGCCGGGAAATGGGGTGGTGTCCACTGCTTGATGAGGACGGCGCCTGTTGTGTGTACTCCTCCCGGCCGCTGTCGTGCCGCGCCTTGCTCTCCACCAAAGAAAGCTTTTTCTGCGGCGTCGATTTTTCCGAACTTACCAGCGAAGAAAAACAGACGTATGCTCAATCTCTGGACAATTCAGTAACAGAATTTCCGCTCCATTACGTTGCTTTCACCCGTGAAACCGGCCGTGAATTTGAAACACGGGCACTCACACTTATGCGGAAGAACTTCGGCTTTTCAGTTTACGGAGCCATGCCGGTTCTGGTACATCTGGTGCGGTATTGGGGGTTCGCCGAAGCTGTTTCGGCCGGAAGAAATGCGGCACAAGCCGTCGTCGTTCAGTCCGGCTTGCCCCATCCGTTCCTCGTGGATATTGCATAATAGTTATACAGCGTTACCACACCCCGCTGTCCGATTCACCCTGAAACCTCCCCCAAAATTATAGATACATGTACATTTATTTTTGTGCTCATTGAGCGGACTTCAGTGATACACTGCCGCTAATATTATCAATAATCATCTTTGGATACTTCCAGTGTTACCTCGCATCGTATATCTTTCCATTTTTTTGTCAGGTTTTGCCTCGCTGGGCTACGAACTCTGCTGGATTCGTAAAGGCTCTCTTCTCATTGGAGCTACTCCGCAAGCCCTGAGTATTGTTGTAGCCGTTTTCTTTGGCGGTTTGGCAGCAGGTGCATATCTGTTTGGTCTCGCCTCAAAAAGAACCCGTAATACGCTATTGTGGTACGGCATCCTTGAATGTGCCATCGGGTTAATGGCGGCTGCCACGCCCGTGCTGTTCGAACTGGCCAGAGACAACTACGCCGTGGCATATCAGTGGGCAGGGACCAACCAGGTGTTCCACATACTGGCAAGATCAGCCCTGGTCGCTCTGCTTATCTTTCCGGCGTGTGCTTTAATGGGTGGGACTCTTCCGTTACTGTGCCAATTTTTTGTTACCGGCAGACATGCGAACAGTCGTTATGCCGCCGGAATCCTTTATGCCGTAAATACCGCCGGCGCCTTCACGGGCTGCATGCTCTGCGGAATGGTATTCATCCCTTACTGGGGCATAGACACAGCCATCTGGTTCAACGCTCTACTGAGTTTATCGGCTGGCGGGGCATGCATCCTTTTACATTACACCAGATCACCTGAACTGATTCCGGAAGTTTCGATACCAGCTACAACACCAAACAAATCACCATCCTCCGAGGGATCAGCCGGATATATTCTGTATGGACTTTTTTTCAGCGCCGGTTTTGCCGCACTTGGCTATGAAATTCTGTGGGTCCGTTTTCTCTCCCTGATCATCCACAATACCGTTTATACCTGTATCTTCTCCTTTGGCGCGATTCTACTGGGTATCGCAATCGGCGGATTAATAGTCAGCTTTATAAAAGACCGGCCACAGCAAGATGTACTCTTATTCGCGACCGTCAACATCTTCATTGGCTTCTGTATTCTCCTGATAATCCTGCAACCGCTTGACACCTGGGAGTGGATTCGCGGGTCGCGCTCTGTGTCCATGCAGGCTCTGTTGTGCCTGATTATCATCTTGATACCGTCAATCGCTTCCGGAATTTCCTTTCCCCTGGCATATCGACTGGTTGCTGCAAACCCGCTCAATTCCGGCAGGGATTTTGGTTTTCTTACTGCCGTTAATACTCTGGGCGGGATCGCCGGTTCATTGCTCGTCGGTTTCTACCTGCTTCCCTCAATGGGGATGTATCCGACCCTGATTATTCTAACACTCATAAGCCTTATAATCGGCATAATCACCATTTTAATTTTTGCTGACGGAATTACTTCGTTTCAAAGAAGGTTGAGTGCGTACGGAACGACGGCTGTTTTTCTGGTAATTGTGCTCTGCGGCGGCACTAGCCTCCCGGCAGACTTCCTTGCCGGAAATAATAAAATGATCGAATTTTCGGAAGGGCTTTCTTCATTCATCTCGGTTGTAATGCATGATGGCAGCAAAACATTGGAAATCGACCGAATGTGGCAAGGGGAAAATCAGAAAGGTCATCAGATACTGGCAGCGCACATACCTATGATTCTGCACCAGGATCCTCAACAGGTATTGGTAGTCGGCATGGGAACAGGCCTGACAGCAAGCCGTTTTCTGATGTATGACATTAAAAACCTTGATTGTGTTGACATAGAAAAAACTCTGCCCGGAATTCTGAGACGGCATTTTGACTCTGCATGGCTCGATGACCCCCGCACCCACGTCGTAACGGATGATGGCCGCAACTTCATATCATACTCGCCAAAGATGTATGACATTATCTCGATTGAGGTGGGTCAATCCTTCCGCCCGCAGGTAGCATCTTTTTACACCGTTGATTTTTATCGCGATGTCAAAAAACGGCTTAAAAAAGACGGACTGACATGTCAATTCGTACCCTTGGGCTTTTTTACGGAAAATGAGTTCCGCTCGGTTATTCGCAGCTTTCTTGAAGTATTCCCTCAAAGCACCTTGTGGTTCAATAAATATGCGGAATGTATTTTAATCGGCAACGCAGCCAGTCAACCGCAACTGAGCAAAAAACGGCTGGATCTGCTCCAAAATGACCGTACACTTCACGCTGATCTCAACTATTCTCATGATGATACGCAATGGCTGTTGATGAACAATAAAGACGTATTTGCCGCCAATTATCTCATGGGTCCGGAAAAGCTCTCGAAGCTTTCCGCTGGTGTTCCATTGTACAAAGATGAACGACCTGTTTTAGAGTATCAAACCGCACGTAACATATATTCCCGGTCTCGCTTTCATGATTTGATAGAAAAAAACATGGATAGCCCGGCTACAATTTTTGCCCAAAAGATTCGTATTGCATCGGAGGTTAAAATCATTCAGATTCGGGAAGAAACAGTTCATGAAACCTTAAGGGAAAAGAAATAATTCCAATTCCGCATCAAATACGCGCTCAATCCGTCAATACCACAAAAACTCCCCTTGACAAACGTGTAACGTATGTCACAAAAATACTATCAACCGTTTTGGTCTCCCACTTGCGTCTGCATCTTCGATATTACAGAAACGAGGCACAGCATGTCAGCGAACCATCCAGAGTTGTTACCAAAGTTGCTGGAGCGCCGTAACGAAGAACTGGCATCAATGATTGAAATCGGTAAGGCATTAACATCCAGCCTGGATATTCACGCCATATTGGAAGCCCTCATGAAGCAGGTGGAGCGGCTGATTCATCCCAAGGCATGGTCACTCCTTCTGGTTGATAATGACACCGGTGATCTGGTCTTTGAAATAGCCGTTTCCAACGTTTCTGAACAGTTGCAGGGAGTACGGCTTGAATGCGGCCAGGGAATTGCCGGATGGGTCGCGCAGCATGGCCAGCCGCTCCTGATTCCGGATGTCAGAAAAGATGAACGGTTCGCCGGGCATTTCGACCAGCAACTATCTTTTACTACCCGTTCCATTGTGTGCGTGCCGATGAGAATCAAGGATCGGGTGATCGGCGTTATTGAGTTGATCAATAGCCTTGAAGAACCCGGGTTTGGTGAAGACGATATACTGTTTATTACTGCAATTGCCGATTTCGCCGCTATCGCTCTTGAGAATGCCCGCAACTACGAACGTATTAATGAACTGGTCATTACTGATGATCTGACCGGATTGTACAATTCCCGGAAGTTCGGACAGTTGATTGAAGATGAGGTACAACGGGCTAAACGCTACAAGGAGCCGTTTTCTCTTATTTTTCTTGATCTCGACCATTTCAAAGGAATTAATGACACGTATGGTCATTTGGTGGGGAGCAGAATGCTGGGGGAATTTGGCAGACTGGTTGGGAGACAGATTCGCGCTTCAGACATGGCGGCTCGCTACGGAGGTGACGAGTTCGCAATAATTCTTCCACATACCGGAAAAGAGCGAGCGATAAAGATGGCCGGCAATCTGCTGGTCGCCATGAAAGATACACAATTTGTATCAGACGATAACAATCCTATTGCATTGACCGCAAGTTTTGGCGTTGCGACATTTCCCGATGACGCAGGTGATCGTGCAGGACTCATCAAAGCTGCCGACCTCGCAATGTATGATGCAAAGGCAGGAGGAAGAGCCGGCGTAAGGGGCTATTTATTAACATCTGATTGAAATAAAAATATTGGGGCGCTATTTCACTTCCCCAGCGCCTTTTCTATCCGCTCGCAGAGCGTTTTCAGCACCTTGATACGCGCATAATATTTATCGTTGGCCTCGACCAGCGTCCAGGGAGCAATTTCAGTGCTGGTGCGGTCGATCATGTCACAGACCGCCCGCTCATATTCATCCCATTTTTCCCGGTTGCGCCAGTCTTCATCGGTGATTTTGTACCGTTTGAAGCCGATTTTCTCCCGTTCCTTGAAACGCCGGAGTTGTTCTTCTTTCGTGATCGAAAGCCAGAATTTCACGACGACCGTATTGTTCCTGATCATCTGCTCTTCAAAATCGTTGATTTCACCATACGCCCGCATCCAGTCGTTGTGACCGCAGAACCCTTCTACCCGCTCCACCAGAACCCGCCCGTACCAGGTGCGGTCAAAGATGGCAAAGCGGCTTTTGCGGGGGATGCTGCGCCAGAAACGCCACATGTAGGGCTGGGCCCGTTCTTCCTCGGTTGGTGCCGCTACCGGAATAACCCGGTACTGCCGGGCATCGAGCGCCTGTATGATGCGCCTTATGCTGCCACCTTTACCGGCGGCGTCGTTTCCTTCAAAAGCAACAACAACCGATAGTTTCTTGAAATCCGGGTGACGGGTCAAGAGGTTCAGCTTACCCTGATACTGTTCCAGCTCTTTTTCAAAGTCGGCTTTTTTCAGTTTTTTCGACATGTCAAGCGTTTGCAGGATCAACACATTGTCTATGGTCGGAAGAATGGGGGGGACCGGTTCTGTGTAACTGGGGGCATCAGGGGCGTCAAGACGATGTCGCATGGCTGCAAGGATGGCTTTGCCAATGGTTAGATAACGATAACGGGGGTCAGTTCCTTCAACGATGGTCCAGGGAGATTCAGCGGTGCTGGTCGTGCGCAGCATCCGTTCAGACACGGTACGGAACTTTTCGTACTTTTTGTAGTGATCCCAGTCGGTATCAGTGACGCGCCAACGGGTTGAGGAATCCTTTTCAAGGCTTTTGAGGCGTTTCTTCTGTTCGTCCTTTGACAGGTGCAGCCAGAATTTCAGGACCAGCGCACCCTCATCACACAACATCTTTTCGAAGCGGATAATCCGCTCCAGGCGTTGGTCCAGCTCGGCGTTCTTGATCGTACCGTAGACATTTTCAACCAGCGGCGCCGAATACCAGGTGCCGATGAAAACGCCGACTTTGCCGCGCGGCGGGAGCACCCGCCAGTAGCGCCACATCTGGGGACGTTCCAGCTCTTCGTCGGTCAGGTCGCGCAGGGCGTGGGTTTCGATGTGGCGCGGGTCCATCCACTCGTTGAGAAGATTGACTGTTTCACCCTTTCCGGCGCAATCGACTCCGGCCACCAGAATGATAACCGGAAATTTTTTCGACTGTGACAGGTCAAGCTGAGCATCCAGCAAACCTTCACGTAATGCGGGGATTTCCTTCTTCCAGAGCTCTTTACTGATCTTGTGACCCAATTCGGCGGATTCAAACATGATACCCTCCCGGTCAGCCGTGGTTGTTATTCACCCAAGTACGATTATTATTTTCCGGCCAGCTCCTTTGATTTGAGGCATGCCGTTTCAACAGCGTTCATGACCACGCCGCGAAAACTCCCGTTTTCAAGTGTGTGCAATGCCGCGATAGTAGTCCCACCCGGTGACGTCACTTTTTCCTTCAATATTGCTGTATGCTCGCCGGTCTCTACGACCATGCGCGCCGCTCCTAGAACCGTCTGAGCAGCCAACTGGGCCGCAACATCCCGCGACAAGCCGTTTTTGACACCGGCATCAGACAGTGCCTCAATAAAGGTAAAAACGTAGGCCGGTCCACTGCCGGAAAGACCGGTGACGGCATCCATCAGCTTCTCTTCCACAGAAACCGCAACCCCGGTCAAGGCGAATATCTGACGGGCAAGATCCAGATCGTCCGGCGAGGCTTTGCGGCCAGAGCAAACAGCGGTAGCCCCCGCCCCGATCAGAGCCGGAGTATTGGGCATCGCCCGTATAACCCGGCAGCCAGGCTTCAGATTCGCTTCTATTTTCGAGCAGGGGATGCCTGCCATGATTGAAATAACCAGTTTTTCCGGAGTAATAACCCGTTCGATATGATCGAGAACACCTTCCGCCTGTTGCGGTTTGATCGCGAGAATGACAACTTCTCCCCACTGCGCAGCTTCGGCGGCATCGCCGACAACCCGCACATTCGGGAACCGTGCCGTCAGCTCACCTTGCCGCTTGACGCTGATTTCGGCAACGCAGATGCCGACTCCCACATCTTCACGCAACAGGCCCCGCATGATTGCTTCAGCCATGTTACCGCCGCCGATAAAAGCGATTTTCCGGATATTCAACATGTTACTCCTCCCATGACTACTGAATTACACTGCTTCTCGTCACCAGGGCAACGCCGACACAGATCAGACAGATCCCGGCCCAGCGCATGCCGCCAACCTGTTCACCAAGAAACCACTGCGCCAGAAAAGCGACAACCAGATAGCTGAGCGCCTGAAGCGGCAGGGCGACAGAGAGATCCTCCCATGACAAGACTGCCAGCCAGAGCCCGAAATAGACAGCCTGCATCGCCGTACCGAGAATCAGCCGCCAGTTGGTCAGCGCTCCCAGCACCGTGGAAATGATCTGTCGAATGTTCATTGCCGACAGGTCGCCGGTGCTCTTCATCCCCTGCGTCAAAAAGATATCACCAACCGCTCCCGCGGAAATCGCAATCAACATGACGATCAGCGTTTTCAACATTTTATCTCTCCACGGTAATTCTGTACATTAATCTTTAACTCATGCAGCCGCTGCTTGACCCGCGTACTGTTGATTGCGGCCAGCTCTTCCACATGGCGATAATCCGGCATGCGGCGGCTGATCTCGGCATCCGGCAGAATTCCGGGATGAAAATACATCTCCGTCAGGCCTTCCTGCAGATCTTCAATGATATTGAGGATATATTCCTCCGTCATCCGTCCCGAATTCAGCATCCCCTTGACTTCCAAAGCATAGGAGATTCCAAGGCGGTCAAGTTCAGGCCGGGCACGATCCGTCAGAGAGCTGAAAATCAGATCTTCGATAATTTTACCTGCTTTTCGTTCACGGTCAAATTTCAAATTATGGGCAAGCCTCTCCTGCGACAGACGAAAGCTGGTAATGCCGTAGCGCGGCATCAATTCAAGCAATATTCTGAACACCGTCGGATGCAGATGAATATTCAGATGGCCATCAACATGGGTCAGCGGAATACCGGCATCACGAACTCTGCAAATTTGGGCCTCTATCTCCCGTTTCAGCTGACAGTAGAGCCCTCGATCAAAAAAATAACGACAGCCGGCCAGGACCGGATTGTCAGAAAAGTTTCCTTGAGCATCCACCAGTGAAGGAATTTTATCCGGCGGCAAAACTCCCCGTCCTTGTACGAGCGTCAGGTGCAGCCCGATCTGGAGACCGGGATTGCGCCGGGCAATTCTGACCGCCTCATCAAACGCAGCTCCACCCGACATAAGCGAGGCAGAAGTCAAAAGTCCATTTTTCCAGGCCTGTTCGACGGCCCGATTAACGCCGCTGGAAAGGCCGAAATCATCTGACGTGATGATCAACTGTTTCATTTACAATCCGTACAGGAATCTTTCCGTTTCCGCATATACTGCAGATACTGTTTTCCTTCTTTAAGCAGCTTCCGCCGCTCGTCGCCATCGATCAACATCCGGCCGATACTGCGGGCGATGTATTTCGGTCGGAAATAAAATTTGTTATAGAACTCCTCGACCGAATTGAAGATTTCCGTATTTGAAAGATTAGGGTAGTTGATGACGCATTTCTGATGACCGCTGGCGTCAAGAAAACTATCCGAGGATATCCACCCTTCACGTTTGCAGAGGTCAAAAAACTCGGTTCCCGGATAGGGCGAAGCGAGTGATGCCTGAATTGAATTGAGATCAAGCTGCTTGGCAAATTCAATCGTCTGGTGAATGGTCTCTCTGGTTTCACCCGGCAAACCCATGATAAACGCGCCGTGAATCGACAGCCCCAGTTTCCTGCAATCCTTGGTAAACTGCACAGCCTGGGCAGTCGTAACCCCTTTTTTGATATTCTTCAAAATCTGATCGTTGCCGCTTTCATACCCGACTACCACATGGCGCAACCCGGCCTCTCGCAATACCTTCAGCGTATCGTAATCGGTGTTGGCCCGCGCGTTGATCGTCCAGGAGATACCAAGCGGCTTGATCAGTCCGGCAATGTCCCGGGCATTCTTCCGGTCGGCGGTAAAGGTGTCATCGTCAAATGACAGCTCACGCATTTCAGGAATATTGTCCACGATCCACTTGATTTCCTCATAGACATTTTGCGGCGACCTTACCCGCATGGTACGGCCGGAAAACGTTTGCGGCCAGAGGCAGTAAATGCAGCGGGATGGACAGCCGCGACTGGAATAAATCGACACGTAGGGATTCTTGAAGTGCGGAATAACGTATTCGGAAATAGGCAGGTCCCGTTTGTAGATCGGTGCGACAAACGGGAGGGCATCCAGATCGGTAATCGGCGGGCGGTCCGGGGTATGAACGATCTTTCCGTCCTTCTCAAAGCTGATGCCGTCAACCCGGTTCCACTCACGCCCTTCACAGAGCTCTTTGGTGGAGTAGTCAAACTCACCGCGACACACGATATCGATAATCCCTTTTCCGGCCTGAAGCGATTCATCCGGAAGCACCGAGACATGCGGACCGGTCAGCACAGTTACGATATCCGGCTTGATTTCCTTTATCCGGCGGGCGGTTTCAATATCAATCTGCAGAGTAGGGGTGGATGTGTACATCACCACCATATCGAAATCTTTTGCGATGGCAAGGCACTGTTCCAGATCAAATTTCTGTACCGGAGCATCGACTACCCGGCTCCCCTCGATCATTCCGGCAGGAAAACAGAGCCAGGTCGGATACCAGAAAGATGTTACTTCGCGGGAGGCCTGATAGCGGGCACCGGCCCCGCCGTCGAAATCTTCGAACGTAGGTGGGTTTAAAAAAAGCGGTTTCATTACAACTCCTTGCCTTCAATATATCAGCACAGAAATAGCAGGTATTCCGGCGTAAAGTCAAGGTATACAGCCCCTAAACAAAAAAACGGGGCTCCAAAAGTGGATGCCCCGCAATGATTACTGAAACGATAGCTGGTATTATTTTTTAATGACCTTGGCGATAACCAGATCTTTTACCTGCTCATAGACATTTGACGGAACAATCTTCCTGGATTTCAACTGTGTTTTGTTGGCGTACGGCCGACCGGCAATAATCTTGGCGGCATACACGTCACCAATTCCGGGAATGGCCTTCAGTTCAGCCTCTGTGGCAGAGTTGATATCGACAATTTTGGCCTTCGCATCGGCAGCTTTACTTTTTGCCGAATCTTTTACAGCGGTTGCAGAGGCTTTCGCGTCCGTTTTCGCACTTTCGCCGGCAGCCTTGACAGCACCTGGCGCCGGAGCTTTTACGTCGGCGGCAAATCCGATTCCGGCGGACAACAGCAACGAAGCAACAAAGAGAGCGGTTTTGGCAAGAATTTTCATAATTGCACCTCCAAAATTTAATTAATTTCCCGATTCTTCTACAAACTTCAATTACATATGTCAATCAAAGATTTTGCATATATTGATTACCACCTTTCCATATCACAATAAATTCTTTTCCTTGCCAGCCGGTTTGTGATAGGTAATCGGATAGAGTATATAGTGGCAGTTGGCATTATTATGCTATTTCATTTCAACCAGAAGAGGAGAAAAAACTGATGAGCAGCAACAAACCTGAACTGAAATTCAAGTATGTATTCAACTATGGCTATAACCCCAGCTATGTTAACGGTGCCCAGGGCGGTTTTTCACCACGCGGCGAAATGGTAATCAACTTTTACCTGGAGCGGCAGCCGCTTCCGGATGCAATTACGCATGAAATCACCCCCGAAGGCGCAATCGGCCGCGAAATCTCGGTAGAACCAAAGGATCTGGCCAACAGCATCGTTCGTTTTATCGATACCGGTGTCGTCATGAGTTACGAAAATGCCAAAGTTTTCCATGCCTGGATGGGTGACAAGTTGCGGGAAGTCGAAGAAATGCACAAAGCCCGCACCGAATTCGAACAATCACAAGCCGGCGGCCAGGCTTAATCTGAAAGATGAAAAGCATACCGGGCGGGATAATGCGGAAGCAGAATTTTTTATTCATAATAGCAGTTTTGATAACGGCATTGTTCCTGCCCGGCCTCGCCGCCATCTCGGCAGCATTTCCGATTCCGGAGCGTCTGGAGTTTGAGCTATCCTATACCGGTATCACCGCCGGTCATGCTGTTCAGGAGGTCAAACAGGAAGGTACGGAAATCCACATTATTTCAACGGCCAGGTCAGCCGACTGGCTGCGTTTTTTCTTCCCCGTTGATGACCGGATCGAGTCTTTTTTAACATCCGGATCACCGCCCCTTTTCATCGGCACACCTCGACTGTATCAGGAAAAAAAGCATGAAGGCCGGACGATCACCAACCGGGAAGCGCGCTTTGACCGCCAAAAGCTGGAAGTTACAACCGTCGATCATCTGAATAAAAGCGAAAAGCGTCAGGCAATCACCAAGCGCACCTACGACTCCCTTTCCAGTTTTTTCTACTTCCGCACCATACCGCTGCAGGTCGGCACATCGTATTTTATAGACATCTATGACTGCAATCGACTCTGGAATACCGAGGTAAAAGTCCTGCGCCGGGAAGAGATAGTCCTCCCTATGGGACGATTTAAGACAATAGTTATCCATCCGCTTCTGAAATCTGAGGGGATATTTTCCCGGACCGGGGATCTGTTCATCTGGCTGACTGATGACGACCGCCGGATACCTGTGCAGATGAAGTCATCGGTCATAATCGGCAGTATCACCGCAACCCTGACCGGCGGCAGCTACTGGCCACCTAAAAAGTGACTATTATTTCAATTAATCTTCCCTTTCTGTACCCTCTATGGTAGAAATAGCAAAATAATAACACCGTTCCATTTACATTGGAGAGCGCTAAATGATTACTTTCAAAGGCGTGCACAAATGGTTCAAGGACCTGCACGTACTTAACGATATCAATCAGCATGTCACGCCCGGTGAGGTGCTGGTGGTGTGCGGTCCTTCCGGCTCGGGGAAATCAACACTGATCCGTACTATCAATCAACTGGAACCGATAAACGAAGGTTCCCTGATAGTAGACGGCATGGATCTCTCTGACAAAAAGACCAACATCAACAAACTGCGTGCAGAAGTAGGCTTTGTTTTCCAGCAATTCAATCTGTATCCGCACCTCTCGGTTATCAGCAATATTACCCTGGCTCCCACCAAAATCCGCAACGTTTCGAAAAAAGACGCCGAAGAACAGGCAATGGTTCTGCTTAACAGAGTCGGTCTGTCAGAAAAGCGGGATGCATACCCTTCACAACTCTCCGGCGGGCAGCAGCAGCGTGTGGCAATTGCCCGTGCCCTGGCGATGAAACCTCGAATCATGCTGTTCGACGAGCCGACTTCAGCCCTTGATCCCGAGATGATCGGCGAGGTTCTGGCGGTAATGAAAGATCTGGCGCTCTCCGGCATGACCATGGTTGTGGTAACCCATGAAATGGGCTTTGCCCGTGAAGTTGCCCATCGGGTGGCTTTCATGGCTGACGGCATTGTACTGGAAGAAGCGCCGCCTGAAGATTTTTTCCTGCGGCCGCAGCATGAGCGGGCCAAACAGTTTCTACGACAACTATTAACACCGATGCAAAGCGGCTGTCCCTGATTCAGCTTTTTCGAATAACCCACCCCACACAAGGAGGAAGCAAAATGAAAAAACTGGCAACGTTGTTTATGATCGTGGTTCTGGCAACTTTAACCGCTAAAATTGCTCTGGCTGGAGACACTCTTGCGGATGCAAAGAAAAAAGGAGTGCTGGTCGTCGGTTGCAAGGACTCCCTACCCCCCTTTGGATACATTGATGAGAAGAGCCGCCAGATCGTCGGCTACGACATCGACTTTGTCAACGCCATTGCCAAGAAAATGGGCGTAAAAGTTGAGCTCAAACCGGTCACCTCCGCAAGCCGCATGCCGCAATTGCAGGAAGGCCACATTGATATCATCGCGGCAACCATGACAAAAAATCCTGAGAGGGCCAAAGTAATCGATTTCAGCCATACCTATTTCTTCACCGGTCAGAAATTTATTACCAAAAAAGGGACTGTCAAAAGTCTGAAGGATCTGGAAGGCAAAAAGATAGGCACCGCCAAAGGCTCAACATCGGAGCAGAACGTCAAGAAGGCGATCCCTTCGGCAACGGTACTCTCCTTTGACGACTATCCGCAGGCGTTCCTGGCGCTTCAGCAGGGGAAAGTTTCTGCTGTAACCACTGACGAGGCCATCCTCGCCGGCATACTCGCCAAAGCCCCGAACAAGGCTCAGTTTGAAATTCCTACCCTACAGATATCCGATGAACCATACGGACTCGGCATGCGCAAAGGCGACACCAACTTTGTCAACTTTGTCAACAAGACCATCCTTGAAATGGAAAAAAGCGGCGAAGCTGCAAAAATCTTCGAAAAATGGTTCGGCCCGAATACCCAGTTTCACCTGAGCCGTACCTTTAAAATTACCGCAGACAAATAACTAATCTACAGGGGGCGCCTGATAAAGACGCCCCCTTACTTTGGACTCTCTCCATGCTCAATTACACGTTCGACTGGTCAATCATTACATCCGGAAAATATTTCGACTGGCTGGTCTCCGGGCTGATTACGACACTCAAGCTGTCTACGGTGTCGATCGTGCTCGCGTTTCTGCTCGGATTATTGATAGCAGTCATGCGCATGGCACACAGCAAACCGGTGCGCTGGTTCGCTCACGCGTATCTTGAGTTTTTTCGAAACACTCCGCTGCTGGTACAAATTTTCTTCTGGTATTTTGGCTCTTACAAAATTCTGCCAACTGTTATCAATGACTGGCTCAACAAAACCGGCTTTGAATTTGCCGCCGCTGCCATCGCCCTGACCATCTATACATCGGCCTTCATAGCCGAAGACATCCGCTCCGGAGTCCTCTCGATCCCGAAAGAGCAGATGGAAGCGGCCCGCAGCGCCGGATTTTCCTATCTGCGCTCAATGCAGTACATTATCCTGCCGCAGGCGATACGTATCACCATTCCACCGCTGGTAAACCAGTTTCTCAATCTGGCAAAGAATTCATCATTGGCAATGACCATCGGTGTCATGGAGATGACCTATCAGGCCCGACAGGTAGAAAGTTACACCTTCAAAGGCTTTGAGGCGTTTACCGCAGCAACGGCGGTGTATCTGGTGCTCTCGATCATCATTACCGCAGCGGTCAACACGTATAACGAAAAAGTCCTGAACGTTCATAAGGCGGCCTGATATGGAACAATTCTTTAACATATCGGTCATCACTGACAACTTCACCTATTTCATGATCGGACGTTTCCCCAGCGGTCCGCTTGGCGGAGTGGGGCTGACACTGTATCTTGCGGTTGTTTCCTGCATCCTCTCCTTCTTCGGTGGATTGATTCTCGGACTTTTCAGCATCTCCCGTTTTGCGATTGTACGCTACCCGGCGCTGGCTTTTATCAACCTGGTCCGCGGCATGCCGCTCCTGATGGTTATCTTCTGGATGTATTTCCTGATGCCGGCCCTGTTCGGGAAAATTGCGGAAAACAATACCGTCATCATGGCACTTACCCTTTTCACCTCGGCCTACATGTCACGTATCGTCGTAGCCGGCATTGAGGGGATCCCGAAAGGGCAGACTGAAGCGGCAATTTCAACCGGCCTGACGCACTGGCAGGTTATGCTGTACATCGTACTTCCGCAGGGACTGCGCAACATGATCCCGTCATTCGTCAACCAGTTTGTCTCGTTAATCAAGGACACCTCTCTGGCATTCATCGTCGGCGTATCGGAGCTGACCCATGTTGCCACCCAGATAAACAACCGCACCATGGCTTTTCCGACCGAGATCTTCGTATTTATTGCCATCATCTACTTCATCCTCTGCTACGCCTTTACCAGCCTGTCGCGCTGGCTGGAGGGGCGTTTGTCATGGTCCAAGGCGATCTGACAATCCATGCCTCCTGAAGTACTGTTACCTCTCCTCTTCGGAGCGGCCTTTGTTGCCGGGTTTGTTGACTCGATCGCCGGTGGCGGCGGGCTGATCACCGTACCGGTTCTGATGGGAATCGGCCTACCACCCCAGATCGCGCTCGGCACGAACAAACTCCAGGCATCCTTCGGTTCCGGCAGCGCCATGCTCCATTTTGTCCGGGCAGGCACCGTAAAAATGAGCGATTGCAGGCTCGGCATCCTCTGGACAACCGTAGGTGCGGTTCTCGGCGTCTGGGCGGTACAACTGCTCGACACCTTCCTCCTTAAGCAGCTGATACCCTGGCTGCTGGCGGCAATTGCCATCTACACCCTTTTCTCGCCGCGACTGGGAGCAGAAGACGTTCACGCCCGGATGAAATCCGGACTGTTTTATCTGCTATTCGGACTGACCATTGGTTTTTACGATGGTTTTTTTGGCCCGGGAACCGGCTCGTTCTGGACAATGGCGCTGATGATGCTGCTTGGCTATTCGATGATGCGCGCCACAGCCACGACAAAAGTCATGAATTTCACCAGCAATTTTGTAGCGTTGATTTTCTTTCTTTCGGTCGGTCAGGTACGTTTTACGGAGGGGATTGTCATGGGGGTCGGTCAGTTTCTAGGAGCACGGGTCGGCTCAAAACTGGTCATCAAACGCGGCACCGCCTTTATCAGACCTGTGTTTATAACAATGGTGCTGGCGCTCGTCGGCAGACTCCTCTACCAGAACTTCAAATAAGCCTGAATCCATGACGCAGGAATGCCGAAGTGCACGGAAAGCCTGAAACCGCCCGCCGCGGCTAATGGTGCAAAACTACAGCACCAGGTGTCCTTCGCCGGACAGCATCTAAATAACAAGAAAACCAAGCGTAAGGCGTTCCGGGCAAGCGAAGGCATGGAGGGCGTCACGGATTCATGATAAGCTCCACTCCCTCACGAAGGCTTCGATAAATACTCTCCCAACACCCCACGCGAATGTTCGTCATCATGACAATGGATACAGAGGTTTTCCCAGTTTGAGCCATCGCTCGGGTTGTTGTGATGGTTGCCGTCCCGGTGATGGACCGTCAACAGGTTGATACTCGCCTGATCGAACTCGCGTCCGCATTTGGCGCAGATCGGGCCGTGAATCTTCAGTGATTTCGTCCGGTAGTTTGAATTATTGTCAACTTCACCGCGCATCTTTTTCAGAATGGCAGCAGCCTCATCGGCGCTTGGGAGAACAACTGTTCTCGGGCCACGTGGTCTCATTTCTGTGCTCCTTATTTCAACTTGCTTGTTTCGTTTATAGTAGAATCATCTCCGGACCATAACAAGAAAATTCCGATGTAATCTCACCGACACATGCGCTATCATGGCGCTCTGTCAAACGGTACATCTCAAGCGGGAGGAGAGCACTATGTCGTTATGGGAAAAAGCAACGGCGGAGTTACTGGACATCATCGAATGGACTGATGATTCAAGCGATACGCTGGTCTGGAGATTTCCGAGGTTTGATAATGAGATCAAGTATGGATCGCAACTGATTGTACGACCGTCACAGGCCGCCGTATTTGTGGACAGAGGCAATATTGCCGATGTATTTGCCTCCGGGCAGCATCAGCTCACCACCAACAATCTGCCTGTCCTCTCCACTCTCATGGGATGGAAATACGGGTTTCACAGCCCTTTCAAAGCTGAAGTCTATTTCGTCAACACCCGGAATTTTACTAATCTCAAATGGGGGACGAAAAATCCGGTCATTCTCCGCGATCAGGAATTCGGTCCCGTTAGGCTGAGATCGTTCGGAACGTACGTTGTGCGCGTACATGATCCGGCAAAATTTATTAAAGAAATTGTCGGCACCGGCGGACATTTCACTCTTACTGACATCAGTGAACAGTTGCGGAATCTGATTGTGAGCAGACTTGCCGACACCCTGGGGGAATGCGGCATTCCGGTGCTCGATCTGGCTGCAAACTATAATGAACTGTCGGCCCTTCTGGCGAAGAATATTGCCCCGGAGTTTCTTGAATACGGCCTTGAAATAACAAAACTTCTGATTGAGAACATTTCACTCCCGCTGGAAGTGGAACAAACGCTCGATAAAAAAAGCAGCATGGGGATTATCGGCAACCTGGATAATTTCGTAAAATTCCAGGCCGCAAACGCCATGGAGGCTGCTGCAAAGAATCCGGGTGGCGACGCTTCAGCAGGGGTTGGAATGGGCATGGGCTTTGCGATGGCAAACCAGATGGGCAGGATGATGGCAGCACCGCAGGTGGCACCGCCGGGCGATCCGCCTCCACTTCCCGGCAGCGACACTGAGAAAATATATTTTGTCGGTGAAAACGGTAAGAAGGCCGGCCCGTTTGACCAGCGGACGATCATCGGGCACATTCAGGCGGGATCTGTGACCGGTGAATCCCTTCTGTGGAAACAAGGGATGGCTGCGTGGGAAAAAGCCGATTCGTTCGGTGAATTCAAGACGGCTCTGCAGACAACACCGCCACCATTGCCTGAATAACTGCGAGAGGAGAAACTGTGGCAAACTGTTCCAGCTGTTCAGCACCCCTTCCACAAGGTTCGATTCGATGCGAGTATTGCGGCGGCCTAAATGACACCGACCTTAAAGGGGTACATTACTACACGACACATGAAAATGAATCGGAGCGGATCTGCCCACGGTGCACCATCAGCCTGAAAACCATTGACCTGAATATTAACGGCAGATTTCTCATCGAACGGTGTGATGAATGCCTCGGCCTCTTCTTTGATCCGAATGAACTTGAGACGCTGTTGGAGGCAACTGTTTCCAATGTCTTTACCATCGACAGAAGCCAACTTGACAACATCAATTCTACTGGGAAAGCCGGCGACTACCCGGTGTCCTACATCAAATGCCCGGTCTGCAGCACGATCATGAACCGGATCAACTTCGGCATTAAAAGCGGGGTAATTGTCGATCGCTGCAAAGAGCACGGCGTATGGCTTGACGGTGGGGAACTCAGACATCTTTTTGAATGGATGAAAGCGGGTGGGAAACTGCTGCAGCAGGAACGGGAGGAACAGCGGAAACATAGTGAAGAGCGGGAACAGGAACGTGAAAAACGGAAACTGCTGACCCAGCCTGCCGCAGGCGGAGGTTATTCTGACGACACAAGCTTCGATCTGTTCGGCGGATCGTTACGAAATTCAGACCCCGATCTCTTTGACATTGTAAAAGGTGCGATCCGGTTTTTTACAAAAGAATAAGGACGCAAGACATCTTCATTCCGGCTTGCGGAGATCCGCAACCATCTTGTCCACCAGCACCCAATTACGCTTGAAATCCAGAGATTTGCCGCCACTTTTCCGGATTATATCGGAAACGTGGCTATTAATACGCTGCTGATCAGCTTTAAGGATATGAACAAAGCGAAATCCGCACCGAAGCCCTTCAAGCACGCGTTGTTCCCAGACAATTTCCGCCAGAGCGCAGACAGGCGGGCTTGCATTCAGTGCGATAAAAAACATGGAGAGCGGTGTCGGACGGTTGCTTGCGACAACGGTCAATCCGACCCCTCCGGCGCTGAGATCAATCCTGGTATCCTGCAGAACCAGCCCTGACACTTCGCCGCTGTCGCGCAGACCGGTCGTTACCCGCTTCCACTCCTTCTTAAACAATGCCAGTGACAACTCTCTGCTCATCTGGGAGATCGGCAGAGACAGTTCAACACGGGAACCGATGCGTCGCTGGAACATCTCAAGTGTGCCATGAATGCGGAATTGAAAAATATTGCCGGCAACTATACCGGTCAGGTCACCCAGCACCTGAATTCCACTTCCCAGAGCTTCACTGGTTAATTTGTAGGTTGCCGTGCCGACTTCATCGTCATATGCACCATCACCACCATGCGTGATCTTCAATTCCAGCAAACCTTTGACACTGGTAGTAACGACGCCGCTCAGCGATTCATAAACATCACTGTTGCGACCAGTAGACATATTAACCAGATAAACCTTCTGATTCTGGCTGAAGTAGCGGCTATAATCGCTGATGTTGGAATGATTGGACATATTGGCTACTCTATCTTACCGGATTGTAAATGACGCTTCTAATGGTATGATACCGTATATCCGTAGGAGCGCAACCCCGCAAACTGAACCATTCGACCGGCAAATATTTCCGCAGCGGTCACGTATGCCGGTCCAACGGGAAAATCGCTATCCATTCAGCAGTTTAACCGTCGCCCGATCATCGGCATAATAGTCGATAATATTCAGACATCCGTAATTCTGCTCGATAGTGAACATTCCTGCCAACGGCGCACCGATTACATTCAGCAGCACGATGCGGTTGACCCCGCCATGCCCTACTACCAGCACCTCCTGCCCTTTATGGCGTTCGACAATTTCATTGATGACCGGCATAACCCGCGCTTCGACGTCCAGCACGTTTTCTCCCTGCGGTACCCGATAGTTGACCAGATCGGCCAACCGGGCCTGCCATCCTTCCGGCCAGGCCGAGCGGATTTCCTGCCAGGTCAGCCCTTCCCACTCCCCGATATTCAGCTCCCGCAGCTCACGCCGGGCAACCGGCTCGATGCCGAACGCCTGACAGATAATTCCGGCGCCGGTCGTACAACGCGTCAGATCGCTCGTATAACAGGCAGAAATGTTATGGCCAGCCAACCGTTCTTTCAGAAGATGATACTGTTCAACGCCGTAATCGGTCAGTGCGACGTCAGTCTGCCCGTTGTAACGCGGCTGATCAAAACCGGCCACCTGGCCGTGGCGTATCAGGTAAATGCGGGTATGTGGTGTCATGTATGTCTCCGAAATCTGCCGGATATCAGAATTTGATCGCTGCCAGCGCCGAAATAACCACCAGCGCCAGAATTTCATTGAGTTCGCTGATGCAGCCGATTGTGTCGCCAGTCAGCCCGCCCAGTTTCCGCTGAAAAAATATTCGGCCGGCAACGGTCAGAAGGCACACTGCGGCTAATGCCAGAGTTCCCGAAAACCCCAGCAGGTAATAGCTGACGACGGCAACGGTGGCAAACGCCAGCAGAAGTGTTGTTTTCCCCATCCCCTGAACAAATGTTGCACCAAGCCCGTCCTGCCTCGCATGGCGGGCACCGGTCATCGTCAGCACCTGGCCAAAACGAGCCAAAGCCGGAAAGAGCAGTAATGCCTGCCACTTGAATTCAACCGGCACCGCTGCCAGCGCCTGCCACTTGAGCAGGATTCCCAGCACCAGACCGACCGCGCCGACCGCGCCAACCTGCGAATCCTTCATGATCGCCAGAAAACGCTCCCGACTGCCGCGAGCTGCCAGGCCGTCACAAACATCCGCCAGACCGTCCAGGTGCAGCGCACCGGTGATCAGAGCAAGCAGGGCTATAAGCAGGGCATCACAGAGGGAACGGGCAATCCAGGGAGAGAGCAGCCAGTTGCTTCCGGCCAGTAACCCGCCAATAATCAGACCGATAATCGGGAAAAATGCAGTGGAGCGCCCTAGATCCTCTTTTTCACAGCGAGAAGAGAAAGGGAGCGGGATGATGGTCAGAAATTGAAAAGCAATCAGTAATAAACGCATGTCACATCCATTACCACAGGGGAGTTGGTCGGAATAGCAAAAATTATGTTACCGGGTGAGAACATTATATTTTGTCACCCTTCAGATCACCGGCAAACAACTTCCCCGCCCCGCGCGAAGCACAAAAATCGCCGCACATGGTGCAGGTATCCTCGTCCTCCGGAGTGCGGCTGGCCCTGATGGCACGGGCATCTTCCGGGTAAAGCGCCAGCTGGAACTGTTTCTCCCAGTTCAGGTCACGGCGTGCTTTCGACATTTCCTTATCCCGCTCGCGACCTTTCTCGGGATATTTGTTCATGTCACCGATGTAGGTGGCAATTTTGGCGGTTTTGACTCCGGTACGCACATCCTCCTCATTCGGAAGAGCCAGATGTTCTGCCGGGGTAATATAGCAGATCAGATCGGCTCCAAAGCGGCTTGACTGGGCTGCACCGATAGCGGCGGTGATGTGATCGAAACCGGGAGCCACATCGGTGGCAATCGGGCCGAGCATATAGTACGGCGCTCCACCACTCATCCGCTTCTGCAACTGAATATTCCCCTCGATCTCGTCCAGCGGCACATGTCCCGGCCCTTCGACAAGCATCTGGCATCCCATGTCGCGACCGATTTCGGCCAGTTCACAGTTGAAAATCAGTTCCTGAATCTGGGCACGGTCAGACGAATCATGGATCGCCCCGGCCCTGAGGCCGTTGCCTAGCGAAAGTACTGTGTCATATTTTTTCAGGATCGAAACCACCCGGTCAAACTTCTCATACAGTGGATTTTCGCGATTGTTGGCAATCATCCACGCCACCATCGAAACGCCCCCTTTGGATACCAGGCCTCCGTAGCGATACCCCTGTTTGCGCAACCGCTCAATGGTGCAGAGGTTGATGCCGCAGTGCACCGCCATAAAAGCCATACCGTCGGCGCACTGCCGCTCGATAATGTCGAAAAGCATCTCATCATCCAGCTTGTTCGGGTCACCATACTTTCGGGCCGCCTCGCAGAACGCCTGATAGAGCGGCACATTGCCGACCGGCAGATCAACTGCAGCAATCACCTCGCGCCGGACGCGGTCAAGATCACCGCCTACGGAGAGTTCCATCAGCGTATCAGCCCCGGATTCCTGTGCCGCCAGCGCCTTCCTGACTTCGGCACCATAGTCGATGATGTCTGATGAGGTGCCGATTGAAGCGTTGACCTTGGTGGAAAGTCCCTTGCCGATACCGGCGACACGGGATGGTTTGCGGATGTGGTTCCAGGGGATGACGATTTTTCCCTCGGCGGTCATCCGTCGGATATACTCGGCTTCAAGCTGTTCGTTGACTGCAACAGACTGCATCTGCGGAGTAATGATGCCCTGGCGGGCGGATTCAATCTGTGTCAGCATGAATAAGGTTCCTTTATGAACCTAAAATCGGCAGTTCATGAACCACAGGGCAACCGAGCGACAGAGGAATCAAACAGTTACATCAACAGCAGGCATAACCAAAATGGTGAGTTATTATTTCTGGTTTTAACCTGAATTCATCTTTGTTTTTTGCTCAGTTACTCAGTTGCTCAGTGTTTCAAATGCTTTTTTTAGGATAAATTACTCTTTCGCTACTCCGGCCTGCTCAAATGTCGCCATTTCCTTCAACACCTTCACCCCGGCCTCGATCAGCGTCATGGCGAGAGCTGCTCCGGTACCTTCACCCAGGCGGAACTGGAGATCAAGAATCGGCTCGACGCCGATACGCTCCAGCATGAAGCTGTGGCCGATTTCCACTGATTCGTGGGCGGCGAAGATGTACTCACGCACATTCGGATGCAGTTCCGACGCAATCAGCGCCCCGGCGGTGGAGATAAATCCGTCGATGACAACCGGAATTGAGTTGGCCGCACAGCCGAGTACCAGGCCAGCAATTGCCGCAATTTCCAGACCGCCGACTTTGGCCAGAACGTCCAGTGGGTCAGCCGGATCGGGATTATTAAGCTTCAGCCCCTGCTCAATAACGCGAATCTTGTTAACCAACGCCGCATCACCGATGCCGGTGCCGCGATGGGTCACCTCCGCCACCGTTTTACCGGAAATAGCCGCAATGATCGCCGATGACGGCGTCGTATTGCCGATTCCCATTTCGCCCGTACCGACCAGCCCCACCCCTTCGGCCCGGCATTGGTCAGCCAGTTCAATGCCAACCGCCAGAGCTGCGACCATCTCTTCACGAGTCATTGCCGGGCCTTTGGCAAGGTTTTTCGTGCCCCTGGCAACTTTTTTATGAATCAATCCGGCAACTCCGGCAAAATCATAATCAACCCCGACATCAACAACCCGCACATCCGCCCCGACGTGCCGTGCCAGCACGTTGACCCCGGCACCACCGGAGAGAAAATTCAGCACCATCTGCGGGGTAACTTCGCGAGGAAACAGAGAAACACCCTCTTCAGTCACGCCATGATCACCGGCAAAAGTAAACACAACCTTTTTCGAAATATCCGGATCCGGATTGCCGCTGATTGCAACAATGCGACGGGCAAACTCTTCCAGTCGTCCCAGTGAACCAAGCGGTTTGGTTTTGTTATCAAGGCGATTCTGTGCCTGCTGGAGAAGTTCCGGACTTACCGGTTTAATGCGTGCGAGCGTGCTCTCAATGATGTTCATGCTATTTCTCCTTTTGATTGATATTATTTCAATTTCAGCGGAATCCCGCTGATAACAACATGTACTTCATCAGAAGCCAGAGCAAGGGCCTGATTAGCCGTCCCGGCGATATCCCGAAACATCCGCGCCAGTTTGTTGTCCGGCACAATCCCCATGCCGACTTCATTACTGACTAGAATAACCGGCGTTTCCATTCCCTGCAGCGTAGTTTTCAACCGGTGCAGATCTTCCTGAATCCGCTCCTCAATATTTTCCGCCGCATCTTCATATTTGAACAAAAGGTTGGAGAGCCAGAGCGTCACACAATCCACCAGAATAGCCTGATACTGGCCATCACAACGGGCCAGTGCCTGTGACAGGTGGATCGGTTCCTCTATGGTGCTCCATTCTAATCCGCGCCGTTCACGATGCCTTCTCACCCGTTCATCCATTTCGTCATCCAGCGCCTGGGATGTCGCCAGATAGCCAAGTTGAGTTCCGAACTCCAGCGCCCGTTTTTCCGCAAAAATGCTTTTGCCGCTGCGTGCTCCACCGGTAACAAAGATGGTATGTGACATAGTGCCTCCAATCGAAGAAATGAAAAAAGCCCCTGTCCATGAAAGGGCAGAGGCTCGGAAACCGGGTAATCAGCTACGATCAGGCTTCGGCCCCTCGTTCCACGGAGGTCCCAAAACAGTAGCGGCATGGCAGGTTTCCTGGCTCCAGGGTCATCTTACTTGCCGCGCCTTCCCGGAAAAATTCCAGTGACATAATTGCGGCGTTCATCGCCTGTTACAGTTGCGGGACAGCGAAGGATTTGAACCTTCTTCCCTTTTAACTATGCTTTCACGGCATAGCACCAAATCGCTTTGTGAAACAATTGTAGCGTGGGTTGTAGCAAACTACTGTGGTGAAAGTCAAAAGAAAATGGGCGTACAATTGAAAAGTCTAACCAGCCATTGAATGACTGAGCATTGAATGTTTGTTCCGCCTGTTCCCGAAGCAGGTGCGCTACGACTCATAAACTAATACAACAAACAGTTTATTATCGCTCACGCTCTTCAAAAGCCATATCTAGCATCCATTTCCCGTTTTCTTTTCTGAAAGTTAATATGCCTTGAGAGGTACCCCTTTTCGTCGTAACGCGCGCTATGTCGCCTTGCTCTTCGACCTTTACAAGTTCGACTTTTTCTGGCCTTTTATCACCGTTCATAGACGCAATAAAATATTCTTCTGCGGTTAGCGTATCCATTTTGTCAGTCTGAATACCAAGCGTTTTTGCAGCCATAGCTTTCATATTGGGGGCACTTTTTATATTCGTCAATATATCTGTAAGCTTAACTTTTGATGTAGATGTAGTTCTCTTCCAAACTTCACTATAATTTTTGACGTTGAGCAATTTGATGACTTCAGTAGAAGCTTCTTTTGCACCTTTTGCACTTTGAGAACATCCGGCAAATAAAAATATAGTCATCATAATTGTGACAAATTTCAATAAAATCGGCATTGTTAGACCCCTTCTTCACCCAATTAAATTCCATTACAACGCTATTTATAAAGGACTTTACATCAGTATCCAAGCGAAATTTTTGTCGGCTTCTTCCTTAGCGATGCATATGCGGTCCAAATAAATATTTTTTTCTTCAAGTCCCCGTGGCCATTTGCTTCTGCGCTTTCTTTTGTTCCCGTCAAACAACACACGAAAGGAGTCGCCATGAAGTTTCCTTACATAATCACTCGGTATTCTCGACTCACCGCCAATCCATCAGAGTGATCTTCGCCAAAACATGCAGGATTTGCTCACCATAGCCCGTATAACAAGAGGGAAATCCTTGAATCATTAAATTTGGATTGTTTCCGATAATAAATAATAGTACGATCCAAATAAATTTATTGGGGGAACTGGATGAACAGAAACATTATATTAATGGTAATAGTTGCATCATGCTTATTTATGGAAAATGCCATTTGCGCTGACTGGAAATTTTACGGTGAATTTACTACAGCCCCAGATATAAGTGAGGCTTTATTTTATGATGCAGACAGCATAATACATACTAATAATTCAATTAAGCTATTGGTAAAATCAGTATTATATAGTGATCTTGAAAAAAGTTTAGAAAATAAATCCATCCGCGAAAATGCAACAAATAAAATAGCTAAGGGATATATCCCTCCAATTACAAAGATATATTCTAATGTAGCAAATGTTGCCTATATAGAAGAAGCAGCAAATGACTTCTCTATTAAATCTAAGTCTGAAATCTTGTACCAAATAATGTGTGATGAGAATAAATACAGAAAAATAGCAGGGGCTGTTTACAATAACGACGGGATTCCTAACCAAACTTTCGGTATTACCAAATGGGATGACTTTGCACCGAAAAGCAATGCAGAAAATTTGACAAGCATTTTGTGTGGGATAAAGAAATAGCTTTACTCAAACAGACAAGCTCCTCAAGCCCCTTTGACCATCCCAGTCATCGGGGCTTCATATTCTAATCAACTTTCATTACCTATATAATGGCACTTTGATCTAACCCGTCAAAGTGTCTTTTCATTTCCGGCTTCATATCTGATCACTCGAAGGTGATGGGGAGAGACGGGAAGCAGAGTAACGTGGTTTTGCGACTATTATCATCTATTACGGTTGTGTGTGAGGGGGAGGAAGTGCGTTATAGCCAACGAGGAAACTGCTGAAAGTTACTTTGATCGGAATTGATCATTACCCAGAAATAAAGCCTTTCAGTAGAATAATTTGAAATATCCTTGTGAAAGGCACGTTCATCGCCAGTTACAGTTGCGGGACAGCGAAAGATTCCAACCTTCTTCCCTTTTAATTATGCTTTCACGACATAGCACCAAATCGCTTTGTGAAACAATTGTAGCGTGGGTTGCAGCAAACTACTGTGGTGAAAGTCAAAAGAAATTGGTGAGGCCGCTGACCGAGACCATCAGTACAGCTAATAATGCGGTGGCGGCTCTTCTTGGTCGGGGTCGCGTGATACGGACGGGGACATCGCCAGTAACTGTTCCTTCAGCGCCACAAAATCCCGCTTCAACATTTCAATTGTCACTTCCTGGCGACAGACGATGTCATTAAGCTCCTGAATCGTGTGCTCCTGCTGCATGTAGCGCAATTCCAGTTCGTTAATACGTTCTTCCATCTTGTAACCTCGTTGATTGTTCCAGTGGACTAAAATCCAGGGAATGTTTCTTACAGCTCATCAGAAACGTGAGAAGCTTTAAAACTCTTGAACAGCATCAAATCATAAAGAATCTTCAGTCCGCCGGCGACAATAAACGGCCCTCCCAGAAACACGGTAAACAGGGCTCCTGCAACTGCCGGAGAGAGCGAAGCGCCAACTGAGCGGGCGATGCCGGTTATGCCCGCCGCTGCAGACCGTTCATCCGGGTCAACCACGGCCATGGTATAGGCCTGACGTGTCGGCACGTCCATTTGAGAAATACTGAAACGCAGCAGCAGGACGCAAATCGCAAGGGTAAAGTTCGGCATGAGCGGAACAAGTATCAATAGAATATTCGACGGTAGGTGGGTGAATACCATCGTTCGGATGAGACCTATTTTTTTCGCCAATGGCACGGCAAGCAGCGCGGAAAAACCGGCAAGAAGGTTGGCCCCGAAGAATATGCTGCCCAGCGCCGCTTCATCCGCCCCGTAGCGGACATGAAACCAATATGCCATAAAGCTCTGCAGAACAAAACCTCCGGCAAATGCATCGAGTGAAAAGAGCATCGACAGCTTAACCACCACCCCGCGCGATTTGTGCAGGCCAAAGCGGCTTTGTAAAGCAGCCGGATTTGTCGAAGGGACAGCTTCACACTCCCGCGAAAGCCCGGCAAAAACGAGCGCCAGTATTCCACCTATAATCGCATAGCCAAGGAGAATCACCCGGTAGGAATCGAGAGGGCTCATACCGCCGGTTTGCAGTTGTTTGGCCAGAAATCCGCCGACAAGCGCCCCGAATGCCGTAGCCAGTGACCCGACCAAATTATACCAGGCCAGTACTCCAGTTCGCCGGTCTTTTGCCACAAGCTGGGAAAGCATTGCCTGCTCAACAGGAAGAAACGGGCCTATTTCGTTACCGCTTGGGCTGATTACCCCTATTATTGCAGCAATAATCAGAATAATTGGATTATGTGTCAGAATGAAGGCAAAGCCGGCCGCCATCATGAGGATAGCGCCAATGACCAGCGTCTTCTTGCGGCCAAAGCGGTCTGCGCTGGTCGTCAGCAGCAGTGATATCCCCGCATCGCCGACAAGGGTCAATGAGAACAGCAACCCCATGAGAACGTTGTCAAAACCTGACTCTTCGAGGTAAAGGGCAAGCACGACGGACAGAAAGCCATACCCGAAAAGCCTGAGGGTACGAGTCGAAAAAAGCAGAATGATATTCTTATTCAAACCGAACATAATAAAACAACCGGGTAAAACAACTATTTTTTACTTATGGTGGCGTCTTCAATAATTACTTTATAGCGATAGCCGGAGCCAAAATCGCGATCTTTAGCCAGGATGCCACTGATTGTAATAATGTCACCCACATCTGCCGTACCCTTGGTGGTGCAAACCAGATTGTGAGTCCCTTTGGCCTGTGAACCGGTGCCATCCTGGATATGAAGCCAGGTCTTCTTCATTATACCGGATGATGCCTTGACTACCTTGCCGCGGACTACAACCTTTTTTTTGTCCAGTTGTGCGCTTTTTTTGTACGTATCGGCCACGGTGTACGCATTGGCACCTTTTGCCTTGGCAACGGAGATTTTCTCCTTTGAAGCCTCCGCAGGCTTACTGCCGATCACGATTTTCTGTTTTTTATTGGGATCGCCACTCGTGGGTATAGCCGGCACCGACAAATCTTTCGGAGCTGTTTTGGCAACCTCCGGCTTTGATTGAGAGATGATACCGTTGGAAAAAATAATACTGTCAAAAGTGCGTTTGAGAGTCTTGCTCTCAAATTTATTCATTACCAGACCTTCCATAAAACTTATCTGGTCACCGACCGAAATCCTGGCTTCCTTAACAGCAACCCAGATCTTTTCTCCGTTTTTCTTTTGAAGGTTTACGTAACTGTATCCGCCACTTACGGTGGTTTCTAGCACTTTACCGGCAAGTGTGGTTGATTTTTCGTGTGTGGACGATTGCGCCGGCAAATCGATTTTAGGATGACCGGCGGGCATCTGCTGATCTGCGCAGAGCGCATTTGTCGCCAAGATCAGTAATACGGAAGATAATAGCAGCACGTTGGATTTTTTCATGGTATCCCCAATAACTAACATAGTTGTTTTTTATTCTGGTAATGGTATCACAGAGGGCAGATTGCTGGCATCCAAATCTTATCCGCACACCTGATTTCTTCCCCGGTTTTTTGCTTTGTAGAGCAGCGTATCCGCCGCTTTTATTACCTCTTCAGGAGTGGCTAGACCCTCTGCGCGCTCCGCCACGCCGATACTGATGGTAACCGATACATAAGGTGCCTCCCTCGTGGCACCGCGGCGGGCTTTACCCTCTTTGCCGCTTTTGGGCCTTTCAACATCGCGCAAGGCAAGGCGGTATTCGGCAATCTCTTTTCTGATATTTTCCAGTTCAGGAATAACATCTTTCGCGCACCGGCCCGGAAAAAGAATCGTAAATTCTTCTCCGCCATAGCGGAATGCTTTGCCCCCACATCCTACGCCGGCAATCTTGCGCGCCACCATTTTCAGAACCTGATCTCCGGTGTCATGTCCATAAGTATCATTGAACTTTTTGAAATGATCCACATCCAGCATAGCGATCGCATACCTGCGCCCCAGTCCGCTCAAGCTTTCATTCAGCGAGCGACGCGAGCGCAGGTTGGTCATATCATCCCTGAAAGCCAGATTGTAAGAATCCCGTAATACGCTGAGGGTAAGAATAAGCGCCCCGGCTGTTGAGAAGGCAGCATGGGTATCCGGATTCGTGATCCAGTTGCAGGCAACATAGAAGGCTGTCAGCGCCCCGAGCAGACCGGCATCGATAGGAGTTTGGCGGTATATCGTAAGTCCCGCCACAACAATGTAGGCAATACAACCAGCAAGCATGGCGGGTTGCGGGACCAGATCCGGCGTCATAAAGGCTGGCAGACCGAAGTTTATAGCAAGCACCGGAAGGAAGGCGATGAAATTATATTTGAAGAACCAGAAAGCTACGAACATTTGCACGGCCAGAAACAAGAAGCGGAGCCTTCCTGCCGGGGAGAGTATGCCTCTTTCTCGCATGATGGTAATCAGGGCGATATTGACAGGAATAAGAAGGACAAAAGCCTGATACAGTTCGTTGAGACTGAGTTCCAGCGACCTGCCGATCAGGGAGTGTCGAGAGACCCAATAGAAGAAAACAAGAAGCAGCAATGCCATGAAGGGACGACCGCGGTGAAAATGGACGGACAGAAACATGCCGAGGGCAGTAATCAGGTACGGTGCGAGGAAAAGGAGTTCATGTCTTTCCGGTGCCATTCCGGCAATCTTGGGAAGGAGAAGGCTGGCAGCCAGCAAAACCGAAGCAGGAACAATTAAGACAAGCAATCTATTGACAATTTGTACAAACAAGCGAGTGGATGCTCCCGTTAGCCATTATCCAGTTTGCATACACCTCCAGGCTCCGGACTGTCAACGCTTTTCGGAACAGTGGAGTATGCCGGATTTGTGGCCGAGGATTATTTCATTAATATTTTTAAGGCCTGTTTCAGAAGACCTTCCACCGAGACGCCACCACCGGCATCCAACCCAGCCAAGGCTTTTCTTACCTGCGGTTCTTTATAGCCCAGATTCAGCAAAGCCGACGTTACGTCATCGGCAACATCTTCGGCCGGAATCCCCCGGGCTTCAATGGCAGGAAGTGAGGAAACATCCAGTTTTCCGACTTTATCTTTCAGTTCCAGCACCAGTCGCTCAGCCGTTTTCTTTCCGATACCCGGAATGGCGGAAAGCTTGTTGAGGTCACCTTGCAGCAATGCCTGCGCCAGCGGACCAGGCTGAATATTGGAGAGAATATCGCGAGCCAGCTTGGGACCGACACCGGAGACTGAAATCAACAATTGGAAAAACGATTTTTCCAGCCGTGTGCGGAATCCGTAGAGCAATATTGCATCCTCTCTGACACTCGTGTGGATATGCAGCGATGCCGTGCCCCCCTCTTCAGGGAGTTCATAGTACGTTGAAAAGGGGATGTGTACCCGGTAGCCTACTCCATGAACATCAAGGACGATATGATCAGGTGATTTATGGGCAATAAGTCCGGTTAAAAGTGCAATCATAATTTCATATCTCTCCAGGATGTTTTTTGCTGTTTTGAACCGGCACGTCCACCGGCCAGATGCTTGAGGCCGGAAGAGTTGATATGGCAGACCGCCACCGCAAGGGCATCAGAAGCGTCAGCCTGGGCTATCTCCGGCAAGCCGAGCAATGCCTTGAGCATCTTCTGTACCTGCTCTTTTTCGGCACGCCCCTGACCGACGACAGCCTGCTTGACCTGCAGGGCGCTGTATTCAGAAACCGGCAAACCGCAATGGACAGCGGCAACAATGGCGGCGCCACGGGCTTGCCCCAGCTTAAGGGCACTTTGGGGGTTGGTCGCAAAAAATATATTTTCGATGGCGACCTGATCAGGTCGATATTGAGCGATGACCTCCAGGAGGCCATCAAATATTTTTTTAAGGCGGCCAGGGAAATCGACAGCAGTGTCGGTAAAAATTGCACCGTTATCAATGTGAATCAGGCGATTGCCCACCTTCTCCACAATGCCGTAGCCGGTGATGCGTGAGCCGGGATCTATGCCAAGAACAATCATTTAGTGGTTCCTTAGCCAAAAAAACAGGCGCCCAATTGTGTTAGGACGCCTGATACTGAGAAATCCGGTTCCTGGCGCTACTTGCGCAGAACCTTTATGACTGCGGAAAAATCCTCTTCGCCGAGGCCGGCATCAACCCCGGCTTGATACACCTTGCAGGCTGTCTCAGCCGCCGGCAAATTCAGTCCGACCAGCCTTGCGGCATTCATGACCATATGCATCTGATCGTTGACATATTTGAGGGCCAGGCTGCGAGAGAAGTCGCCGCGAGCCATTGCACGCCCTTTCGAGTGGAAAAGCGGCGATGCCACACCACGGGTATCGAGCACTTCCAGTATCTTGTCGGCGTTGAAGCCCATTTTTTCGCCAAACACCAGACCTTCCGCAAGTACCTGTACCAGTTCGGCCTGCACCAGATTAACTATAAATTTCATCTTGGTAGCATCACCAATCTGACCGACATGGATCGTATTAAGGCCGAAAAACGAGAATGGTTCACGACATTTGCCAGCCAAAGCCGGATCACCGGCGGTGATTATGGTCATAAGACCATTCACAGCATGATCCTTGCTGCCCCATACCGGCGCATCCAGGTATTGTACATGCTTTTTTTGGCATTCTTCAGACAGTTTCATCGTGGTTTCAAGAGAATGTGATCCCATATCGGCAAGGATCGTTCCGCTGGAAATTCCGGCCAGAATACCCTTGTCGCCAAAAAAGAGCGGCCCCAACTCATCACCTTCGGGAACTATTGCGATAACCAGATCACGACCCTTGGCCGCTTCAAGCGCTGAAGATGCCGCCGTAACGCCACTAGTAGCAGCCAGCTCCTGCACGATAGCCGTTTCGGTATCATACACTGTCAGTTCATAACTTCCCTTGGCCAGGTTGGTAGCCATATGACGTCCAACAGTACCCAGTCCGATAAAACCGATCTTTTGTAACATGCAATACCTCCTGATGGTGGCGATAATATAAAATAATGTTTCAATTTATATGAGTTTTAGTCAAGTGGCAATAATCAAAATGCTGTCGCCACAGTTTTTTTGAGTATTCTGCTTTAGCGCGACACTTTGACGCCAATCCTGTCACAGATACCAGTCAATCGGCACCCGGAACAACGGGGCGAAACCGGATGGCAATGATTTTGCCCGAACGCAACCAGCAGATCGTTTATCTCTATCCAGTACTCAGGAGGCAGCTTGGACCGTAATACTTTTTCGGTATCATCCGGTTTATTGGTCGTGACATAGCCAAGACGGTTGCAGATACGATGAACATGAGTATCCACGCAAATTTCAGGCTTGCCGAAACCAAGAGTCATGACAAGATTGGCTGTTTTTCGTCCGACCCCTTTAAAGGTAAGCAGTTCATCTATACTGTCCGGTACAACCCCTTGATACTCATCCACAAGTCTTTGAGACAGTAACGCAATCTGGTCGGCCTTGGTATTATAAAAACCGGCGGGATAAATCAGACGGGATATTTCTTCAGCGGAAATGCCTGTCATTTCCATGGGTGTCTGGGCCCGGGCAAAAATCCGTGCCGAAGCAAGGGCGGTAACTTCATCTTTGGTGCGGAGCGAGATGATGCAGGAGATCAGTACCTTGAAGGGACTGCCGTTGCACTGGGCAACAATCGTAACAGCCGGAGTCTGCCAGTTTTTATATTCTTCGCGAAGAGTCTCGATAACAGTATGTATCTCAGAAGGTTTCATTGCCCGGATTTTATCCTATCCGGGTTCTCTGTGCAAAACAATAACTGCCAGACATTATCGCGTCAGTTTTACCAGGGCTTGATCTTGTTTTTTTCCAAGCTGGGGTGTGTCGTAATCAAGCACCGCTGTACCCTTAATTGTTCTTCTGTCTGCCAAAACTCCTGTAATGGAAATCGCTAAACCACTTTTCATAGGTGATGACAACGTGATTTTCCCATCCGCCACTGTCCCGTTCAGAGGAAGTTTCGACCCCGGTTTTGTGAAAATCAGCGTACCTGTAATCACCTGCCCCTTCTGAACCAAATTAAATTCCAGATCGGATAGTGAGTTTCCGGTGTTGGGAAGGGTGATTTCCCCCTTCCAACTCCCTGAAAGATCATTTTTACCGGAGCATCCCGACATTACAATCAACAACAGTAGAGCCATAGTCGCAATGGAGACGATTGTCAGAAGACGCATTTTGGGAAGCATTATTCCTCCTGGACCGAGTTTATGACGATATAACATAATTTTGAGACATAAATTAACACGAGAGGACCAAGGTATCCCCGGTCCTCTCGTTCTGTAAACCAATTTATTTTGAATCCGCGATCAGTTTCCTTGACCGGTCGGCATAACCATGAACGGACGCATCATGTCGTTCTCCTCGTGGGAGAGTATATGACAGTGCCACATATAGGTACCGATTTTGGTAAACTTGGCCCGAATTTTTACGTAACCAGGGTTTACTACATTCGTAAATGCATCAAAGGGGGTACCGGCGGGCGGCACCATCACCATGTCCTTCCAGACTTTTCGTTCATTATTTGCAAGTGTGTAGACCGAATTGGATGGTGCAGAGTTGGCGCTCCCACCAGGCAAAGCATTTGGTACGAATATGGCCGAATTAGTAATAATCGGCATCGAAACTCCGTCAGCTCGAATATAGCTGCCATCCGCGGAATTGTTGATATATCCCTTCTCTACTACTTCAAACTTTACGAGATGTAAATGCATGGGGTGAACATCCGGTGTGGTGTTTATCATCACCCACTCCTCAACATCGTCCACCTGTGGTTTCTCGCTAACTGGATCGGAAAAAAGCCGATTATTCAGTAGCAGTTGTGTCCGGTAAGCTACCACACCGGAAGTCGGATCGAGGAAGGTATACGTCGGATCTTTGCGTTCCTGGAAGTCCAGATAGCGGGGACCGGCGGCCCGGGTCGGAGTCAGATGCGGGTAGGCACCGTAGGGGACGATGGCTGTCCGAAGTGAATTGGCAGGATCAGGGTCATCATCTCTAAGAAGCGGTGAAGGTGTCCCGACAGTGTTGGCAACCTTGAAAAGCATTATTTTGCCTGTGGTCTTGGGGTCAAGCGTTGTGGGATCTTCAGCGTCCGGCCCAAAAGCACCACCAAACGGAGCGGGACAATCATTGCGAACTATGATGTTCCTACCCTTAAAAACCGGATGAGCGAAGTCAATTATGATATCAGCCCTGGCACCGGGAGGGATAAGAAGACCTCCATTTGCAGGACCGGTGGCTACATCAACAGCTTCGTCGGCATACCCCTGCTCAGCACCGATCTGCACAACCGGCCAGGACAGTGTAGGCTTACCTGCCGCAGTTGCAGCGGCATCAGCTAAATCCGGAGTAATGATCTGACCGGTGTCGTAATCCTGGAGCCAAAGGTTATAAATCCGTGAATCTGAGCCGTTGAGCATGCGGAAACGGTAGGCCTGGGTTTTAACATTCTTGTAGGGCCATGCCTTGCCGTT
>JANXZX010000196.1 GCA_025355325.1 Geobacteraceae bacterium
ATGCTGCCTGGCGAAGCGCACCCTTGACGCGGCGAAGGGGTAATACGATGGTGCGTGGTTGTAAGTGCGGCACTTTCGCGCTTACAACCATGCAGACTGGGCTTGTTTTGAATATTTGCCATCACCGAACGTGATTATCAGCCCATCAATTTAGCCGACCAGACTCACACTCCGGTGCCGGGTTTCTTGAACAACGGATTGAGACGACCCTACCGGGTCGTGTCAATCCTTATGGGTTGGGCATTACTTGACTCCTTGGAGTTCTAATGGAGCAAGTTTAAGGTTGTATTTGCTCATTAGCGTTGCCTTGGCGGAATACATATCAAGAATGGAAAACGAATAGAGCGCCCTAAATTGGTTGCTTGCAAAAAATTTCCTCACTCGCTCACTTGACGAGTTGGTGTATTTCTTTCCGGCTTCGGAACGAAGGAAAGCAGTTACTAGACGAAGCTCATCATCGTTTAAATCTGCTGCTATTTCCTTGGCAATTTGAGTAGTAAATCCTCCAGGCTGGGAGAAGACATGCTCAATCGCGGTTTCATATTCTTTACCGACTTGCACCCATGTATTTCCTGCGACATCTGGATTAAGTTTTTTGTCTGCATCAAGCATTCTGTCATACCTAAGCCGGACAAGCCGGAACCAAAAAAGTTAAAATCAGCGTAGCCCATCTTTCAAGGATATGCTGACCGTGAAGCTGCTGACTGAACGTTATCAAGCGGATTTGCTTGGGGTGCTTTCCTGTTACGACCGAATGATCATTACGGGCACCTTGCCTGGCGCCTGTTACGCGGGCGGCATGACCAGCTTCTTGTATTCCCGCCACATCAAGATATTCGACTACGCCAAAGTCTTTGCCGACCCTTTGCGCGAACGCATACGCCAGTGCGCACACGATCTCGCCGATGCGCATGGAGTATCCATAGAACACGTCAACAAGCCGCACCTGCGCAAAGAAGACCTGGTGAGCAAGGTGATTGCCCGCCGCGGGAAGCATCCCGGACTGGTACATATTCTTTCCGCGATGGAGTCCTGCTCCGCCTATGAACCCTGGCATGATAAGAAATCCCATAAGACCTTTCTGCGCTCAACCTCTGGCAAATGTCTGTACTATTACTTCTACTTCATCGACGAAGAGGTGGGGTTGTGTTACCTGCGCGTCCCCACTTGGTGCCCCTTCCGCTTGCAGTTCTACTGCAACGGGCATTCCTGGCTTGAAACCCGGCTCCTGCTCCACGGCGTCGGCCACGCGATGGCCGACAATGCGTTTATCCGCATCGACGATTTTGCCAAGGCGCAATCACTCGCGGATCAACTCAAGCCCGATGACCTGCATCGTATTCTCGACCGCTACGCCGCGATGTGCTGCCCGGTGCTCGACGTGTTCGAACAAAAATACCACTGGAGCCTGATGCAAACGGAGTATTCGACCGATTTGGTTTTCCGCTCCGACACCGTGCTGCCCACCCTCTACGAGGAGCTATCCCGGCAAGCGGTCATCGCAGTCAAGGCCGACAAAGTTTCTTCTTTCCTCGGCAAGAAAATTACTCCGCAACTGGCACAGGAAATCGGCTCCCGCTTGTCCACCCGCATTGAGGGAACCTGCATCAAGCACTCCATGGGCAGCGCTTCCGTCAAAATCTACGACAAGTTCAAACGGGTGCTGCGCATCGAAACCACGACCAATGACGTTTCCTTTTTCAAACACCACCGCAAGGTTGAACATCAGGACGGTTCCGTAACACGGGAACTCGCCCCTCTGAAAAAGTCCATCTACAGCCTCATCGATCTGCGCGAAATCCTCCTCGGCTGCAACCGCCGGTATCTCGAATTCCTTTCTTCGCTCGATGATTACTCCGATGGACACCGTGCCCTGCAACAACTCACCCAACCAAAAATAGATCAAGGCGTTAATGTTCGTGGCTTCAACTTCTTCGATGCCACCGAACAGGCTTTGCTGCGCGCCATTCAACGACCGGAATTCAATATTTGCGGCCTGCGCCGAGCCGACCTGAAGAAGTATCTTCCCGGGGTCTCAAACAGCAAGCTCTCCCGATATCTGAAACGCCTTCGTATCTTTGGCCTGACAAAACGCGTCGGTAAAACTTATCGCTACTATCTGACTCGCATGGGGCGAGCCGCTATGGCAACCTGTGAAAAACTCGCCGCCTTCACCATCGCTCAAACCCTTGTCGATGCTCGATAAACACAAAATTCTTGTCATGAACTGCTATCATTTGGTTGATAAGAGACTAAACTTCCCCGCAGGAGGAAC
>JANXZX010000239.1 GCA_025355325.1 Geobacteraceae bacterium
CGTATCTGATACAATCCTTCCAGATCCAGCTCGTTCTTCTCGAAATAATCCCGCTCCAGCTCCTCGACAAAGAAACGATCCAGCCCTGAGTTTTCCAGAAAATCCTCACGCAGTCCCGCGTCGCGGTCGGCGATGATTGAAGGAAGCAGCGAATGCAGATACATGGCCTCTGTCTTTATCGTAAAAATAGCTTCGTCGAAGAGATGGGCGGGAATATCGTTTTTGATACGTTTCTTGGTCTTGAGCTCTTCAACGACCTCATGCCGCAACGCCTCCTGATCGGCCTTGGTGTTGAATTTAGAGTAAAAATTACGGATCCGGTCACGGACGTGCTCTAAAAGCACCGTAAAGATACGTTCTTCCTGATCAATTTCAACCAGCCTGGCATTAAGTTCTTCAATTGAATCGGTGTGGTTTTCAATGGCCACCAGACCATCCAGCAGTGACTTTACCTTGCGCCGACCGAAACGACCCAGGTAGGCGTTCTCGAAGAGCTCGCGAATGAACAGATCTACAAAACAGCCCTCTTTAAGATTATCAAAAGCAGCCCGGTGCTCAAGCAACCCGCGCAACATTTCCTCGGTGATTCGTACGTTCTCCATGAAGGCCAGCTGACTGATCAGATTAGAAACACTATCAAAACGGTCCAGATACGTGATGACATACGAGAAGCCGTCCAAAAGCGCCGGGTCGGCACCGTCACGGATTTTTTCGTCACAGACCTTGCTGGCATCCAAAAGAAGCTGATCAAAGGAATGATCCCGATTTTCCATGGCTTTTTTCTTGGATTTGATCAAGGCCAGCATATCATCACGGTCGATCAGGCTCTCAATATCCTTTTCGCGCAGGAAGATGCCTTCCAGTACCTCGCGGGTTGCCGCTATATAGTCCTGTTCAACCTGGTTGACAAGATTGCGGCCTTTTTTAAGCATCTCGTCCAAGGTATAAAACAGGGCGCCGGGGATTTTGTTGCGCACTGACAAGGTTTTCAGCCTTGTCAAACGGGCGTTGTCCAGATGACTGATCTCACTCTTGGTGTTACATGCCAGCAAAATGTTGCGATACTCGTCCACGATACGCTTGTTGGCCGGGTGACGGTACATGACATCAATCCGCATCCGCTCCTGCTGGTAGCGGTCGATATTATGCTTTGCTGCCAGCTTGGTCAGATGGGTAAAATCCTCATCGGCAATTTTTTTATTGCGGAGATAAAACTGGCGGAACAGGTCACGATACTCACGATGGTAGCGATTAATCAGCTTGATAAGAAAAAATTGAGCCTCTTTATCCTTGAGTAGCGGAAAAAGCTCTGAGATCAACACATCGTCCCGCTCCTCACCTACCGCCTCGGAACGTTTAAGAACCTTACCAATAGACTTAACCAACTCGACCTGCTGATTTTTAAGTTTACGGGATAACACGTTGGAGTGAACAAAGAAGAAATAGTTGCAGACTGCATTGCCTTCAAAGAAGATGTTCTCATAGGTCTCATTGCCGGCGGTCCGATCGCTGAACCGGACTGTACCGGTTGTTTCGTCGGCACGGGCGCCGTACATGACCAGTCGGTTGATGATTTCCGGTTTGACCAGGTCGGAAGAGGGTTGATCCACACCAAACATATACTCGCAGAAATAGCCGCCATTGCCCTGATAGGTGATACCATCCGGCCCGATAATAAAATCGTTTCCGGGCGAGAAGATGCGCAGCTGTTCCTCATCCTGGACAATGTTAAAGAAATAACGCTGATAGGCCTCGGTACCTGCCACCATGGCAAAATACTCGATCTGGCCACCGGTTTGTCCATGGAGTCTAATGTCTTTATGCATTACTTCCCCCGACTGATGCTTCAGAAACAGCGATGTTAAACGTCATCCCGTCACAGGCAAATTCATATCCCGGCGGCAGCTTGACGCCATCTGTAAAAATCACATCATGCGTAAGATGGGTGAGCACGGTGCGCCCCGCTTTCAGCACTGATGTTGCTGAAATAACGGTTTCGATATTAAAATGAAACGGATGCGGATTCCAGCGTAATCCGTCAATCACCAGCACCTCCAACCCCTCCAGCATGGCCAGTGACGTTTCCGGAATTTCGTTGCAGTCAGTCAGGTAGGCAAAGTTACCGATCCGGAATCCCAGAGCCTGCATCTTTCCATGCAGGAGCGGAACCGGTATGACCGTCAAACCGAATAATTCAAATGGGTCAGCAACTTCCTGCGGCCTTAGAAGCGGTGTGTAACCGGAGCCTTCATGTTCATGAAAAATATAACTGAATCCGGTCAGCAGGATATCGAGCGTGCTCCGCGAACCGAAACAGGGGATAATCTCCCGATGCAGAAAGTGAAACCCGCGCAAATCATCAATGCCATTAACATGATCGGCGTGCGAATGGGTAAATAGGACAGCATCGACCCGCTGGAGACCTTCACGCAGCGCCTGAAAGCGCAAATCCGTCGAGGCGTCAATCAGGATGTTCCTTCCGTCATGCTGAATGAGCAGAGAGGCCCGTGTGCGCTTGTCCCGCTCGTCCTGTGAGGAACAGCCCCGACAGCTGCAGCCAACCATCGGCACACCGGTCGATGTCCCGCTCCCCAGAATAGTAACCTTCATCACGCGCCTTTCTTGAAACTTGATCAGTAATAGCAGAATTGCTGAAGGCAGGCAAGGCGGTTTTCCTG
>JANXZX010000218.1 GCA_025355325.1 Geobacteraceae bacterium
GTTCTGAATATCAATTATTCGTTGAATCGAACCAAAATGCAGATGCTTGCCGCCTCACGGATCTTTGTTATTTCATCAATTGCAATAACGATGTTTCTAGCAATTACAATCTCATTGCTGCTGCTGAGGTTTGTAAAAAAACCACTTGATAATATGGCCCGTACCATGCTGAGGGTTGAAAAAGGCGATTTTGCTGCCCGCATCGAATATAAGGGAAAAGATGAGATCGGACGAGTGATTGAAAGCTTCAACTCCATGGTTGATCGGCTGGATGTTGCGCACAAGGAATTGGAACAGCTGCATTTTCAGCAACTTGAACGGGCTGACCGTTTGGCATCTATCGGTGAAATGGCGGCGGGCATTGCTCATGAAATCAAAAATCCGCTGGCTGGAATATCTGCGGCTGTCTCGATAATTAAAGACGATATGGCAGCGGATGACCCACGGGGAGCAATTCTGGGTGAGGTCAATGATCAGGTGAACCGCCTCGATAAAACGGTAAACGATCTTCTCTTCTTCGGGAAGCCATCAATTCCCGAACTTTCCTGCATAGATATTAATGCCATAATTACGACGACTCTCAAATTTGCATCCCAGCATCGCGGCATCGTTCATATTGAACGGCGGATTGAGCTTCAATCCGGTTTGCCTCCGGTATATGCCGATGACAAACAAATGCAACAGGTTTTTCTGAATATTATTCTTAACGCGTATCAGGCGATGCCGTCCGGAGGTGTCCTCGGTATTGCATCTTCACTTGTGGTTCGAAATGATATCGAATATGTACGGGTAGATATTTCGGATACCGGATCAGGTATTCCTCCGCAGATTCTTGAAAAAATCTTTACCCCGTTCTACACAACCAAGGCACAGGGAACCGGTTTGGGCCTGCCGATCTGCAGCAAGCTGGTGAACCTGCACAACGGAGATCTCCGTGTAATCAGCGATAATGTAAACGGTACGGTCTTTACCGTCGAACTGCCGGCGTGCCACGTTTGATTTACTGAAGTCAGTGAGGTAACAGTATGAAGCAAAATAAACTATTAGTTGTTGATGACGAACACCTTATCCGGTGGTCGCTTGAGCAGAATCTGAAAAAACAGGGCTATGACGTTGTTACGGCGGGAACCGGAGAAGACGCTTTGCGGCTTGTGCGCGAGGAGCAGCCTGATCTGGTTCTTCTGGATATTCAACTGCCGGGCATTACCGGAATAGATGTACTCGAAAAAATCAAGGAGCATGACGAAGATATCGTCGTCATCATGGTTACCGCCAACAGCGGTCTTGAAAACGCCGTCAACGCCATGAGACTTGGTGCCTTTGATTACATCAGCAAACCGTTCAATCTTGATGAAATCGCAATAGTCGTTAAGAAGGCGTTGGAAACTTCTGATCTGAAACAGGAAGTTGTCCGGCTGCGCACTGAAACGAAGAAGAACGGCCCGCCGAATATCATTGGAGAAAGCCGGCAGGTCAAGACTCTTATGGAAGTGCTTGATAAAGTTGCGCGGAGTGAAGCCTCGTCTGTCCTCGTTCAGGGGGAATCCGGCACCGGTAAGGAATTGGTGGCAAAATGGATCCACTATAGTTCGAACCGCGCCGAAAAACCGTTCATCGCAATTAACTGTGCCGCAGTTCCGGCTACCTTGCTGGAAAGCGAATTGTTCGGTCACGATAAAGGCGCATTCACCGACGCCAAGGCCACCAAGAAAGGGTTGTTTGAATTAGCCGATGGCGGGACGGTCTTTCTGGATGAAATTGGCGATATGGAGATGGGAATGCAGGCTAAATTGCTGCGTTTTCTCGAAGACCGCTCATTCCGCCGCATCGGTGGTGGCCGTGTCTTTACCGTGGATGTCAGGATAATATCTGCGACGAACAAGGATCTGCAAAAATCGATTGAAGAGAAAACGTTCCGTAATGACCTCTATTACCGGCTGCAGGTAATTCCGATTTTTCTGCCGTCTCTGCGTGAGCGAAAAGAAGATATCATCCCGCTGGCCAATCATTTCATCAGCATGTACAACAGGGATTTCAACAAAAAAGTCAAAGGCATTAGCGGTCCGGCTGAAAAGATCATGACTGATTACAGCTGGCCCGGCAACATCCGGGAGTTGAAAAACGTTATTGAACGCGCAATCATTCTCGGTAATGATGATTCCCTGCTCCTTGAACACCTGCCGATGGAAATAGTCAGCAAGGTCTCGCCGCAAACCTCTGGTAGTTCTGAGTCGTCATTCCGCCTGCCGCCCGAAGGTATCGATATTGAGGAAGTAGAAAAAGAGCTTATCAGGCAGGCGCTTGAAGTCACCGAATGGAATCAGTCGAAGGCGGCAAAGAAACTGAATCTGGGGATTGATGCGTTCCGCTACCGGATGAAGAAATTTGGATACCTGAAGTAAGCTTTGTCTCCATACACGGGGAAGTGAAAGGAAAATCATGCCTGCTTTAACGGTAGTTGCAAAGGTTGTTGCGAAAAGGGATTATGTAGAAAGCGTCAGGGCCGAACTGTTTAAACTGGTCGCGCCGACCAGGCAGGAGGAAGGGTGCATAGAGTATCGTCTGCACCAGGATAATGAGGACCCTGCACTGTTTGTCTTTTATGAAAACTGGAAGGATGCCGGTTCACTGGAAAGGCATATGAACTCAGACCACTTCAAGGCGTATGTCAGCTCAGTTGATGTCATGATTGAAGATAAGGTAGTCTATAAATTGACCGGAATTGAATAAACCTAAAATCGGCAGTTCATGAAACACAGAGCAACTGAGCAACAGAGGAATCAAACAGTTACATCAACAACAGGCATAGCCAAAAGGTGAGTTATTTTTTCTGGTTTTAATTTGAATTTTTCTTTTTTTTAGCTCAGTTGCACAGTTGCTCTGTGTTTCAAATGGTTTTTTTAGGATAAAGAGTTAAGCTTATCCGCTATTCCACGTCTCCGACGTTTCGCCTGACTCCCATTAAATATGCGACAACAAAGTCTTCCAGGTTGCCGTCAAGCACCGAATCCGGATTACCCGACTCAACACCGGTGCGCAGGTCCTTGACCATCTTGTAAGGGTGCAGTACATAGGATCTGATCTGGCTCCCCCAGCCGATTTCCTTCTTTTCGGCGGCGATTTCCGATGCCTTGGCGCTGCGCTCTTCCACCTCACGTTCATACAGCTTGGCCCGCAATACTTTCATGGCGGTGCCACGGTTGGATATCTGGCTCCTCTCTGACTGGCAGGCGACAATGATGCCGGATGGAATGTGAGTAATTCGCACAGCCGAGTCGGTGGTGTTGACGTGCTGACCACCGGCGCCGCCGGAACGGAAGGTGTCCACCTTCAGATCGGCATCGCTGATCTTGATGTCGATATCGTCCTCTTCGATCTCCGGAAATGCGTACATCGAGGCAAATGAGGTGTGGCGGCGGGCGTTGCTGTCGAATGGCGATATGCGCACCAGGCGGTGAATGCCAGCTTCGGCGCGAAGGTAGCCGTAGGCATACTCTCCGCTGACGTTGAACGTTGCTGATTTGAGACCGGCCTCGTCTCCCGCCTGATATTCGGTAATGACGGTCTTCCATCCCTTTTTTTCACAGTAACGCAGGTACATACGCAGGATCATCTCGGCCCAATCCTGGGATTCGGTTCCGCCTGCCCCCGGATTTATCGTGATAAAACAGGAATTGCGGTCGTGCGGGCCGGAAAGCATGCGCTGGAATTCAGCCGCACCGAGTTCCTGTAACAGTCTGGCGGTCATTGTGGCGACCTCTGCCAGGGTATCGACATCCTGAGCTTCTTCGCCCAACTCAATCATTACGCGGATATCCTCAACCTGGCGTACGAGCCCGTCAATCATCTGGACAACTTTTTCCAGTGTCGTGCGTTTCTTGATGATTTCCTGGGATTTCTTCGTGTCGTCCCAGAATCCGGGCACAGCCATAATGGACTCGATCTCCATGATCGACTCACGTTTGGCATCTATGTCAAAGTGACCCCCTGAGTTTGGCGATCCGCTCTTCACAATCCTTCATTTTTGCTATTTCTTCACGATACATGGCTGTGCTCCTTGGGAATGTTTTTGCGTTTGGTCCACACAAACAGCGCAATACCAGCTGTAATCAGTACACAAAGCCAGGCCGGTGCGTCTCCGATAGTGAGATACAGCGATGAACCGCTGCCGGGTTTCACTTCTCCGGTACGATACCCTTCAACGAAGATGCCGGTCATGGTGCTGATATAGCCGTTCTGGTCAACAATTGCGGTGACCCCGGTGTTTGCCGCGCGAATCAGCGGGGTGCGGGTCTCTACCGCGCGGAAGGTTGAGATGGCCAGATGCTGGTACGGAGCTGAGGAACGGCCAAACCAGGCATCGTTGGTAATTGCCACCAGGACGCGCGCACCGGCCTGGACGTACTGACGGGCCAGTTCCGGAAAAATGACTTCATAGCAGACCTGAATACCCAGTTTTACCTTCCCGGTATCCAGGGGAACTGCCCGTTCGCCCGGTGCAAAGTCGCCGATGCCGACGACGATCTTGTTAATAAAGGTAAGGATGTTTCCCAGCGGCACATATTCGCCAAACGGCACCAGATGCAGCTTGTCGGCGCGTCCAACTGTTGCACCGGTAGATGATATCAAAAATGCGCTGTTCAGAAAGGTGCTTTTGCCGTTGCGGAGTTCATGGGCCGGGCTGCCGAACAGCAGGCACGCATTCAATTCACGCGCCAGTATTCTGATTCGCTCCGCCTGAATCGGTTCATCCTGAAAAAAGAACGGCACGGCGCTTTCAGGCCAGACCACCAGATCTACTCCACTTTTTGCTGCTTCACGGGTGAGCCGCTCGTAGGTATCCAGCGTATGCTGGCGAAATTCCGGGCTCCACTTGACATCCTGAGGGATATTCCCCTGGATGAGGGCAACGCGAAGTGGCTTTGAAGCTGCTGTATCCGGAGCGTTTAAGCGGCTGAAACCGTAATAGAGCGTACCGAAAAGGAGTACCAATAGTATGAGAGCACTTTTGACCGGATAGGGGACGCCGGCGCCGGAAACCGCACGTAAAGCACGGTACAGGACTACATTTGCCAGAATGATCAACAGAGTGATCCCGTAGACGCCAGCCAGGTCGGCAATCTGGATCAACGGCAACGTGCGAAACTGCGAGTGTCCCAACATGGCCCAGGCAAATCCGGAAAACAGGAATGAGCGGATGAAATCGAAAGCGATCCAGGTGACCGGTAGGGTGAAGGCGGCCTTGATGCCGCTCAATTCTCCCAATCGGGTAATGTATGTGCTCATGGCGTAGAATAACGACAGCCAGAGAACCAGCAGCAGATAGACCGGGATGCTGACTGACCACGGAAGATGGCCGTATTGGGTAAATACGATATTAAGCCAGTAGAGGATGGCGGCATACGCAGCAATCCCGCAGGTCAGGCCGATTCGAAAGGCCTCGCGAGGAGAACTTCCTTCCATGGCAATCAACAGGGGGATCAGTGCGACCCAGGCCAGGAAGGAAAGGCCGGGATTCGGGAAGGAGAGGGCAATCAGGATTCCGCTGCTAATTGCCAATACACCACGACGGTCAAACAGCCGCCTGAGTGATGAAAAAGTTATCGGAATGTTCACTCACGCCCCTGGTCTTCAGCAGCGGAGCTGTTCATACGGCTGATACTGACTTTTTTTACTCTTCTGAGATCGGCGTCAATTATTTTTATATGGAGTCCGGCGCCATCGATGGCGTCACCGATAGTCGGAATTTTTCCGGTCAAATGGAAAACGAGTCCACCGACCGAATCGAAATTATCGCGCTCAATCTGAATATCAAAATGTTCCTCAAGCTCTTCGACCGGGAGACGTCCGTCGGCGGTTATGCTGCCGTCCGGGTTAACGGTCAGAAGCTGCTCCTCGCGATCATGCTCGTCCTGAATATCACCCACGATCTCTTCCAGCAGGTCTTCAATGGTGATCAGGCCGGATGTGCCGCCATATTCATCAATGACAATCGCCAGATGAATACGTTTTCGCTTGAACTCCTGCAGCAGCTGTTCCAGGTTTTTGGATTCCGGGATAAAATAGGGGGGGCGCATGATCTGGCGCACCGAAAAACTGTTTTCGTCGGTACCCCAGTGTTTGAGAAGATCTTTCGCATACAGCAGTCCGATAATGTTATCAATGGAATCTTCATACACCGGAATCCGGGAATGGCCGCACGCAATAATAATGTCCAGCAACTCCCGCACGGTGGCATCCACAGTGACGCAGGCCATTTCAGTCCGGGTTATCATGACTTCCCGTACAATGGTTGTGCCGAGGGAAAAAATCGAGCGGATCATCTCGCACTCTTCCTCGTTAACCAGGCCTTCCTCTTCAGATGCCTCGATGAAATCGTTGATATCCTGTTCGGTGGTTCTTTTGCGTCCGGTCACAAAACGGCTGACGCGTTCGATAAAACCGGACCTTCTACTACTGCCTTCTTCCACTGCTTTTTCCTCCTGATCTTTCCGGGCGGGCTGCTTTCTTGAAATGGCCTGGCTTGTCTGAACGGGCTGCCGCGTCGGGTCGTTCGGATTTTACCGCATGCGAATTGTAGGACGAATCACCCGCCAGTTCACGTACTTCAGCGTCCGACAGGTAACGGAATTGTCCGGCCCTGAGTGTGCCAAGCATAAGGGAACCATAGCGAATCCGTTTGAGGCGTACCACCGAAAGGCTGACGGCTTCGCACATCCGGCGTACCTGACGATTACGCCCTTCATGGATTGCAACTGAGATCCAGTCGTTCTGTTCGCCGCTTTTTACCAGATTCACGACAGCCGGAGCGGTCATGCCATCTTCCAGCTCGACCCCTTCCGCCATACGCTTAAGCTGTTGATCGATTACCTTGCCGCGTACCCGGACATGATACTCCTTTTCGATTTCATGGCGGGGATGCATCAGGCGATTGGCCCACTCTCCGTCATTAGTTAAAAGCAGCAACCCCTCGGTGTTGTAATCGAGGCGGCCGACCGGATAGACGCGATCCGAGACATCTTTGAGCAAATCGGTAACCAGCGGGCGTCCCTGACCGTCTTTGAGTGCAGTGATATAGCCGGGTGGCTTGTTGAGCAGGATATACAGGCGCTGGGCGCTGATTTTCAGGGCTTTGCCGTCAACCGTGATGGTGTCTTTGTCCGGATCAGCCTTGCTCCCCAGTTCGGTGACTACAATGCCATTAATGGCGACTTTCCCCTCCAGAATAAGCGTTTCAGAAGCTCTTCGTGAGGTGATGCCGGCGGCTGATATTATTTTTTGCAGACGTTCGAGCATTTTAGTTCCTTGCCCTGAGCAACAGGATAAGTACGAGGCTCTTGCAAAAGTATTAAAATCAGTTCCCCCTCCCTTGACGGGAGGGGGTTAGGGGGTGGGTGAAGTTGCCACTTACTAATTTCATGGCATTCTCCCCCCCACCCTAACCCTCCCCCGCAAGGGGGGAGGGGACTTAAATGGGCTTTTGCAAGAAGCTCGTACGTTAAAAATAAACAGGGGCGGTTAAACCGCCCTCTGTAGGTACGTTCTTTATTCCGCGCAGCGCGTCATCGCCCTGAATTTCTTGTAGCGACCTTCAACGAGTTCGTCGCCGGAGAGTTTGTTCAGTTCAGTCAGATTGCGGCCAATCGCTTCTTTCATGCTGCGGGCGGTGGCCTCGTGGTCGCGGTGGGCTCCGCCGACCGGTTCTTTGATAATCTCGTCGATAACTCCGAGCTTGATTATATCCTGAGCGGTTGGTTTGAGCGCTTCTGCGGCCTGTTCTCCTTTGGTGCCGTCGGACCAGAGGATAGCGGCGCACCCTTCCGGCGAGATAACGGCGTACACGGAATGTTCGAGCATCAGGATACGGTCGCCGACTGCGATGGCAAGTGCTCCGCCGGAGCCGCCTTCGCCGGTAATGCAGACAATAACCGGAGTGCGCAGGCTGGCCATTTCACGCAGATTGCGGGCAATCGCCTCCGCTTGGCCGCGCTCTTCGGCACCGATGCCGGGATAGGCGCCCGGTGTATCTACAAAAGTGATGATCGGCAGTTTGAATTGCTCCGCCATCTGCATAAGGCGCAGCGCTTTACGGTATCCCTCAGGATTTGGCATGCCGAAATTGCGGAAAACCTTCTCCTTGGTATCGCGACCTTTCTGATGTCCGATAACCATAACCGGCTGATCGTTAAAGCGGGCCAAACCGCCGACAATAGCGTGATCATCGCCAAAGTTCCGATCACCATGCAGTTCAATAAACTCGGTAAACATGAGATTGATATAGTCTTGCGTAAAGGGGCGGTTGATATGACGCGCTACCTGCGCAGTCTGCCACCGTGAAAGATTGGAGAAAATATCGGCCCGCATTTCCTCAACGCGGCCCTCAAGAGCGGTTACATCAGCTCCGATATCCAGGCCGCCGCCAGCCAGCGCATTCAGTTCCTCAATTTTCTTTTCCAGCTCAACAATCGGTTTTTCAAATTCAAGATAAAACGGAGCAGCCATAATCATCACCTCATGTAATTACTCAAAAGTGGCGGCATTATACCCTAACAGCCGCTCCACTTCCAGCCTTAAATTGTCGCTTGCCTCCACGCTCATTCCCGTTGCCAGCGGCATAATGGAACGGCTCCGCTCCGGTATCAGAAACTGGATACAGGTCGGTACACTTCCCGGGTGCCGTTCGATAACCTCTTTGAGGAGCGTGATGGATTCCGTCGGTGTTTCATTGATACGGAGCATGAATGAAACCTTCTTGGTCGTCTGGGCACGGGCATCGGCAAGCAGTTTGATGTCGCCGGCCGGACCGCGATCACGTTGGAATCGTTTGCCGTTATTCTCCTCGCCTCCCTTCATTATCAGCACTTTGCACCCATTTTCGGCTTTCTCAAGCTTGCCGACCACCAACAGTGGATCATCGGATTTCAAGAGTGGCGAGGCGATGGCGTAGATATCGGAAAAGACGGTAATTTCCACCGACCCGGTCAGGTCTTCTATGGTCACGAACCCCATCCGGTCGCCCTTTTTAGTTGTAATCTCCTTAAAGGCGGAAACGATGCCGCAGATCCGTACTTCGCTGCCGTCTGCCATTTCCACCATGCTGGCAATGTCGGTGTTGGTGAGGCGCTTGATGTCGTCAATATAGCGATCCAGAGGGTGTCCGGTGATCAGAAAGCCGAGCGCCTCTTTCTCGAACGCCAGTTTTTCCTTATCGTGCCATTCGGGCGTGTTGGGCAATTTCATGCCGCCGGTGGCATTGCCGCGTGAAACCTCCTCAGTCCCGAACAGCGATACCTGGGCGCTGGCTTTTTCCTCCTGGATTTTCTGACCATAATTCGAAGCGGCTTCCAGCCCTTCCATCTGGGCTGACCGGGCTGCACCGGTGGAATCGAATGCGCCGCACTTGATCAACGATTCGATAACTCGTTTGTTGACCCGGCGCAGATCGACCCGCTCACAGAAGTCGTACAGGTTTTTGAATGGGCCTTCGGTGCGCGCTTCAAGGATAGCTTCAATGGCTCCGGCTCCGACATTTTTCACCGCTCCGAGACCGAAACGCATGGAAGTGCCTACGACGGTGAAGGAGAGTCCTGACGAGTTTATATCTGGTGGCAGTACTTCGATGCCCTGCTCGCGGCAATCGCTGATGTTCTTGACGACCTTGTCGGTGCTGTCCATATCGCAGGTCAGGAGCGCCGCCATAAACTCGACCGGAAAATGGGCTTTCAGATAGGCGGTCTGGTAGGCAATCAGGGCATACGCAGCAGAGTGGGACTTGTTGAAGCCGTACTCGGCAAATTTTGCCATCTGATCAAAGATCGCTTCAGCCTTTTTCGTGTCGATTGCCAATCCCTTGGCGCCAGCCAGAAAAGTATCCTTCTGGCGATCCATCTCCTTTGCATCCTTCTTACCCATGGCGCGGCGCAGCAGGTCCGCCTGACCGAGGGAATAGCCGGCCAGGGTACGGGAGATCTGCATAACCTGTTCCTGGTAGACTATTACTCCGTAAGTGTCCTTAAGAATCGGCTCCAGCTCCGGCAGATCGAAGACAACCTTCTGGCGGCCATGTTTGCGTTCGATGAAGTCGTCCACCATGCCGCATCCCAGCGGGCCGGGACGGTAGAGAGCACAGGCAGCAATGACATCCTCGAAACAGGACGGCTTGAGCTTGACAAGCATGTCCTTTATGCCGCTCGACTCAAGCTGGAATACCCCGGTGGTATTGCCGACACTGATCAGGTCGTAACTGGCCTGGTCATCATCGCGCAGTGTGGTGATGTCAAAGTCCGGGACTTTTACCCGCACCAGCTTGACGGCATTCTCGATAACGGTCAGGTTTTTGAGTCCCAGAAAGTCGAACTTCACCAGACCGACCAGTTCGACATATTTCATTGAGTACTGGGTGTTGATGGCGCCGGTTTTCTGATCCTTGTAGAGCGGCAGAAACTCCTCCAGCCGGTCCGGCGCAACCACGACAGCAGCGGCATGGGTCGAGGCATGGCGCGTAAGACCTTCCAGACAGAGAGCAGTGTCCATAAGATCTTTTACCTGCGGGTCTGCGTTGCACAGTTCTTTAAGCTGCGGTTCCTGCTGCAATGCCTTGCTCAAGGTCATTTTCAGGTCATCGGGGATCAGTTTGGCAATCCGGTCAACATCGCCGTAGGTCATATTCAGCGCCCGACCGACATCCCGGATCGCCGCCTTGGCACCCATGGTTCCAAACGTGATGATCTGACAGACGCGGTCGCGACCGTATTTATCAACCATATACTGGATAACTTCGGAGCGGCGGTCCTGACAGAAATCGACGTCGATATCCGGCATGGAAATACGTTCCGGATTAAGGAAACGCTCGAACAGCAGGTTGTACGGGAGCGGATCGAGATCGGTAATCTTGATTGAATAGGCGACCAGCGATCCGGCCGCCGAGCCCCTGCCCGGACCGACCGGGATGCCTTTGTCTTTGGCCCAGCGGATAAAATCGGAAACAATCAGGAAGTAGGCCGGAAATTTCATGTCCCTGATGCAGGCCAGTTCGATTTCCAGGCGGTCAAAATAGTCCTGCTGCTGCTCCAGCGTCATGTCGGGATACTTGGCGAGGATGGTGACCATTCGCTCTTTCAGCCCCTCGGTGGCCAGTTCCCGCAGCATGTCATCGTGGTTCTGTCCCTCAGGTGGATCAAAATGCGGAAAGTAATAGGTCTTGCCGTCCACCGGCAGGTCGAGATTACAGCGCTCTGCGATCATCAGCGTATTGCTGACCGCCTCTGGAGCGTAGGAAAAAGCCTGCGTCATCTCTTCCGGCGACTTGAAGTAGAACTCGTCCACCGAGAACTTCATATGGGTCGGGTCTTCCATGGTCTTGCCGGTCTGGATGCAGAGCAGCACTTCATGGGCACGGGCATCCTCACGGTTGAGGTAATGGCAGTCGTTGGTTGCCACCAGCGGCAGCTTCAGTTCCGCTGCTACCTCCATCAGGCGCTTGTTGACGACATCCTGCTCCGGGATGGTGTTTTCCTGCAGTTCGATATAGTACCGGTCGGGGAACAGCTCGCTGTACCAGCGGGCGGTTTCTATGGCATCTTCCATCCTGCCGCGACCGCACTGCATCGCCACCTCGCCTTTGAGGCAGGCGGACATGGCTATCAACCCCCCGGAGCGCCCCGAAAGGAGCTCGCGGTCGATGCGGGGGCGGTAGTAAAATCCCTCTTTGTATCCCGCCGATGTCAAATAGGATAGATTCTTGTACCCCTCCATGTTTTCACAGAGCAGGATCAGGTGGTACGCTGCATCGGAGATGCCTTTGGCATCCCTGGAAAAGCGTGATTCGGGCGCCAGATACAGTTCGCAGCCGATGATCGGTTTGACGCCGGCTTTCTTGCATTTGAGATAAAACTCCGCCGCCCCGAACATGTTGCCATGATCGGTGATCGCCACCGCCGGAGCGTTATGCTCCTTGGCCTTGGCGATCAAATCGTCAAAGCGGATAGCGCCATCGAGCAGCGAATATTGGGTATGCAGGTGAAGATGGACAAACTGCGAAGAAGGGGGAAATATGGTGTTTTCAGGTGTCTCCATGCGCTGCTGCCTCCGGGTAAATCGATGAGGAGAGATTATGCCTCATATCAATATATAGTGTCAAGTGGAGGGAAGAGGGGCGATATTTTGTGGGAGAGATTGTATTAAGGTTCTATTTCAGCAGACCCCACTCTTTGGTTGATGGTGAGGTCTGCTGCGATGGATTTCCACGGTAGAAAACAGTTAAACCATACTCTTCTTTGCTCTCTGTTTGCCAACTGCTTTCGGGAGCGTTTTCCCGGTCTTCTTCAGGGCCTCCATCATCGCTTCTCCCATGCGGGTCGGACTGGTGGCAACTACCACGCCGCACTCCTGAAGCGTGCGGATTTTGTCTTCCGCCTTTCCTTTGCCGCCGGTGATGATCGCCCCGGCATGACCCATCCGCTTGCCGGGAGGGGCGGTAACGCCGGCGATAAATGCGGCCACCGGTTTGGTCATGTTCTTTTTGATCCACTCGGCTGCAGCCTCTTCAGCACCACCACCGATCTCGCCGATCATGAATACTCCTTCGGTATCTGGATCCTGGTTGAAGAGGTTCAGAACGTCTATGAAGTTCATGCCGATGATCGGGTCGCCTCCGATGCCGACGCCGGTTGACTGACCGAGCCCCAGGTCGGTGAGCTGCTTCACCGCTTCATAGGTCAGGGTGCCGCTGCGTGAGACGACTCCGATCTTGCCCGGCATGTGGATATGCCCCGGCATGATGCCGACCTTGCATGCTCCGGGAGTGATGATACCGGGGCAGTTGGGACCGATCAGTCTGGTTTTGCTCCCCTGGAGAACCGCCTTGACCGGCACCATATCGCGAATCGGGATGCCCTCGGTGATGCAGACCGCCAGACCGATACCGATGTCAATCGCCTCCATGATGGCGTCCGCCGCACCGGGGGGCGGCACAAAGATCATCGAGACGTTGGCCTCGGTGTACTTGACCGCTTCGGCAACGGTGTTGAACACCGGAATCCCCTCGATATGAATACCGCCCTTGCCGGGGGTGACTCCCGCTACGATGCTGGTGCCGTATTCACGGCACTGCTTCGTATGAAACAGGCCGCTGCGGCCGGTAATGCCCTGGACGACGATACGTGATTTTTTATCGACAAGTATTGACATGATTCACTGCCCTCCCAGCATCTGGACTATTTTAGCGGCGCCGTCACCCAGCGTCCTGCCTATCTGTACGTTCAGGCCGGATTCCTGAAGCAGTTTTATCCCGTCTTCCACGTGGCTGCCATCCATGCGGACGACAATCGGCAGGGTGCAGCCGACCGCTCCTGCCGCCTCAATAATACCCTGGGCAATAACATCGCAGCGCATGATGCCGCCAAAGATATTGACGAAGATTCCCTTCACGTCGCAATCCTGCAAAATAATCCTGAATGCCTCGGCTACTTTTTCACGAGTGGCGCCGCCCCCTACGTCCAGGAAGTTGGCCGGTTCGCCGCCGAACTCTTTCAAAACATCCAGCGTTGCCATGGCCAGCCCGGCACCGTTCACCAGGCATCCGATGGTGCCGGACAGTTTGATGTAGGCAAGATCATACTTGGCGGCGTTGATTTCCAGTGGATCGAGCTGAGAGTAGTCCATCATGTCGGGGTATTCGCGGTGGCGATAGACGGCATTATCGTCAAAGGTGATCTTGGCGTCCATGGCCATCAGCCATCCCGCTTTGGTCACGACCAGCGGGTTGATCTCGATCAGGGCGCAGTCCTTCTCCTGACAGACCCGGAACAGGTTCAGGATCAGTTCAACACAGTCCTCACAAATCGTTCCGGTCAGTCCGAGCGCCAGGGCGATCTTGCGGGCCTGGTAGGGGCGCAGACCGGTAAACGGATCTATCGTAAGAGTCAGGATCTTGTCGGGGCTCTTTAGCGCGACCTCTTCGATGTCCATTCCCCCCTCAGCCGATGCGATCAGGATGTAGCGGGAACTTTCGCGGTCAAGAGTAATGGAAAGATAAAATTCGCGGGCGATATCAACCGCTTCCTCAACAAGGATGCGGCGAACCTTCAGCCCTTCCGGGCCGGTCTGTTTCGTCACCAGCGAGCGCCCGAAGAGTTCTTTCGCGTATTCCTGCGCCTCTTCCGGATGGTGGATCAACCTGACGCCGCCTGCTCTGCCGCGTCCGCCGGCATATATCTGGGCTTTGACGACGCAGCGTCCTCCCATCATTTTAGCGGCGCGCTCCACCTGGTCGGAGGTAAGTGCCACACGCCCCCGTGGTATGGGGATGCCGTAGCTGCTGAGGATTTCCTTGGCTTGATACTCGTGAATGTTCATGGTGAGTGCTCCATGTCAAACAGGATTTTTTAAGAGTATAGCAGGGAAGGGAGATTGCGCAATTGGGTGGTGAGGAGGCTCATCATCTCTCCCACTGGTATAGCAGTTTTATACACTGCTTTGTTTCTCTCTGCTACACTATAACTTGCTGAAATTAAACATATTAATGCAGTAATGGCAGATTGTTTGTATTAAATTTTCATACAGTTATCTGCGATATAATTTCAGATATGTACCGACTGATAAAAATTATGTGATGATAAAACGTGTAATATCAGTATGTTGACGCGTGATATAAAATATTTTCTCAACTTGGCATCGGTAGTGCAATTCATAAATCAAACGCAATCAACTACAGCAATGAAAAAATAATAGGAGGATGTCATGAGAACACTTACTACGTTGATGGGAATCCTGGCACCGGTAACAGCTTTTGCAGCATCAGGTACAGGCGAAGAAAGCGGAATTTTTGTTTGGATTTTTATTGGCTTCTTTGCAGTAATAGTAGTTGGACAGTTAATCCCCGCTATCATGCTGATGACCGGATTGGTAAAGGGAATCACATCCAAGGCCGATGCAAAAGCTGACGCAAAACAGTAACCGGCAGATTACACATTTGAACCACAAAATAACCAGATATTACACTAAAAAGGAGATCGCCATGAACGCCAAGCAAACTTTGACAACCGTATTGAGCACAGTAGCCCTCACTCTTCTCGCATGTACCGGAGCCTTCGCATCTTCGGGCGTAACAAACAAAGTATTCGTAAGCGGCCCCCTCATTCTTCTCTTCCTCGGTTTCTGCGCATTGGTAGTTGTTATTCAGTGCATCCCGGCAGTAATAATGCTTTATGGAATGATCAAAGGTACATTGTCTGCAAAGACAGGGGAAAAGGTGGAAGTTAAAAATTAGAAGAATGCCAACGAATACTGTTTGAATCAGAGCAACAAGGCCACCTCTCCCGGGGTGGCCTATTCGAGTTTTTACGAATAATAGATAGTTTCCGTCCGGAAAGGGTTCTTTTCCGCCCTGGCGGCGTCAATCTTCGTGTTTGCTTGTGCGGCGTACCGATGTACGCCTCCGCGCGACCACTCGATTTCCTTGTCAGGACGAAAAACTCCGCCTTTCCGATACGGAAACCAACCGTTTCTCATCCGGAGTTTCCGGATGGAAACTAGATAGGGATGTCTTCAAGCCCGGACCCTTCTTCTGCAAGGTCGTATAAAATGTTTCTTCGTCGGTCAAGATTTGATATATACGTGCTCAGTTTGTCTGTGCCAATTCCCAAAGAGAGTTGATAGTGGATACCATCCTTTTAACCTACCTTATTGCAGGTTTTGTATTGGCGATGATTACATCGGCTGTCATCGTTTTAACTGCCACAATCGGCGAGCGGGAACGACACCGTGAGCATGTAGAACTGCTGAAAAAACAGCTGGAAATAAACAGGCGAACTCTGGAATATATAGAAGAAAAAAAGAAACACCTTTTAAAAATATAGGATAATTTGAACCCCGCTGTATACCTGATTTAATCCAAAACCAAACGAAGGAACGAATAATGGAGACCATAATTATAACCTATGCTGTTGCCGGCGTAGTAATGTCGATTATATCCTCAGCTGTTATTGCCATATCTGCTTCCCTTGAAAAGGAAGAAAGAAAGCGTGAAGAAGCCGAATTAGTTCGAAGGCAAATTGAAATAGAACAGAAGTACAAGGAAAACGCTGAAGCGAGAATAGCTCTGGAGAATAAAACTCGCTGACTCACTACATCACGATGAGGAAGTAAAAATTACGGCAGTGGTCTGTTATGCAGCTGCTCACGTCGCAGCAGTTGCGGAAAAAGATACATCCAGAGAACGACCACCACCAGCGTCCCCACCCCTCCCAGCAGGACGGCCGGTACCACGCCGAACCAGGCCGCCGTCAGGCCGGATTCAAATTCACCGAATTCGTTGGAAGTGCCGATAAATACGGCATTGACGGCGCTTACCCGCCCACGCATTTCATCCGGGGTTTCCAATTGTACCAGTGAAGAGCGGATGACGACACTGATCATATCTGCCCACCCCAAAATCACCAGAGCCGCACAAGAGAGCATAATGGATGTTGAAAGTGCAAACACTACCGTTGCCATACCGAAACCGGCCACTGAAGCGAACATGATTTTTCCGACACTGCGCCTGAGTGGATTTCGGGTTAGATAGAGTGAAGCGGTCAATGCGCCCACAGCAGGGGCTGATCTCAGGATACCGAGTCCCCAGGGGCCGACAGCCAGAATATCCCGCGCATAAATCGGCAGCAGTGCAGTGGCACCGCCAAGCAGCACGGCAAAAAGATCCATTGAAATTGCCCCGAGCAGAACCGGCTGACTTTTTATGTAGGTAATACCGGCTAACAGGGACGTGAGCGTAGCCGGTTCCCGGTTGGTCACGAGGCGCTGCTGCATGCGGAGCCTGGCGACCAGGACCGCCGACAGAAAAAAGAGGCTGCAGCCGATCAGGTATACCGTTCCTGATCCGGCGACGTAGAGAAATCCTCCCAGTGCCGGCCCGACAATGACGGCTGCCTGGCGTACCGAGGCGTTGCGGGCAATGGCTGAGGGGAGTTCCTGCTGTGTAACCAGAGCCGGAAGCAACGTTTGGGATGTGGCGTGCTCGAAGGCCCGGGCGGTGCCAAGGAGGAACACAGTCAGCAGGATGGTTTCTCTGTCAACGCGGTGCAGTATGCTGAAGATTGTCAGGCAGAGCAGTGCCAGCGCTTCGACAAACTGGGCACATGCGACAATGGTGCGCCGGTTGTAGCGGTCGGCGGCATGACCGACATACAGAGCCAGTATCAATGATGGGACAAATTGGACGAGGCCGACCAGTCCGAGATCGAAGGGGTTATGGGTCAGATCGTACATCTGCCAGCCGATGGCAACACCGGCCATTTGATAGGCCAGTGTCGCCGCGGCTCTGGCGATCAGGAAGGAAGTGAACGATTTTGAATCGTGGTGTGCCATCGGTGGTATCTATATGTCAATTCCGGAAACTGAAATGAACAGGACCAGTGCAGTCAGGATGGACAGTAATTGTTTCATGGGGGCGCTCCGTCAGGGTTTGGTTTGGATCACGCGCTACGAACGGGGGGATACCTTCGACTTCATAAGCTCTGCATCAGATGCGCGCAGGTAGAGCGGCAGCAGTTGTGACGGTTCGAGCAGCTCATCGTGACTGGCTGCCCGAGCTGCCAGCAATATCCCGTTGGCGGCATGCGGTATGTGGAGCTGGAAGGGGGCGAAAACGGCCTGGTCGCCCAATTGCTCGGTAATCTGGTCATGGTACCGTACGGTGCCATCACCGACGAAGATAACCGGTTGTCTGGTCAATGCTGAAATTTGATTCAGAAGTATTGCGGGCGGCAGAACACAATCCGCAACAAGTGGAGAGGGAATAGGGGATGAACAGTCATAGAGAGCTGCATACGCCTCACTTTTCCGGGCATCGAGCATCGGACAGACTAACGTGGGTGAGAGAGAAAAATTCATGGCCAGCATGGCAAGAGAGGAAAATTCCGCACAGGGCTTGCCGACAGCCAGTGCCAGGCCCTGAATGGTTGCTATGCCGCCGCGCACACCGGTAAATGAGCCGGGGCCGATGGAGGAGGCAAATACATCGATAGAGGCGAATGTGATTCCTGCCGTGTTCAGGAGCCGCTTAATTTCGGGCATCAAGCGGGCTGAAAGTGTGCGGTTGGTGTTGATCAGCGATTCGGCAACGATCTGCCCGTCCACGGCGAGGGCAATGCTGGCGAGGGATGTGGACGTATCTATGGCAAGGATATTCATGGTTACCCCTGGCGGGTGACGAAATACCTGATGATATCGTTGTAGAAGGCCAGTACCATGAGACCGAGCAGCAGCACCATGCCGATCTGCTGAGAATATTCGCGAACCTTCTGCGGCACCGGACGGCGGAAGATCAGTTCCATGAAGTAGAACAGCAGGTGTCCGCCATCAAGTACCGGCACCGGCAGCAGATTGAGTACTCCCAGGTTGATCGAGAGCAGTGCCATGAATGCCAGAAAGCTGGAAGCTCCGGCGGATGCCTGTTCTCCGGCCATTTTTGCGATCATGATCGGGCCGCCGACACTGTCCATGGGAACAACGCGTTGTGCCATTTTAACCAGCGACAAGAACGTCAGGTCAATGACCTTCCAGGTCTGCTCGGTTCCTTTAACGACTGATTGCAACGGGCCGTAATGCTCAGTTACGACTTCACCGGCAGAAGCAACCCCGATAGCATAGCCATTGACTTTTTCACCGAAAAGGTTTTTTGAAACGCGTGGTTCTGGGGTGATGGTGAAGGATATCTCCCTGCCATCACGCTTTACCGACAGCGTCAGTGGCTGCCCTTTGCTGGCGGCAACGCCCTCGGCAATCTGCTCCCAGTGGGTAATCTGCTTGTTGTTGATGATGGTGATTATGTCACCTTTTTGAACGCCTGCTCTGGCAGCAGGTTTGTCTTTGAGGGCTTCACCGATTTTTGCCGTGACAGTCGGAACGCCCATCATGCAAAGAATGATGAATATCAACCAGGCGAACAGCAGATTGAAAGTCGGACCGGCCACGACGATGGCAATCCGTGCCAGCACCGGTTTATGGGCAAATGAGCGGGTTTTTTCCTCGTCAGTCAGTTCACGGAGAGTATCGAGAGGGAGATCTTTATCAAGCGTGCTATCAATCTCTGTTGCGGGATGGACGTCGCCACCTTCGATAAAGCCGCCTTCACCGAACATCTTAACGTACCCTCCGAGCGGGAAGGCAGACAGCAGATACTCCGTTTCGCCGATCTTTTTTCCGAACAGTTTGGGGCCGAAACCGAGGGAGAATTTTTCAACACTGACTCCCATGAGCTTTGCCAACAGGAAATGTCCAAGTTCATGGACAAAGATCAAAATTCCAAGAACGATAATTGCATAAACTACAGTCATATCAGTGCACCATCTCCCGGCATATTTCACGTGCTGCTTCTCTGCCCCAGAGGTCAGCCTTCATTACTTCATCAATAGATCGCAGTTTGTGTGCGGGGTGGGCATCCATTGTTCGCTCAATGGTCTCGGCAATCTGTGTGAATCCGATGCGCCCATCCAGAAATTCAGCGACGGCAATTTCATTGGCGGCATTCATGACGGCCGGCATGCTTTCGTCCGATGTCATGGCGCGGTAGGCAAGCTGCAGGCAGCGGAACTTTTCATGGTCGGGATTAAAAAAGGTCAGCCCGGAAAACGTTGTCAAATCAAGCGGAGTGACGCCGGTTGTAATCCGTTCCGGGTAGGCGAGTGCGTAGGCAATGGGAGCCTTCATGTCCGGAGTGCCGAGCTGGGCAATAACACAGCCGTCAATATACTCGACCATGGAATGAATAATGCTTTGGGGGTGAATATTGACGTGAATTTTGTCAACAGTGGTATTGAAAAGCCAGCGGGCCTCGATCACTTCAAGGCCTTTGTTCATCATGGTGGCTGAGTCGATGGTGATTTTTTTCCCCATATTCCAGTTGGGGTGGTTCAGGGCATCCCGCACCGTGACATTCGGCAGGCTGGTAGCCGGAGTATTCAAAAACGGGCCGCCTGATGCAGTCAGGATGATCTTTTGGATGTCCTCGCTCCGGTGTCCTTCAATAGATTGAAAAATGGCGCTGTGCTCGCTGTCAACCGGGAAAAGCCGGACGCCGAATTCTGCGACCAGATCCATGAAAATGTGCCCGGCGGTAACCAGAGTTTCCTTGTTTGCCAGAGCGATATCCTTGCCGGCGCGGATCGCAGCGGCGGTGGGAACCAGACCGGCGGCGCCGACAATCGCTGCGACAACCATTTCTGTTTCATCAGCTGTTGCGGCAGTAACCAGCCCTTCCACACCACCCAGAATCGTCACATCCAGACCGCTGCAGAGTTCTTTCAGGCGGGGAACGTCATCGTGCGAGGCAACGACCGCTATTCGGGGCGAAAACTGTCGTATCTGACGCACAAAGAGATCAAGGTTTTTACCAGCTGTCATGGCTACGACCCGGAAACGGCCAGGGTGGGCAGCAATAATCTCCAGCGTACTAACGCCGATTGAGCCGGTTGAACCAAGGATGGTAATGTTTTTCATGGATCAGCCTCTGAAAAGGAAAAAAACGTAATAGTATGTGACCGGGGCGGCGAACAGAATACTGTCGAGGCGGTCAAGTACGCCGCCATGCCCCGGAATGATCGTGCCGGAATCCTTGACGCCGAAACTCCGCTTTAACAGGGATTCAAACAGGTCACCCGCCTGGCCGACAACACCGACAACGAGTGCGGTCGCAAAAACATCTCCGAACGTCAATTGCGGAAAAAACGTGAACTTTGCCAGCATGGTGCCGCCAAGACTGCCAACCAGTCCACCGACAGCACCCTCAACGCTTTTTTTGGGGCTGACCAATGGATACAGACGGTTTTTGCCGAATGTGCAGCCGGTGTAGTAAGCGGCGGAGTCATTGGTCATAACAATCAGCATGATGACAAACAGCCATTGGATCCCATAGGGAGTCTGACGCAGCAACACGAGATGCATCAGCAGGAAGGGGATATACAGAAACGCCAGCAGGGCAAAGGACACTTCACGTGCCGATGTGTCGATTGAGCGGACCCGGAACAGAAATAAAAATGAAAACGTGATGAAAAGCAGGCCGATGACACTCAGGATGAGCTTGTCGTCGCCGACTAACGGGAGAAAGACAAGTGCTGATCCTGCCGGAGCGGCCAGCCATAGTTCCAGTTTTCGCTCCGGCAGAGACATCCGATAGAATTCTGCCATGCCAAGAACGGAAAGGAGGCCAAGCAGGCAGGCAAAAACAAACGTACCCCCCTTCAAGACAATCAGGATGACGATTGGCAGCAGGATGATCGCTGAAATCAGTCGTTTGATAGGTCGCCCCTTTGTGTCAGCTGGTCACTGGTTTTTCCGAAACGCCTTTCACGCGCCTGGAAATCCGCCAGTGCCTTGTGAAGTTCATTGATGGTGAAGTCGGGCCAGTTTGTTTCGGTGAAATAAAGCTCGGTATAGGCAAGCTGCCAGAGCAGAAAGTTGCTGATACGCATCTCACCGCTGGTCCGGATCAGAAAATCCGGGTCAGGCAGACCGCCGGTATCCAGATAACTGTCAAACAGTTCCGGTGTTATGTCACCGGCAGAAATTTTCCCGGACACAGCGTCCGCCGCCAGGTGGGCAGCGGCTCTGCTAAGTTCCTGCCGTCCTCCGTAGGAAAGCGCCAGTGTCAAAACCATCCCGGTATTCGCTGATGTCTTGCGTATGGCTTCATCCAGCGTTTCATTGACATCATCTGGCAGATCAACACGATTGCCAATGACGTTATAGCGGATGTTCTTGCGCATCATGCGCGCAGTTTCCTGGCGGATGTATTTTTTGAGCAGGGTCATCAGGGCGCGAACCTCAAGAGCCGGCCTGGACCAGTTCTCGGAAGAAAAGGCGAACAGTGTAAGGTATTTAATCCCGAGCAGAGAAGACTGTTCAACTACCATTTTGACAGTCTCG
>JANXZX010000019.1 GCA_025355325.1 Geobacteraceae bacterium
ACTGGGAGCGACTGAACCTGCGACGGTGGTTACCGACACCACGCGTCAACCGGTGGTGAATTGCGACGTTGAACGTATGATGGCGTTGGATATGTTGAGTTATCTGCCCGATGATATTTTGACCAAGGTTGACCGAGCAGCCATGGGGGTCAGTTTGGAGACGCGAGTTCCGTTTTTGGATCACAGGGTGGTTGAATTTGCCTGGCGTTTGCCTATCGAGTACAAGCTGCGCGACGGAGTTGGGAAGTGGGCGTTGCGGCAAGTTCTTTACAAATATGTGCCCAAGTCACTGATAGAACGGCCGAAACAGGGATTCGGTATTCCAATCGACTCTTGGTTACGTGGGCCGTTGCGGGATTGGGCTGAGGACCTGCTGAACGAATCCCGCTTAAGTCAAGAAGGTTTTTTTAACCCGGCACCGATTCGGCAAAAATGGGCGGAACATCTCTCCGGCAATTTCAACTGGCAGTACCATCTTTGGGATGTATTGATGTTTCAGGCCTGGTTGAGTGAAGAAAGAGGGCGCTCCATTGTCTAAGGTTGTTGTTATCGGTGCTCTTGCAGAGTCTTTAATCAATTTTCGTGGTGATTTGATTAAGGCTTTCGTAGCCGCAGGTCATGATGTCGTTGCCATGGCGGGCCATACGGATGATGTAACTCGTGCTCGAATTGAGGCTTTGGGTGCATGCTTCTGGTCATATCCAGTACAGCGTAATGGCATGCATCCACGTCATGATTTAATGACGTTATTTTCTTTACGTACTGCATTTATCGAAATCAATCCTGAGGTAGTGATGGCTTACACCATAAAGCCGATCATCTGGGGTGGATTGGCTCTGCATAGTCTTCGCATGGATGTGCGGTTTTATGCACTAATTACAGGGCTTGGGCTGGCTTTTCAGCCAGGTGGATATAAGCAGGCTGCGCTCACTAGCTTGGTCACCCGACTGTACCGGTGGGCGCTTGTTCGAGCAGAAAAGGTGATTTTTCAGAATAAAGATAACAGGCAGGTATTTATAAACCGTAAGATTGTAGACTTCCGACGGTGCGTAGTTGTGAGTGGTTCTGGCGTAAATGTGACTCATTTTGATATTACTTGCTTGCCACAAGGAAACGTGGTGTTTTTAACGATTTCCCGCTTATTAGGGGATAAAGGGCTTCGGGAGTATGCACAAGCAGCTCAAATTGTTAAAAAAATCTATCCGGAGGCAATATTCAATTTAGTAGGGCCATCAGATCCCTCGCCTGATGGTATTTCACTTGGTGAGGTCAAAACCTGGCAGGTATCGGGAGCAGTGAACTATTTGGGTGCGTCCAATGATGTCCGTCCTTTTATTGAGCGCTGCCATGTTTATGTGTTGCCCTCATATCACGAGGGTATGCCACGTACTGTCCTAGAAGCCATGTCTATGGGGCGCCCAATTTTAACGACAGATGTGCCGGGTTGCCGCGAAACCGTATTATCTGGTGAAAATGGCTATCTTGTGCCAAAGAAAAATGCCAAAGAACTTGCAGAAAGAATGGTCTGGTTTATCGAAAATCGGGATCAATTGGAACGTATGGGGCAGGCTAGTCGTCGCATGGTTGAGGAGCGTTTTGATGTGCATAAAATCAATGCCTATATACTCCGGATTATGGGATTGAGTGCAGTTTCAAGCGATGGTTTAGTATGAAAAGAGTCTTTGACTTTTTGTTAGCATTGCTGGGGTTGATAGTCCTCAGCCCGATTCTTATTGTTACTGCTATTATGGTCCGTATCAAACTGGGATCACCGATTCTGTTCTGTCAGCAGCGCACAGGATTGCGTGCGCAACCGTTTTATGTGTATAAGTTTCGTACTATGACCGACCAACGTGATGCTGAAGGCCGGCTATTGTCTGATGAGGTACGCCTAACAGCGTTCGGAAATCTGTTGCGCAGACTAAGCTTGGATGAACTGCCCCAATTGCTAAATGTCATCAAGGGTGATTTAAGTCTGGTCGGCCCACGCCCCCTATTGATGCAGTATCTACCGCTCTATTCGCCGAAGCAGGCCAGACGCCATAAGGTTCGCCCTGGAATAACCGGTTGGGCACAGGTTAATGGTCGAAATGCCATCAGTTGGGAAGATAAGTTTAAGCTGGATGTCTGGTATGTTGATCATCAGTCTTTTTGGCTTGACCTGAAGATTCTTTGGATGACCTTTAACAAGGTTTTTAAACGGGAGGGGATCAGTCAGGACGGGCAGGCGACGATGGAAGCTTTTAAAGGATGAATTCCTAGGAAGAGAAGGGATCGTATGAAACTCTATATTTATTGTGCCGGCGGATTTGGTCTTGAAGCAATGGATCTGGCTAGAAGGGTGAATGATGTTGCCCATCAATGGGACGCCATTTCATTTATTGATGATGTCCGCTTAGAAAAAGAAGTATACGGCGCATCTCTCTTTTCATTTGAAGAGGTAATAAACAGTTCTGGTGAGTACGAAGTAGCAATTGCCAATGGTGAACCATTCGTTAGGAAGACTATATACGATAAACTTAACAATAATAGAGTGAAAATGGCTACCCTTCTTGATAGCTCTGCGATCGTTTCCAAGTCTGCTACCATTGGTGATGGTGTGACGATACCTGCATTTTGTTTTGTTTCCAGTTTAGCAAAAATTGAAAACAACGTAACTCTGAATGCTGGAACAATGATCGGACACGAAGCCGTTATTTCAGAAAATTGTGTTATCTCCTCGGCCGTTAATGTTGCTGGAAATTGCTTTATTGGAAAAAATACTTACATTGGTATGGGCTGTCAAATTAAACAAGGAACTAGGATTGGAGAAGGCGCTATAATCGGGATGGGTTCTGTTGTTCACAATGATATTCCAGATGGAGTGATTGCCCTTGGAAATCCAGCAAGGCCCATGAAAAATAATTCTGATCATCGCGTTTTTAATAAACCAAGCCAAGAGGGGTAAAATATGGTCTTGAATGGTAAAACTGCCGTAATTACCGGATGCCTGCAGGGGATAGGTCGATCAACTCTGGATGTCTTCGCAAAGAATGGCGCCAATGTTTTTGCTTGTTGCCAACATGAAACGGAAGAATTTACTGCCCATATTGTGAAATTGGCAACAGACCATCATGTTGAAATCACCCCGGTCTATTTCGATTTGATGAATGATGAATCGATAAAACAGGCCGCCCGAGATATTCAAAAAGCGAAAAAGCCCGTTGATATTCTGGTAAATATCGCAGGCATGACACGGGATTCCCTCTTTTCCATGATCACCATGGATCAAATGAAATCGGTTTTCCAAGTGAACTTTTTTTCGCAGGTTCTGTTTTCTCAATATATTGTCAAGCTGATGCTCAAGAATGAAAAGGGCAGTGTTATCAATATTTCCAGTATATCCGCACTGGATGGCAATCCTGGACAGTTGGTTTATGCGGCCTCCAAGTCAGCTATCATCGCGGCTACTAAAACGATGTCTGCCGAGCTTGCACCCAAGGGAATCCGCGTGAATGCGGTTGCTCCTGGGGTTATCGACACAGCCATGACAGCTGTTGTCCCCCAGGAGGCGATGGATAGACTACTGATGAAAAGTGATATCAAAAGAAAGGGTCTGCCGGATGAAGTCGCCAACGCGATTTTATACCTGGCAAGTGACTTGTCCAGCTTTGTTACAGGACAAACAATTCGTGTTGATGGCGGCATGGGCTAAGGAGGAAGAAATGTTACTCGCTGGGAAAAATGTGGTAATTACAGGAAGTAATAGAGGCATCGGACGGGCTATGCTCGAAGAATTTGCTCTTAATGGGGCTAATATATGGGCTCATGCGCGTGTTGAAACTCCAGTCTTTGTTCAGGACATGCAGGTGCTGGCAGATAAGTATGGGGTGACAATTCGGCCATTATGTTTTGACATGACTGATTATGAGGCGATGAAGGCAGCAGTGAAAACCATCATGTCCTCTAAAACTCCTGTTGACGCGCTCATCAATAATGCGGGCATTACCTACAATGCGCTGTTTCAAATGTCGACCATCGACCATTTGCGTAATCAGTTTGAAGTCAATTTTGTTGCCGTCTTTATTTTAACTCAATATATTTCAAAGCTTATGACTCGTCAGAAATCAGGAAGTATTGTTAATATAGCATCGACAGCTGCTTTTGATGGGAATTCTGGAAAGTCGGTTTATGGAGCTTCCAAAGCGGCTGTAGTTGCTATGACCGAATCCATAGCTGCTGAATTGGGAGGGTCTGGCATCCGGGCCAACTGTATCGCTCCAGGAATCACTGAAACCGAAATGCTGGGGACAATGCCTGAAGCTGTTGTGGAAGAGGCCAAAGCCAGCTCTGACTTGCGCAGGGGTGGAGAGCCTTCGGAAATTGCCAGGACCGCAGTTTTCCTTGCATCAGACTTGTCTAGTTATATCACAGGTCAAACCATCAGAGTTGACGGGGGGCTGAAATGATCCCCACAGAAAATATTAAAAAATGTGAAAATGCTGCCCACAATATGCGACAGAACATTATCCATCTGGCTCATCAAGCCGGCAATAATGGTTCCCATATCGGTCCGTCCTTATCAATTGTCGACATAATGGCGGTGCTCTACCTCCAAGTGATGAAAATAAAACCAGAAAATACACTATGGGAAGCAAGGGATCGTTTCATTCTGAGCAAAGGGCATGGAGCATTGGGCTATTATGTTGCAATGTATGAGGCAGGTGTTATTTCAAAGGAAGATCTTTATACCTTTGAAATTAACGGGGGAAGATTTCCCGGGCAACCCTCAAAATACTTGGCCAAGGGAATTGAATATTCCGGTGGAAGTCTGGGAATGGGCCTTTCGTATGGTGCAGGCATCGCTTTGGCTGCAAAGCGGGCACGCTGTGACTTCCGGACTTATGTGCTTATGGGGGACGGTGAACTGAATGAAGGGACTGTCTGGGAGAGCGCAATGTTTGCCCGACATCAGGAACTGGCTAACTTGACTGTAATTGTAGATCGCAACAGCATGCAATCTGACGGTTCCTGTGGAGAGATCTTGAATTATGATATTGAGGCGGTATGGCGAGGTTTCGGTTGGGAAGTAAGTACATGCGACGGCCACAATGCAGGTCAGTTAATGGAAGCTTTTCAAAATAACGTGACAACCCACCCAAAAGTGATCATAGCCACAACAACCAAGGGCAAAGGTGTCTCTTTCATGGAACACTCTAAGGATTGGCATCATAATCGATTGCCTGATGATTTGTACCAAAGAGCCATTGCCGAATTGGATGGAACGGAGGTTGGTAACCATGGAATTTAACCGCACAACCATCCGGACACTATCCATGCTTGGGCAACGTGGTGCATTTGGCACTGCACTGACTGAAATCGCTAAAGAGAATCCGCGAATCATTGCCCTGTCAGCCGATTTATGTACAACGTCTGGCCTGGATCGATTCAAAAATGCCTTTCCGGAGAGGGTGATCAATGTCGGGATTGCCGAACAAAACATGATTGGCGTTGCGGCAGGTATGTCAACTCTTGGCAACATTCCTTTTGCCACAACCTTCGCCAATTTTGCATCACTTCGCTCCTGTGAGCAAATGCGGCATTTTATGGGATACATGAAGGAAAATATCAAGATTGTCGGATTCGGCGGCGGATTTGCGATGGGGATGTTTGGTATTACCCATTACGGACTAGAGGATATTTCCTCTATCAGAGCAATTCCCAACCTGACTATAATATCGCCGGCGGATTGTCTTGAAACGGCAAAGGCGACGATTGCTGCGGCCCAATTCAACGGACCGGTTTATTTGCGTCTAACCGGCATTATGAATCACCCGATTGTCTATAAAGAAGACTATGAATTTGTAGTAGGAAAAGCGGTTAAATTGCTGGCAGGTACAGACATTGCGATTTTTGCCACGGGGGGAATGGTTCATCAATCACTGCAGGCAGCGAAACAATTAGAGGAACAAGGGATTTCGTGCAGTGTTACGAATATTCATACTATAAAACCAATCGATCTGGAAGCCATTCATGGCGCACTTAACGCAAAACTGATCGTTTCTGTTGAAGAACACAGCACTATGGGGGGCTTGGGCAGTGCAATCTCTGAAGTTCTGGCTGGCCTGCAACACAAACCTCCGCAACTACAGATTGGAGTTACGAATGAGTATCTCCCTGCAGGCAGTTATGATTATATGCTTGAGCAATACAAGTTAACTCATCATCATATTAGTAATAAAATACATCAAAGAATTAAGGAGCTAATCTGAAATGACAAATTCTGAAAATTATATTAATACATTTATCAATACCTTTGAAATACAGCCAACCGACACTGAAGGTTTAAAATATCAGGATATTGCGGCCTGGGATTCAGTCGGACATATGACTCTGGTTGCCGCGCTGGAAGAAGCATTCGACATTATGATGGATACAGAAGATATTATTGACTTGAGTTCTTTTGAAAAAGGCAAAGAAATATTAGCCAAATATGATGTGGAATTTTAAAAAACATATAGGACATCCAGCCGCGATGACGGATCGCGGGGAAGTCATCACCTATCAACAGCTTGATCTGGCGACGGTTGCATTTGCTCAGAATATCGACAGCCGATGTCTGGTGTTTTCTCTTTGCACTAATTCTATTGGCGCCCTGGTTGGTTATACCGGACTGATAAACCACAAGCATGTTCCACTCCTGTTGGATGCCTCTCTTGATCTGGAGTCGCTCAGGAAATTAATCGATATTTATCGTCCCGCCTATCTATGGATGCCAACTGTCTTGGCCAGCCAATTTGCTGGGTTTTGCCCGGTCTATGATGATTGGGGCTATGTCTTGCTTAAAACTTCTTTTAATTGTCAATATCCATTATTCGACGATCTGGCACTGTTGTTGACCACTTCAGGCTCGACCGGCAGCCCTAAATTAGTTCGCCTGAGCCTTAGCAATCTAGAGGCTAATACGCAATCCATTGTGGAGTATCTCCAACTGGATCAGTCGGAAAGACCGATCTCTACTCTTCCAATGAACTATAGTTACGGTCTGTCCATTATCAATAGCCATCTCGCCGTTGGCGCTACCCTGCTAATGACAGCCAGCACACTTATGGAAAAAAGTTTCTGGTCTTTTTTCAAAGACCAGAATGCAACCTCTTTCGGTGGCGTGCCCTATACCTATGAGATACTGAACAAGCTGCGATTTTTCCGGATGGGACTGGACTCGCTTCGAACCATGACCCAAGCCGGGGGCAAGCTGTCACCGCAACTACATCAGAAGTTTGCAGAGTATGCACAGTCTGCTGGCATCCGCTTCTTTGTCATGTACGGCCAGACCGAGGCGACTGCGCGCATGAGCTACCTCCCCCCTGGATATGCGCTGTCAAAGTGCGGCAGCATGGGAATTTCCATCCCGGGAGGGGAGTTTTTTCTGGTGGATGACAACGGCATAGTTATCGACGGGAACGAACTCGAAGGCGAACTAGCCTACCGAGGAGAGAATGTCTCCCTAGGATATGCCGAATGTCGGGAAGATCTGGCCAAGGGGGATGAGAACAATGGAGTGCTGTTCACCGGGGATATGGCCCGGCGTGATCAGGACGGGTTCTATTATATTACCGGGCGGAGGAAGCGCTTTATCAAGCTGTTTGGAAATCGCGTAAATCTTGATGAAGCGGAACATCTTATCAAGGATCTGGTTTTTGATTGTGCCTGTTGCGGCTCTGATGACCACATGTTGATCTATGTAACTGAACCTAACAGGGAAAACGATGTACGACAGTTGATGATGTCCAGGACCGGTATCCACCACTCCGCCTTTTCCGTGAAGGTCATCGCAGAAATCCCGAAAAACGAGTCGGGCAAGACTATGTATTCGGATCTTATGTGCAGGGTGATATGATGATGGATCTTATGGCAATACTCGCGACAGAGCCGTTCCGTTTGGACAAACAGGAAAAAAGCTCCCGACTGATGTCAGGGTTGTCTGATCTGACACGGCATCATTATGAAAATTGCGAGCCCTATCGCAATATCCTTACTGCTATCGGCTTTGATATCAATAGTATTTCAACCAGCTCCGATATCCCGTTCCTGCCGGTGCGGCTCTTCAAAGAGCTGGATCTGTTGAGTGTTCCCCGTGACGAGATTGTCAAGACCATGACTTCCAGTGGTACCACTGGTCAGACTGTTTCCAAGATTTATCTCGATCGCGAGACATCGGCGAATCAGATGAAAGTGCTCTCCAAAATCGTTACCTCCTTCATAGGGGGGCAGCGAATGCCGATGCTCATTCTTGATACGCCCTCAGTCTTGAAGGACAGAGCCATGTTTTCTGCCCGCGGCGCGGGTATATTGGGCTTTTCACTGTTTGCCTCCGACAAGGCGTTTGCCCTTGATGATAACATGGAGTTCGACCATGCTGTGATAGATTGTTTTTTGGAAAAGCATCGGGGGAAGAAAATCCTGCTGTTCGGCTTTACCTTCATGATCTGGCAGCACTTTTACAAGGAATTGATCAAACGTGACGCGTCATATGATCTCTCCCTTGCCATACTGATTCACGGCGGCGGCTGGAAAAAGCTGGCCAGCGAGGCAATTTCATCGACAGATTTCCGAAAGTGCTTGCACGAGGTCTGCGGTATAACCCGGATCCACGATTATTACGGGATGGTAGAGCAGACTGGCTCGATTTACATGGAATGTGAACGGGGGCATCTACACACCTCGATCTTTTCTGATGTGGTGGTGCGCCGCCCGATTGACTTTTCTCCTGCTCCGTTCGGCGAGAGGGGGATTGTTGAAGTTTTATCGTTGTTACCTCGCAGTTATCCTGGTCATGCGCTTTTGACTGAGGATGAAGGCGTTGTTCTGGGTGAGGACGACTGTCACTGTGGGCGACTGGGCAAATATATCAAGATTTTTGGTAGACTTAAAAACGCCGAGGTAAGGGGATGCAGTGATACATACGCCTCACGATTTTCCTGAAATAAAAAATAAGGTTCCGCTCCACCCCGTTTTCAAAAGTGTGTTTACAGCCAAGCCGTTTACACCGTTTTGCGAAGAGGTAATGTCGTTTTTGCAGGGCCTGTCCGCAGGACTCTTGCAGGATACAGCAGCTAGAGAGTATCCAGATGTTGTCTCATTTGCCTTCTGGTGTCGCACTGGGGCGCTCCGCGCAATGAAAGAGAGCTATTCTGGTCAACAGATGCGCTTGGGGCGCGGGGTTGTTTTCCATATCGCACCCTCCAATGTACCGGTAAATTTTGCCTATTCGCTGGTAGTCGGTCTGCTCGCCGGAAATGCCAATATAGTCCGGGTTCCGAGTCGGGATTTCCCCCAGGTTGAAATTATTTGCTCCACGCTTAGTAAACTTCTTAAACAGGATGAGTTCAGCCATTTGAGTGACCATATCGTTCTGATTAGCTACGACAAGAACGACGCAGTCACCGACTTTTTTTCCGCCCATTGCGATGTGCGCGTCATTTGGGGTGGTGACAGGACGATTGCAGATATTCGTCGTTCCCCACTCTCTCCCCGTTCATTCGACTTAACCTTTGCGGACCGCTATTCACTTTGCGTAATCAATGCGGACGTCTATCCCGGTGATGCAGACCCTGCAAAAATTGCCGTGGATTTTTATAACGACACCTATCTTTTTGACCAGAATGCCTGTACCGCTCCCCATCTGGTGATCTGGCTTGGCACAGAGCTTAATGTGAAGAGAGCGCAGGAGCTTTTCTGGGGTAGCCTGCATCTTGTCGTTGCAGAAAAATACACACTTCAGCCGGTTTCAGCCGTGGATAAGCTTGCCGATGCTTATCGTTTCGCCGCCTTTACCGAAGGATGTCATGTTCGGAAGAGGGAGGATAATCTGATTGTTAGGATTCAATTGGATCACCTGAGACAGGGACTTGAGGATGTACGATCCACATGCGGTTATTTCTACGAATATGAAGCTAAAACGCTTGAAGAAATAGTTCCTCTAGTCAATAGAAAGTTTCAGACTCTGGCATATTCTGGAATAGAGTCAGCTGTCTTGCGGAGTTTTATTGAGGATAACCGTCTGACTGGCATCGACCGAATAGTACCAATTGGCAGAACATTGGACTTCTCCCTGATATGGGATGGGTATGATTTGATAAGTATGTTGTCGCGAACAGTGCTGCTTTATCATTAAGATGTAAAGATTCAGCGCTAAAGAAACTCTTCTGAAACCATTCTCAAATTTAAAAAACAGGATTTGTTAAATAGAATTCTCCAAAGATTCGTGTAAGTCACTACTAACAGTAGTGAAAACCTGTTATGGTTGGCCTTGAAGGAAAATGAAATGAACAGTAAAAAAAATGCTATCAATGGCGGTACACCTATCCGCAACTCCCCATTCGCACCGTGGCCGTATTTTCCACAAGACGAAATAGAAGCCGCCACTGCTCCTCTCCGTTCCGGTAAGGTTAATTACTGGACTGGAACAGAAGGTCGAGAATTCGAAAAAGAATTTGCCGCCTATACTAGTTGCCGCCATGCGATTGCCCTGGCAAATGGTACAGTTGCGCTGGAGCTGGCTCTGTACGCTCTGGGGATCGGTGCCGGTGACGAGGTTGTTATCACGCCACGCACGTTCATTGCTTCATCAAGCTGCTGCGTTATGCGCGGGGCAATTCCGGTTTTGGCGGATGTTGATCCGGTTAGCCAGAATATCACGGCTGAAACAATCCGACCTCACATCTCCCCACGCACCAAAGCGATCATCTGTGTTCATCTGGCCGGTTGGCCCTGTGATATGGATCCGATCATAGAACTTGCACGGGAGCATGGTCTGAAGGTCATCGAGGATTGTGCCCAGGCACACGGCGCTACCTACAAGGGGCGACCGGTCGGTTCTCTGGGAGATGTGGCAGCCTTCTCTTTCTGCCAGGACAAAATCATGACCACCGGCGGTGAAGGTGGTATGCTGACGACCAATGACGAGGCTCTCTGGCGCAAGGCCTGGGAGTTTAAGGATCATGGCAAGAGTTTTGATGCGGTCTATAATCGTCAGCACGCGCCCGGTTTTCGCTGGCTGCATGAGTCATTCGGTACCAACTGGCGGTTGACCGAGATGCAATCGGCCATCGGGAGGGTGCAACTGAGCAAACTGCCAGATTCGACGGCGGTGCGACAGCGACACGCTGCAATCCTTACGGAATCCTTCTCTCATATCCCAGCCCTGCGGGTAACACCTGTTCCCTCTGACATCGGACATGCCATGTACAAGTATTATGTATTTGTTCGGCCAGAGAAGCTTGTGTCCGGCTGGGACCGGGACAGGATCATGAATGCGATAAATGCAGAGGGCATTCCATGCTTCAGCGGCAGTTGCAGTGAAATTTATCTGGAAAAGGCCTTTATTGATGCGGGTTATGGCCCGGTCGAACGCCTGCCAGTAGCCAAAGAGCTGGGAGAAACCAGCCTCATGTTTCTTGTGCATCCAACCTTGACGGATGAGGATATGCTTGATACATGCAAAGCCGTAGAAAAAGTGTTTACTCGGGCATCAAAGTAAAATGTAAATCAGGAGTTATTGTGAAAGACAACAATGAACTTCCAGGCGTTAGCAGTGGTTTTTTTGCGCTTTGTGTTGGTGCCATACTTGGGGGGCTGAGCGGACTTTTTCTTGGCTGGATTATTTGGGGATAGTCAAGATGAACGAGAGTTGGGGTCTACTATACAGGGGGGCTATTCCGGGGACACAATACATATTCCATACGAAAGTGTATAGTCTTGTGACGGGTTAACGTAAGCATGATCTATTTAAATAAAATATCTGAACTCATTCGCGTAGGCGAGTCACAAACTATTGAGTTCAAATCTTCTTTTGATCGAGAGACCGTTGAATCTCTGGTTGCCTTTGCAAATACATCTGGAGGGACGGTTCTGATCGGTGTTGCAGATGACGGTTCTGTGAAAGGCGTCACCGTCGGCAAGGGAACACTAAATGAGTGGCTGGGACAGGTCAAGTCGTCAACCAGCCCATCCATCATCCCTGATCTCGAATCGGTTGTCGTAGACAATAAAACCGTTGTGATCATCCGTGTTGGTGAATACCCGGTGAAGCCGGTCAACACTAAAGGTAAGTATTTCAAGCGGATCGCGTCATCAAACCATCAGCTGGGCTTGTCAGAAATCACCGATATGTATATGCAGTCACTCCAGCTTTCATGGGATGCCTACGAAGCTTCTAAGGAAAACCTTGATGTTCTCTCGATTGCCAAAATCGAGGAGTTCATTGAGAGTGTCAATAAACATGGTCGTTTCACCCTTGATAACTCGCCACTTTTGGCTCTGGAAAAACTCAAGCTTATCACCAATAACCACCCAACATGGGCGGCTCTTCTGCTGTTTGCTGCAAATCCGCTTCGCAATCATATCCATATTGGTAGATTCAAAACACCGAGCATGATTATTGACGATCGACAGATTACCGACACTCTGTTCGAGGCGGTCGAGCAGTCCATGAAGTTTATTGTCTCGCATATCAGTGTGGCATTTTCTTTTGATGGCAGTCTGCAGCGCACAGAGCGTTTTGCCTATCCTCTTCCCGCCCTGCGCGAGGTACTGTTAAATGCAGTTGTTCACCGGGATTATGCCAACGCATCCGACATCCAGATCAAAATCTTTGATGATCGGATCACCATCTTTAGTCCCGGTACCCTGTATGGTGGGTTGACGATTGACGATCTGAAAACGGACACATACCAATCCCGTACTCGCAACAAGCTGGTTGCCGAAGCATTCTATCTTACCAATAACATTGAAAAATATGGCAGCGGCTATATCCGCATCCGTAAAGAACTTGAGGCCTATTCAGAGATTGTCTTTAGCGTCGAAGAGATGGGTGGCGGTGTATTGGTAATATTCAGGCAGAGTGGTGGTGTAAATGAGGGTGTAAATGAGGGTGTAAATGCCTTGTTTAACGTTATAAAATCAAGACCAGGGTTACGGACTCCGGAGCTTGCCAGTCGGATTGAGACACCTCCGAAGACAATTGAACGCTGGCTTAAAGAACTCAAGAAAAAAAATCTGATTATTTTTAAGGGTGCCGATAAAACCGGTGGTTATTTTGTACGTACCGAAGATTAAAACTACAGGCGACAGAGAACTATTCTGGGAACTGTAATACATATTCCACAGGAAAGTATAGTCTTGTGAAGGGTTAACGTAAGCATGAATACACAATTATTGTCATCACCTCCTGAAGGTTACATTGAATGGCTCAAAAAGATTAAAGAGCGTATTCGATCTTCCCAGCAAAAGGCCGTTCTTGCTGCTAACAGTGAAATGATTGCCCTGTATTGGCAGATTGGCCGGAATATTTTGGTTAGACAGTAAGGTGGAGTTTGATGTGTGGTATCTTCACAATCGTTCATTTTTTCTTGATGTTAAGATCATCGTACAGACCTTCGTAAAGGTGCTAAGAAAAGAAGGAGTAACACATTAAAGGCAATTTTAGATTATGGATTTTAAACGTTGGATGAAAACTCTCAAATAACGCAAAGCCCAGAATTTAAAACATAAAAGGGATTTTGGTTTGCATCGGGGATGTAATAGCTGTAAAATTAGCACCTCTTGAAATTCCTGATAAACAAAATATGGGATATTTATCTATGCTTACCAAACGACGCCTGTTAGTTTTCCTGAGTGACACCCTGTTCATAAGCCTTGCGCTTTGTCTGGCATTTCTGCTTCGCTTCGATTTTAACATCCCGTCGCAGCAACTTGAACTTTTCTGGCAATGCTTGCTGGTCGTAATGATCGTCAAGCCGCTGGTCTTTGCTGTGACAGGATTTTATAACAGCTTGTGGCGCTATGCCTCGGTACAAGATGCCATAGAAATTCTCAAAGGGGTGACCCTTTCCTCTTTTCTTGTCGTCAGCGCGGTGTTTTTCCTGCGTCAGTTTACTCCAATACCAAGATCCATATTTGTCCTAGACTGGATTATGCTCTTTGCTCTGCTGGCTGCCAGCCGTCTGATCTGGCGTGTCTGGCGGGAAACCTATGTTGTCAACAGAAGCTGCGATGGACCGCGGACGCTGATTGTAGGTGCCGGTGAAGCGGGGAGTTTGCTGCTCAAGGAGATCCGCCGCCAGCCGCATGCCGCTTACAGTGTGTGCGGTTTTGTCGATGATGACCCGGAAAAGAAGGGGATGAAGCTGCATGGCGTTCCGGTGCTGGGTTCCGCAAAACAGCTTAAAGCGGTGATTGTCGCCAACGAGATCGAAGATGTGATTATCGCTATGCCTTCGGCTGATGGCAAGACCATCAGGGGTATTATTGATTCGTGTAAAAATGCCAATGTAACTTTTAAAACGCTTCCTAGTATCGGTGAGTGGATCGATGGAACTCTGACCATTTCCCAGATCAAGAATGTCGAGATTGAGGATTTGTTGGGGCGCGAACCGGTGGTGCTGGATCGTGAACTGATCGGTGGTTATTTGACCGGCAAGCGTGTGTTAGTCAGTGGGGCAGGGGGGAGC
>JANXZX010000058.1 GCA_025355325.1 Geobacteraceae bacterium
GCTTGAGCCGGAACAACTCTATGAGCTTCGCCAGCAGATAGGCATCGTTCCTTTCAATGGCGGCTTAGTCTCAAATCTGAAAGCATGGGAAAACATTACATTACCATTGTTGTATCACAACGGTCTGGTTACTTCTGAAGATGAACAGACTGCACTGGCCTATCTTACCACTCTGGAGTATTCGGGAAATGTCATGGCCTTGCCAGCTCATCTATCTTTGCATGAAAGAAGGATTATTGCATTAGTCAGGGCTTTTTTGATGCGTCCACGCATCATGCTATACTGTAACATTTTTGAAGGCATGCCTGCTCCTCAACTCTCAACATTTACACGCCTTACAACAGAATTTCACGCAACCAGTAACGATAGAATATCAATATATCTGACAACTTCTGCTGATATGACTGTTGATTTAAACGTTGATACAATAATACAACTTCATGAGTCCAATGAAACCATTTCGAGGAATGCATGATACGCGAACAAGACCATCGATTTATTCATTTGGAACGCAAAATTGGCATTTTTTTAGCGGTTGCAGTGATATGTGTTGTGGTTGCTGCCGTACTATTCGGAGTTGAAAAAGATTTCTTCACCAAAAAATATAACCTTCACTTTACAGTTGACCGTGGAACTGGTTTTACCAAAGGCATGTCAGTGAAGCTGTCCGGTTTTCGCATCGGAAGAGTTATCTCCATAGCCTTGAATGAGCAGGCCATGGTTGATATCTTTATTGAAATTGACAGTACCTATCGAACCTGGATCAGGAGTGATTCCACTGTTAAATTGGTCAAAGAAGGTCTGGTTGGTGACAATATTATCGATGTCTCGGTTGGTTCACACGAAATGAAGGAATTGAAAAATTCTGATGCCATCATGTTCATCAAAACTAAAGGTCTGGATGAACTGGCCGATGAAATAGCCCAAAAAGTCAAACCGGTTCTGATAGAAGTTCGCGACATCATAGGTTATATAAACAACCCTGATGGAGAACTTAAAAAAACCATCCGTAATGCAGAACTGCTTACCCGCAACCTGGAAGGAACCCGGAAGAAGACTGATACTCTGCTTGCCACTACCACAGACAATATTAGCATGGTAGCCTTCAGAGCCATTACCATGCTTGATACAACCAGCAAAAAAGTTGACAGTATTGATCTGGCGCCGATTCTTAACCGTGTTAACAGTGCACTGGATAATATTGACAAAAAATTGCCAACATTACTTGAAAAAGCAGATGTAACAATGGAAAATATAAGTAGAATATCCTATGAAACGCGAATACTCTCTGAAAAAACATTTCCCAAAATACCCGGAATGGCCTCCCAGGTAGAAGATGTCATGTTTAGCACAGACCGCCTGATCAACTCCCTGCAAAACAACTGGTTATTACGTGACAATTCTGCTCCCGCCCAACGCCAGGATTTTATTCGTGGTGACAGCCATGAGTAGCCGGTTATTGAATCAAATGTGGCCAAGTTTTGTACTGATTTTTCTATTGGCAGGGTGTTTTGGTGGAAAAACTCAAGTTATCCGGTCTGAAAAACAGCAAAGTGCGGAAACTGCACTTACACGCGGCATTCGTGCCGAACAGAAAGGTAATTATCCGGAAGCTGATTCATTTCTGTCAGAGGCGCTCATCCTCAGTTCGTCAATTGAGGACTACCCGACTCGGGCAACTGCACTGATCAACCTTGCCAGACTCAGTCGTATGCAGAAGGATCTGCCACGGGCAGAAATGTATGCAGATCAGGCTCTCGGACTGATCAGTGAAGATTCACGGCTAATAGCCGAAGCCAAACATGAAAAAGCCCTTCTGGAGTTTACTAAAGGTAATCCAGAGTCGGCCCTTACTTGGGCACAACAGTCAATTGCTGCTGAGAGTGGGAATCTGCGGGGAACACGTCGTAATCTGGCAAGTCGTATTCAACTGTCTCTGGGCAATTGGGTCGAAGCGGAGTCACTGGCCCGCACGGCACTGGTCGAAAATATAGCCGCTGAACATGCCGAGGAAGAGGCTAATTCTCTGAGAATTATGGGGATAGTTGCACGTAATGAAAATAAAAACACCGAAAGTGAGCGAATTCTGCTACAGGCTTTGACAATTGACAAGCGAATCGGAAAAAGCAGTAAGATAGCTGCAGATCTTGAGGAGTTGGCGATAACGTTTCAACGTACCGGCAATTTGAAAGAAACAACACTCTATCTGGAACGGGCCTATGATGTTAATATTGCAGCCGGTCGGTTATGGCAAGCGATACAAAACAAGAAGGGTTTAACCGTAATTTATGTTGCCCTGGGAAAATCGCTTCTGGCTGACAAAGCCGGAGAAACGGTCAGGAAACTGACTAAGCAGCTAGAGTCTCAACAAACTCAGAAATCAACTGTGACAATCAGCCCCTCCAACAAGCCATAATCACTCACTTTCAGCGACGTAAATCCGAATCGTTCCATTGTGTGAATAGTTATAAGCATACCAGCGACAATCAGATCCTCCCGCCCCTTTTCCAATCCCGGTATAGCAACACGTTCCTCAAGAGAAAGCGGCAGCAGCATAGAATAGATGCTTTTGATCTCTTCAAGCGTAAGAAATGAATTGTTAACTTTACGGTAATCGTAGCTGGCCATTTTCATATGTATAGCCGCCAGGGTAGTCGCCGTACCAGCTGTTCCAACAAGCACCGTTTGTTCCGTGCAGACGAAATTGTTCGACCGTTTGATCTCAGCGACCAACAGATCGAGTTCCTTGTTGATTTTTACACTCATATCATCAGGAGCGGCTTTGCCCTCCGTCAAACGCACCACACCCAGAGGAAGACTTTTAATAAAATCAGCTTTGCCCTTATGGGCCAGGGTGTATTCCGTGCTGCCCCCCCCGACATCAAAGACCATGAGATTGCCGTGCTGGAAATCAAGACCGGCAATGACACCAGCCAGCGTCAAAGCCCCTTCCCGTTCACCATCAATAACAGATAGCTCAATTCCGGTTTGAAGCTGCATTGCTTTGATAAAATCACGTCCATTGACTGCATCCCTGACTGCACTGGTGGCAACGGCTCGCAGATCCGTTATGTCATAACTTTTCAGAATTTCTGAAAAACGCCCCAAACATTCTGATCCGCGACGCATTGCTTCAGAAGACAGACCAAGTTCGCGGCTGAACCCGCCTCCCATGCGAATTATTTCACGCTCAATGCGGACGTGTTCAAATCTGCCATCGGTATGCTTTTCTGCCACTAGCAGGCGTGCTGTATTAGTTCCAAAATCGATCGCCGCAACCAGATTACTCATTTGTGATCCTTACGCGCATTCCCAAAACATTCCAGCACAGCTCTGTAATACTGCTTAAGGCCGATGCCATGTCGTTGAAAAGCATCATTGCCTGCTGTGGACAAGCTCCGGAGCTGATTCTATCGAAATGATCCTGTTTAACACGATCAAAACAGATGCGGGTAGTCTGTTTGATCTCGCGAAGATTTTCTGTTGCAATCGGCTTTCCATTTCTAACGGCATCTTCAGTTGCTTTCATCACATTATCAACAGCTGCCAGCAAGATTTTAAAATCATCCATAGCTGCATCAGAGAAAATAACGCCAGCGGTTTTACGTGTGATTCAATAATCACACG
>JANXZX010000064.1 GCA_025355325.1 Geobacteraceae bacterium
CTGGCCCAGACCTGGTCCGAACACTGCAAACACAAGATCTTCGCCGGGACGGTGCAGTACGAGGATGAGCATGGTGCCAGGCAGGAGATTAAATCCCTGTTTAAATCCTTCATCCAGCGTACCACTAAAGATGTTCGTGAAAAGATGGGTGCAAAGGATTTTTGTCTGTCGGTTTTCAAGGATAATGCCGGTGTCATAAAATTCAACGCCGACCACTCGCTGGTTTTCAAGGTAGAGACCCACAACTCTCCCTCAGCTCTGGATCCTTACGGCGGAGCTTTAACCGGTATCGTTGGTGTTAACCGTGACCCGTTCGGCACCGGTCAGGGTTCCAAGCTGATCTTCAATACCGATGTGTTCTGTTTTGCCGATCCGTTCTACGACAAGCCGCTGCCATCACGCCTGCTGCACCCGCGTCGTATCTTTGAGGGGGTCGTGGAAGGGGTTGAGCATGGCGGCAACAAGAGCGGTATCCCCACCGTTAATGGATCGCTTGTATTTGATGATCGTTTCGCCGGCAAACCGCTGGTTTTCTGCGGTACGGCCGGATTGATGCCGGCAAATGTCAATGGCCAGCCGGGACATGATAAATATATCAAACCGGGTGACCTGATCGTTATGACCGGCGGCCGCATCGGCAAGGATGGTATTCACGGAGCCACCTTCTCCTCCGAGGAGCTCAACGAGAATTCACCGGTCACTGCCGTACAGATCGGTGACCCGATCACGCAGAAGCGAATGTTTGACTTCTTGATCCGTGCCCGTGACAAAGGGCTCTATCGTTTCATTACAGATAATGGCGCCGGCGGACTTTCATCCTCGATAGGCGAGATGGCCGGTGAGTGTGGCGGCTGCCGCATGGATCTTTCCCTGGCACCGTTGAAATATCCGGGCCTCAATCCGTGGGAAATCCTCATATCTGAAGCCCAGGAACGGATGTCTCTGGCGGTGCCGCCTGAACAGATCGAAGAATTTATGGCCATGGCCGTGCGTTTTGGAGTAGAGGCTACGGTGCTGGGTGAATTCACCGACAATGGCGTGTTCCATATGCTCTACGGCGAACGTACCGTTGCCTGGCTCCCGATGGAGATCATGCACGAGGGGCTACCACCGATGCAGCTGCCGGCGAAGTGGACACCTCCTCAGCATGTCGAACCTGTCTTTGCCGAAAAAATGGATTACACCGATGACCTTAAACAATTGCTGTCGGCATTAAACATCTGTTCCAAAGAGTCGGTGGTTCGGCGCTACGATCATGAGGTTCAGGGCGGTTCGGTCGTCAAGCCTTTCACCGGTGTGAATAACGACGGTCCTTCCGATGCTGCCGTGGTGAGGCCGATCCTGGAATCCTTTGAGGGAGTGGTGACAGCCCATGGTATCTGTCCGCGCTACTCTGACATCGATACCTATCACATGACCGCCAATGCGGTCGATGAGGCCATGCGAAACTACGTGGCCGTGGGCGGTTCCCTGGATCTGGTGGCCGGTCTGGACAATTTCTGCTGGTGTGACCCGGTCCAGTCGGAAAAGACCCCTGACGGCGCTTACAAAATGGCTCAGTTGGTTCGCTCCAACCAGGCACTCTACGATGTCTGCATGGTCTATAACCTGCCGCTGATATCCGGCAAAGATTCCATGAAAAACGATTTTTATGACGGTACCACCAAAATATCCATCCCCCCCACGCTGCTTTTTTCAGTTATCGGCAAGATGGATGACGCCCGAAAGGCCGTCACCATGGATGTCAAGCGTCCCGGCGACCTGGTGTATCTGCTGGGCTCCACCGCCAATGAGCTGGGGGCTTCGGAATATTTTACGCTGAAAGGTTTCATCGGCAACAACGTGCCCAGGGTGGATGCTGTTGCAGCTTATGCCCGCTACCAGGCTTATCACAAGGCGCTCATGCAGGGATTGGTAGCTTCCTGTCACGACCTTTCCGATGGCGGTCTGGCTGTGGCTGCTGCCGAGTCGGCCTTTGCCGGTGGATTCGGCATGAACATCGACCTCTCCCGTGTAGCCTGGAACGGGCCGGAAGAAGGATGGACCGATGAAGCACTGCTGTTCTCCGAATCCGCCTCGCGGCTATTGGTGACGGTACGGC
>JANXZX010000100.1 GCA_025355325.1 Geobacteraceae bacterium
CTATTGGGCAAGAGCTTTGGTGACGCGACCGCAGAACAGACGGTGCTTGATGAAGTCAAATCCACGCTTTCCGGTAAAGACACCAAGATCACCGAACTGGAAACCGAGGTCAAGGCGCTGAAACCCCTGGCTGAAGATGGCAAAGGCTACCGCGAGGGAATGGTCAGCGACACCGTTAAATTCCTCACCCTGGCTGGTGATGTGAAGTCTGACGCTGATAGCCAGAAGAAAGAAGTAGATTTCCTTTCCACTCTGCCACTGGACCGGCTCAAGGCCATGAAAGACAAAGCAGAAGGTCAGGCTCGTATCAAGAACCCCACTCATGCCGATTTCAAGGGCAAGGAGACAGGTAAACAGTCGGATCCTGCTGAATCCCGTAAGTCGGCTGTTGAGATGATCTCTGCCGGAATGAGCAAGTAACTCATAACCAAACCCTATTAATGGAGGAAACAACATGGCAACTCAAGAATTTACCCCCAAGCAATTGATCATCGGCTGTCACCATATGATTACCGGCGCAATTATTCTGCTCTCTGGCATTGCTTACTCGGCTGGCGCAGTCCTCGGAAGAGTCACCGCCACTGGTAAGTACACGCTGGTTGACAACTCAAAAAATGATGGCACCGAAATCGCCAAGTACATCCTTGCCGGTGACGTGGACGCCACCAGTGCGGATTCCCCCGGCATCGCCTACAAAACCGGCCAATTCAATGAAGCCGTCTTGACATTTGGTGGTAATGACACCGCCGATGATCACCGCGAAGCACTGGAAGCCCGTGGCATTTTCATGGCCACCCTGTCCGCACCGTAACCTATAACATTAAACCGGGATAACTACCCGACAAGGAGTTAAAACATGACCATCGCACTCGATATTTACAACCCGATCAGCATGGGGGAAGCGTTGGAAGTACGCAAAGCGCCCCGATCTTTCTTCAAAGATACTTTTTTCCCAGGTATCGACAAAACCCACGCCACAAAGACGGTACTGGTTGATAAGCTCAAGTTCGGAGAAGAGGTTGAGGTGTACTGTTCTCCTCTCAGCAAAGGAAAGCCGGTTGGTCGTGAAGGGTACAAGACGAGCACGGTTGAAACGGCATATCTCAAACCGTTCATTCCTTTGACTTTCCAGGACTTAGTTGCCCGTACTCCCGGCGAAAGCCTTGACGTTTCTGGTGTGTCTGATCGCCTCATGGCAAAAGCAGCCCTTACCCTCGGACAAGACCTGGTGCGGCTTGATGACCGTATCCGCCGCCGCGAAGAGGCAATGTGCGGCGAGGTGCTCACTGATGGCACGATTCACGTAGAGGGTGAAGGATTGGACTTCACTGTTGACTTTTCCATGCCAGCCGATAACAAGGGGACTTTGGTTGGTGATGCCTTGTTCACCTCCAACAACTGCGATCCGTTTACCTGGCTGTACGGTCTGTTCCGTGGCATGGGCGTACGCGGTTGGCGGACTCCAAAGAAGATGATTCTTGGTGGAAACGTCATTGATCCCTTCATCACCAATCCGGCGGTTAAAGACCGGCTTTCCACTCAGCGCGCCATTGATTCAGGCCGCATCAACCCTCTGGAACAAGCCGATGGCACAACTTATTTAGGCACCATCAACATCAACGGTTATATGATTGACGTCTACGGCTATGACTTCAACTTCACCGATGGCGGTGTCCGTACCTACGTCATGCCGCAGGACAAGATCATCGTTGGCCCAGGGGAGTGTACTAACCACTTCAGCTATGGTGTGATTCAGGACATCGGCGCCGTGCGGCAGGGCCTTGCGGAAAGCAAGCGGTACTCTAAGGTTTACGAGGAAGAAAACCCCTCCGGCATTTTCACTATGGTTCAGACCGCTCCTATGCCGAATTTCCGTGAAGCGGATAACTTTTCCTGTTTCAAGGTGATTTGATCATAACCTTAACCACCACACGACCCCCTCCTTGATTAAGGAGGGGGTGATAGGATCCCTTTATGTCCCGTTACGTCGCAAAAAATACCATCAGCTACACCAGCAAGGATTCCATTGCCCCCGGTGAAACATTTGACCCTTCCGAAAAAGGGATTGCCGCTGCTGACATCGCCGCGCTTCTAAAGTCTGGCGAAATCACCCCCGCTGCTGAGTTGCAGGAATCGTCAAACAAGGTAACTTCTAAACGACCGAACGTGGCAGATACCCTGGCGTTGATCGCGTCCGCTCAGACGCTCGAAGAACTGGACAAGTTGGCCGAAGGTGATGAGCGAGTCAGCGTAATCCCGGCGATTGCCACCCGGCGCGCAGAGTTGACTCCGCCGGAATAATGTCTCACCAAACCAATTGAACAGGAGATAGACACATGAAAAAATTTAGTTTCATTAGCGGAATCCTTCTTGTGGCCATGCTTGCCATTTCTGCCTTTGCCGCCGGGAACCTTCCTTG
>JANXZX010000116.1 GCA_025355325.1 Geobacteraceae bacterium
CCATCGGCTGTTCGGGCGATCCGTACGGCCTGACCGGCTACCAATTCGCGAATCTCTTGGAACAGGCTGAATTCGAGGGTGCAGATACGCTCTTCCGCCCCCAGCACCTTCTCTTCGTAGTTTTTCAATTCATCGGTGATATAGCGTTCAGCGTTGGCCAGCGTCTGACGGCGGATGTAGTCGGACGGCACATTGGCCAAGTTGCTTTTGGTGATCTCAATTGAATAGCCGAATACCCGGTTGTAGCGGATCTTGAGCGTTGAAATACCGGTTCGGGAACGTTCCTGGGCCTCCAGCCGGGCGATAAACCCCTTCCCTTCACTGCTGATGGCACGCAATTCATCCAGCTCCGCATTGTAGCCGGGCGCAATGATGCCTCCTTCACGCAGCGAGAACGGCGGATTTTCGATAATCCCGCCCGAAACCAACCGGCAGAGGTCCTCCAGCGGATCAATGGCAACCATCAGGGACCGGAGCAGCGGTGTCTGCACCCCGGCCAGCCGTTCCTGCAGCGGCGGCAGGCAAACCAATGAATCATGCAGCGCCCGCAGATCCCGGCCACCGGCACTGGCCATCCCGATACGGCCGTTGAGGCGTTCAAGATCGGCAACATTTTTCAGGCACGCCGTCAGACCTTCGCGCATATCCGGGGATTCCAGCAATTCTTCCACCGCATCGAGACGCAGCCTGACCGGCTCCAGCTCAATCAGGGGATAACTCAACCACTGTTTCAGACGACGGGCCCCCATGGCGGTGCCGGTACGGTCCAGGCATCCCAGCAGTGAACCGGTGCGTTTTCCCTCCGCCATGCTGGCGGTTATCTCCAGATTACGGCGGGTGGCCGGATCCAGCGCCAGGTGTTGACTGCGGCGGGAGACGATGATATCGCGAACGTGCGGCAGCGCCGATTTGCGATTCTCCCGGACATAGTAGAGGGCGGCAGCGGCGGCCAGCAACGCAGCCGGGAACCCGTCAAGACCGAGCGCTTCGGCTGAGGCAGCACCAAAATGGTCGCAGAGTAGCGTCGTTGCATAATCACGATCAAAAATCCAGGATGGCGCCCGGGAAACTATCCGATCACATAAAAACGAACGGACATCAAGAGGCAGTGCCTCACTATCAAGAGCATCGGAGAACAGAATTTCACGGGGATTGACTCCAACCACTTCAGCCAGAACTGCGGCAGCACCGGTCAACTCCGTCGCACGGAACTCGCCGGTGGAAACGTCCAGCCAGGCGCAGCCCCATTTGTCATCCGAAGATTCACACAGGGCCAGTAGATAATTATTCTCGTCCGGGACAAGACTTTCAGACTCGATCAGCAGGCCGGGGGTGACCACCCTCACAACCTCGCGGCGCACAATGCCCTTTGCCTGTTTCGGGTCTTCCACCTGTTCACAGATTGCCACTTTGTGGCCGGTTTCAATCAGGCGGGCAATGTAGGGGGCAGCGGAATGGAACGGTACGCCGCAGAAGGGGATTTCATCGCCGCTCCCCTTGTTGCGGGACGTCAGGGCGATATCCAGCACCCGGGAGGCCAGCAGGGCATCATCCAGGAACATTTCATAAAAATCCCCCATGCGAAAAAAGAGTATCGCATCGGGGTACCCCGATTTAATCTCCAGATATTGCCGCATCATGGGGGTTTGCTCTGCCATGCCGGTGCGCCTTTCGTGTGGTAAAATCAGGATAAAACTATTTGAGCCCGTACAACTGGCGGTAGGTTGCCGCCGAAGCGTACACCTTCTTCACGTAATCACGGGTTTCCAGATACGGGATGCTCTCGATAAACTCGTCCTTCTGCAGAGCCTTGAAGCTCTTTTTCCATCGTCCCAGCGCACCCGATCCGGCATTGTATGCCGCCGCCATGTAGATCACGTCGCCATTATGCTCTTTCATCAAGTCCGCCAGGTGTTTTGTGCCCAAACGGATGTTGTACTCCGGCACGGTCAGACGCTGTGGATTAAAGTCCCCTTTTTCGCGGGCGGTCAGTTTAGCTGTAGCCGGCATCATCTGCATTAACCCGATTGCACCGGCGCTCGATTTTATAGCCGGAGAAAAGGCGCTTTCCGCGCGGATCAGCGCATATACCAACCCTTCAGACAAGCCGTTACGCGCAGCATTCTGGCTGACTAACTCCGTGTAGGCCCGTGGATAACCGGCGGTCCAGAGCGGCAGGGTGGCCTTTTCCCATGCGACAGGACGGTTCTGCATGAACAGCGAGATCGCCGAGCCAAAGTCGCGCATTTCAAGATACACCCGTGCCAGCGCCGGAAACAGACTCTTTTTTTCTCCATTTTTTTTATTGATCGCCGCCATCTCGGTCCGCGCCTCTTCAAGCATCCCGAGAGAAGCCAGCAGGCGGGGCTTGTCATATCCGGACGCCGCAGGAAGTTCAGCCACGGCATCACGATTACCAAGCGCTTCACGAGTATCCTTGACTCCCCGGTGGTCACGATACCAGGTAGCGTAAAAACCGGCAGGGAACTCATCCTGCAGGACGCGGAAATACGAAGCGGCGGCAGCGTCTCCCGTTTTTTCCAGCGCCTGTCCCAACCAGTACAACACCTTCTCACGATGGGTTTCATCGGCAAGCAGGCCCTTGAAAGCAGCGATCGCAGCCGGATATTCCCCCGCCAGATACCGACACCACCCGGAATCCCAGGCCAGCCTGGTAATTGTTTTTGAATCCGACGACAACTTGGCAGCCTGATCGAACAGACGGGCAGCCTCGGCATACTCTCCAAGGCCGCGTTTCAATCCGGCTGACTCAATCAGTGAATCGTCGGCATACTCCTGTTTTTTACCTTCTCCAGCCAGTTCCAGATACATCGCAAAAGCCCGGTCTTTCAGATCCTGACGCTCAAGTGTCTTGGCCAACCAGAAACGGGCTTCGGAGCGCACACCGGGCAAGGGGCTGGCAGCCGCTATCGTGAACTTTTTTTCCGCAGGCTTATACTGTTTCAAACGATAATAAGCCATACCGGCCCGCAGGTCTATCCTACTCACCACAGCTTGAGGTTGTGAAGCCACAGGAATCATTTCAAGCGATTTCAGGGAGGCACTGAACTCATTTTGCGCATATAGCGTGGAGGCCCTTTTCAAAAGCTCTTCAGCGGTGTATGGAGATGCCGTAATCCCTGATTGTTCCAGCAGTTTTATACGTTCCAGTGACTTGGCGGATAAAGATGATGCGGGGCTGTTAAGCCAGATACTCCGATAAATCATCAGAGCCCCTTTTTGATCCGACAATTCTTCGCGGCACTGTGCCGACTTGAAGCTGGCATCAACGGCATCACCCCCTGAGGGGTACTTTTCTATGTATGACTGGTATGAGGCCTGGGCACCTTTGTAATCTTTCGCCTCAAACAGGATATCCGCATACAGTTTCTCCGAACGCCGAACGAGCCGGGAAGAGGGAAATGACACTCGGATTGAGGCGGCTTTGGCAGACGCCATCGGATACCGTTTCAGCTTCAGAAGCGCTTCCGCCTGAAAAAGCGCCGCATAATCGGCAATCAGCGGAAGTTTCTGTTCCGCATCAGCCAGAAAGGCTGCCGCTTCTTCAAACTTATCCATACGCAGCGCGGCCATACCGCTGACAAATGAGCGCCGCGTCAGGTCAGAAGATTTCCCGGCCGAAACGAAAGCTGCACCAAAATCTTTTTCGCGGTATTGATCGACCGCACGATTCAATAGGTCATCAGCATGCGAAGGGAGAACTGTTCCTGCGATAAAAACTGTTCCGGCAAAAGCCAGCAAAACCAGCCTGATACAAAGTAACATGAAGCATGCCTTTCGTTAAAAAAGCCGTGAGCGGCAGCTCATGGCTGTGATGGATGAGTATTGTATATCTGTAATCCACAATTCATCGGCGCGATGTTACAAATGTCTCCGCGCCATTTCGTCATGGTAAAACTTTTGGTAGAGGACGTCATAATCACGGCTGCCGGGCGCTTTGTTGCGCAGTTTCATTTTAACCGCCGCTTCAATTTCGTCCACAGCGCCGAAAAATGCTTCCAGAGACTGCTTAACCCGACCCAGCGCCCGTCGATCATCGGATACATCCGCCAGATCGTCGCGCCAGATGCAGGTAATAATTTCGTGGGCCATCGTAGAAATACGGTCTTCAGACAACGACATGGCAATCTCCCTAGAGGACTATCTTACGTTCTTTGGCCAGCTTTTCCTTGATCATCTTTAGCATCCTGCGGCGATCAATTTCGGCGGCGCCGCGCCCCATCGCATCCAGGGTTTCGTCCAGCAGTTTTTCCGCATCATTTTCGAGTTTATGCTCGGCGGCAAAATTCTGCGAGATGGCCCGGGCGATGCCGACAACGACCGCTCCCCGCTCGCCACGCGGAGTTATCAGCTCTTCCGCTGCCAGATCACTGTACACCTTTTCCGCCAAGCCGCGAATCTGTTCTTCTTTCAGTCGCATAGTGCCTCAAATGAAAAAGGTCTGCAGTCCAGCAGACCTCATTCTATGTAATTATTTGACTTTATTCCGAGAGTAATTCATGAGAGAGTTGGGGCATTGTACTCAATGCGCGTAAAATTGCAAACCTTAAAGTTCACAAAACCTGACCGGAGACACCTATTTATGAAACGCAAATCAGTAGTATTGTATAGCAGCGGTCTGGATTCAACCACCTGCATGGCGATAGCCAAAGCCGATGGCTTTATCCCTTACGCAATCAGCTTTTCCTACGGCCAGCGACACAGCTTTGAGCTGGCGGTTGCCCGGCAGAATGCCAAACGGATCGGTGCAGCGGAACATCTGGTGGTCGATTTCGATCTGCGGCTGATGGGAGGAAGCGCCCTGACTGCCGATATCGACGTACCGAAAGAGGGAGTCGGCAGCGATATCCCCGTCACCTACGTTCCGGCACGCAACACCATTTTTCTTTCCTTTGCCCTCGGCTGGGCTGAAGTGATCGGTGCCTCGGATATTTATATCGGCGTCAATGCCCTCGATTATTCCGGGTATCCGGATTGCCGCCCGGAATACATTCAGGCATACGAAACGATGGCCAACCTGGCTACCAAAGCCGGTGTAGAAGGCACGTCGCCATTTAAAATCCACGCACCGCTGATCACAATGAGCAAGGCAGACATTATCCGCCGTGGGGTGGAACTGGGGGTGGATTACGCGTTAACACATTCATGCTACGATCCGACTCCGGAAGGGGTTTCCTGCGGTCAGTGCGATTCATGCCGCCTGCGTTTGAAGGGCTTTGCCGAGGCCGGGCTGAAGGATCCGCTCACATACGTGTAACGTCGCTTCAGACCTGGAATAATAAGTGTCAACACAAACCAGCTCATCTTATTCTTGAAATTCTTTCAATTTATCATTACTATGCAACAAGATAATTTTAGTCCTGATAGTTGGAGATGCACGTGAATATTGAGCAGATGAAAGTAGTCATAAAGGAAATCATCACCAAAACCGACCTGACCCCCTGTGTGGTCGGACATCGCGGAGTAGGCAAGAGCGCCGGAATCATCCAGGCCTGCCGCGAGATTGATCGGAAGTATGTGTCGTTGCGGCTCGGACAGATGGAGGTGGGTGATCTGGTCGGCATCCCGTTTCGCGACGGCGATGTGATGCACTGGTCGCGCCCGTCCTGGTGGCCCGGCGATGACGAGCCGCCAACCGTAGTGCATTGCGATGAATTAAACCGGGCCCAGCAGGAAGACACCCTGCAGGCTATTTTTCAGTTTGTTGAACCCCCTGCCGAAGGGTTGTTCCGTTCACTCCACACCCACCACCTCTCCAAACGACACAAGGTAATCGTCAGCATCAACCCCCCGGACGGCACCTATCAGGTGGCCACGCTCGATCGTGCTTTGATAGACCGAATGGTCATGCTGTTTGTCGAAACGGATTACCAGTGCTGGGCGCGTTATGCAGCCCGGAGGGAACTGTCCGGCGACGTGCGGCAGTTTCTGGCAGGCAATTCTGGCCTGCTGGCGCGCCAGGGAGCACCGATGGAGCTGCAGGTCGAGCCGACCGAGCGCGGCTGGGAAATGGTCAGCATTCTGCGCAAGGCCTGCCGCTTCCCCGGTGACCTGGAAATGGAAGTCTACGCCGGTATTGTCGGCAAGGAGGCCGCCATCACCTTCATGCGCTGGCTTGCTGACAGCAAAGGACGCCCTCTCTCCGCCGCACAGGTACTGAACGACTGGCAACAGGTTGCCGGACAGGCTGGATTGCAGCGAGACGACGTTCAGGCCGCCACGATCAATGATCTTGTCGCAACATTGCAGGGAGCCCCGACTCTGGCGGCGGAACAGGAAGCCAATCTGGTATCCTACATTTCCGTATTGCCGCGTGACCTGCGCTTCGGCTTCGTCAAGTCGCTGCTCAAGATTCCCGAGGTTGCCCTCGGCATCGCCCAGGACAAGTATGACAGTGTGGTATTCGACGCCATTCAGACCATTTCCCAAGAGGCATGAACAACGGAACGCTTGAGAACGCTGTAGTGCGGTTACTGCGGAGCCGCCCGTTTTACGGGCATTTCATCCTCAACCTGCGCCGCGAACAACGCAATTTGAATGGCAAAGCCGCCGGAATCACCGTGCGGGACGGCATTCCGATCCTGGCCATCGATCCCGCGCCCTTTTCTGTTCTGGCGCCCCCTCAACAGCGCTCCCTTCTGGAACATCTTGTCAAACATCTGCTCCATCTCCATCCGCTACGGCGCAAGGTGCGTAACCAGCATGACTGGGATATCTCCTGTGATCTGGCGATCAATTCGGGTATCGCCGATCTTCCCGACGACGCTCTCCTCCCCGCATATTACGGTGCTGAAGATGACCTGGCGGCGGAAGATTATTACGCACTGCTTGTGCCACCGTTCGACACCGGCAATCTGGACGGCAGCGGCTTTGGCGACGCCGACCGTTCGGAATCGGGCGCGGCCGGAGACGGGCGAGGCACGGACTCTGCGGCAACAGTTGACAGCCACGCACTCTGGGAAGATGCTGACAGTACGCCGCTGGCCTTGGCTGAAGAAACTGTACGGGCGATCACCAGAGACAGCCTGAGGGGCTGCGATGGTGAAACTCCTGCTGAACTCACGAGTGTTATCGATGCACTGTTGCGCCCTTCTCCGATCCCCTGGCGCCAGATTCTGCGCCAATTTGTCGCTACAGCCGGCCGCACCGGCCACAAAAGTTCCTGGATGCGTGAACATCGCCGCTTCAGCCACATAACTCCGGGAATCAGAAAACGGCGGCGACTCAATCTGCTGGTCGGAGTTGACGTAAGCGATTCCACCAACAGCGTAGAACTGCGTGAGACCTTTGCCCGGGAACTGCTCCATATCGCAGCGGGACGCGACGCCACCATCACGGTGCTGTACGCCAACAGCCGCGTCCGGCGGATCACATCGTTCAGCGGCTCTCCCGGCTGCATCGAACGCTATGATGGCGGCGGATTTACCGACCTGCGACCGGTTTTTGATTACGCCAGGACCATGCACCCGCTGCCGGCAGCAGTTATATACCTGACCGACGGCGTTGGTCCGGCCCCGGAACAGATGGAGTTTCCCACATTGTGGGTGTTAACCGCCGCAGGCGAAAAACCGGTACCCTGGGGTGTCGAGTTACGAATGGAGATATGAACGTGGAAATATATACCGCAATGACCGCCGAATCGGTCGGAGAGATACTGAAGGAAGCAGGCGCTGACGTAATGGTGCGTTCCGGACGAAGTGACAGTTATAGTGCCCCGCGTGAATTTTCCTTCGAAGTGAAAGCCCTTTTCCCCAACGGCATGGGGATGCACGTCGTTGCGAGGCAGTTCAACTATCGTGATCCGTGGGAAGCGAAAGGGCGTGTAAACGATATGGTGGACGTCATGCTGCTGCGTGACGGCGCCCTGACGCCACTACCCAAGGGGTATCTCTGGTTTCAGGGGATTGAGGAAGAGTGCGGACTTGACGAGGAGCGACTGAAAGAGGTTGTGGAGTGCGTTCGGAAGGTTAACGTCAAGCTTTACCTGCTGCAGGAAATGACTGGTGATCTGTAACGCAGGAAGGCACACTCTCCGCAAAGAATGTGCCTTCTGTTTGTAATACACGACTATTTAGATTACGTCAGACCAGCATCTTCCGGTTTGGTCTTTGCATTAAGCCTCCCCTCCCGCAAGGGGAGGTGGGATTTTTAGGCAATTGCTAATTCCAAGCCGGACAACACTGGCATCAAACTATCCCTTTGCCATTCAGAAACGGGCCGTATTTCTTATCCTCGCCCTGAATGTGCTTGACCAGCCAGTCTTTTAGAAAGCTTAGAACCGTCATGGTCAGCATGGCGCTGCCATCCTTGAATTTATTCTGGAACTCGACTACCTGCTTGACGAATTTATCATGCTCGGCCTGATGTTTGGCAAGGTCAGGATAGGCATGAGACTGCATCAATTTAATTTCATCAGCAAAGTGGGTACCGGTGTAGGTAACCAGCGACTGAAGGACGTTACCGATCACCGTGTTGCCCTGTCCGGATTTCATAGCATCGTGAAGCTGATTGATCAGGTCAACCAGTTTTTTGTGCTGATCGTCAAACTTTTTAACCTTCACACTGTAAGCCGGACTCCATTCAATAAGCGCCATCCACTTTCCTCCTCATCCAGTTTTTTTATCCCTCAAAAATGTAGCCAACCCGGATACCACCCCAGTGTTTACCTTGGAATATTATAGGAGTGGACATATCATTCATGACTTCACCGGTATCTCGCAGATAAGTTTGCAGGAGGAAGGATCCCTCATTGGTTGCAGCGCGGAGACCGGTCCTGTCGTTGAAAATCCGTTTTGTTCTGTTGGCATTTTTGTCAACATTCACGTCACCCGTCAACGGTTTGGAGTAGCGACGGTTGTGTGAAGGGCAATAGCCCGAGCGATCAACGCAGATCACGTAAAACATTTTGTTGTCTTTTGCCAGGATCTCTTCCTGGATAGGCAGAATAACTTCGTCAAAAAACCGGTCAAATGGCGTGGTATATTTTTGCGGCATAGTATTTGGAATAGGCTTGTAGTCGGTGCTGAAGAGTGCCGCATGGGAGAGACGGCCATCCGAAACAGCCTTTTCAAGGGTTGCGACCGCCCTGTCGCGCAACTCAACGGCGTAGCTTTTAATCATATCATGGTAGTTGCCGACCTTGAATTTGCCAACCGTGTTATAGATTTTCTCAGCCGTCTGGGTAAGTTCTCCGAATGTCGCGATTGACTTCTCCATCTCGCCCTGAATTTCATTAGAGGTGTTGGACACCAGATGAATCTTGTTTGAGATATCAGACGTTGTTGCGCTCTGTTCTTCCGTGGCAATGGCGATGGAATTGATCATGTCGGCAGATTCGGAAGCGAACATCAGGATAGTCGAAATCTGGTCGCTGGCGCGATTGGAGTTTAAAATACCGTGCTCGACACGCCCTTTTTCTTCTTCAATCGAATTCATCGCTTCGCGGATATCACCCTGAATCGTCTTGATAATGGTACTTATCTGCTGCGTCGAAGAAGACGTTTTGCTGGAGAGGTTCTTTACTTCATCAGCAACGACCGCAAACCCCCTGCCCGCCTCACCTGCCCGGGCCGCTTCGATAGCAGCATTAAGCGCAAGAAGATTGGTCTGATCTGCTACATCCTCTATCAGGCCGACAATCTCTCCGATCTGGTGCGACGACTGTTGCAACCGATTCATCACACCGAGAGTTTTTTCAACTCCGGCCCTGATCTGGTCAATACTCTCGACGGTTTCTCCCACAACACTCTGCCCTTCTCTCGCCGAATCATCCATCTGCTTTGAGTGGGTAGAGGCATTAGCCGTAGTCATGGCGACATCGTTCAGTGTCGCCGACATTTCCTCCGAGGCAACTGCCACCGAGGCTGCAAGCTCCTTCTGTTCGAAGATTGAAGCAGCCAGCTGCTCTATACCTGCCATCGTGCGGCAGGACGTAATAGCAACATGCCCGGCCTGGCCGTACAGATCAGTAATAATTTCTCTGAGTTTTGCAACAAGGGCATTAACGCCCATGGTTAATTGCCCAATCTCATCGGATGATGTTACCGGGAGCGTTATGGTCAAATCACCCTCACCATGAGAGAGAATCTGGATTTTCTCCGATATACTGATGATCTGCTTTATTATCGTAAACCTGAAGAAAAGATACATACTTCCGACAATCAGGAAGAAACAGGCCGCACCCAACGAACTGAGCAGGATGGCAAATTTTATTGAGCTCTTGCGACCTTCTTCCATTGAACTGGTGAGCATGAGTGCACCGGTAAAGCCCGGTTCGTCATGACACCCTTTACAGCGCTGATCATTCGGCAGCGGAATGATGCTGACAAGGGTATGGTTGCCGCCAGCCTCACGATTTAAAAACAGAGGTTTACCGGTTTTTAATGATTCCAGAACCTGTGGGTCAGCATCTGCTCCACCGGTTGAAAGCTTGCCGTCTTTGCTGAAGATGGCAAGATCGATTACGGTTTTTTTCTCCTTGAGCTGTTTGATGTAGCTATCGACCAATTTCGATTCGCCCTTCATCATAAATTCTTCGACAGCCTCTCTGATGACGCCGGCATTATCTTTTGCCGCAAGGGTTTGCAGCTTGTTCGAAGAATCAAAAACAAGCCAGAGCGCAGTCACGCCAAGGACCCCGAATCCCAGGAACAACGTAATTCCAATGATGAAAAACACCTTTAACGCAAGATTCATTTTCATGGCTGCACCCTTTGAGTAATAATTTCGAATACGACAGAATAACTGTCTACTTTTAATTCATTTGCAAGCAGAGCACAATCAGTTATTTAACCTATTGACAAAAATTATGAGAAAGGGGCGGGCCCTTCCAGCCCCGCCCCTCTTCTTTATCCGGTATTCAACTTTCAATTTATGCCTGCGCGGCCTGAACCGCAGTGATAGCTACCACGTTGACTACGTCATCAATCGAACAGCCACGGGAAAGATCATTCACCGGCTTGGCCAATCCCTGAATGATAGGGCCAACCGCTTCTGCTCCGGCGACACGTTCCACCAGTTTGTAAGCTATGTTACCGGCATCCAGGTCGGGGAATATCAGGACATTGGCCTTACCGGCAACCGAACTGCCAGGGGCTTTCTTGCCGCCAACAGCAGGAAGCAGGGCCGCATCAGCCTGCAACTCGCCATCTATCTGCATATCCGGCTTGATCTGTTTGGCAATCTCAAGCGCTTTCAGTACCTTGTCGCAATCCGCGTGACTGGCGCTCCCCTTGGTAGAAAATGAGAGTAGTGCCACACGGGCATCGACGTCCAAAAACGCCTTGCAGTTTCCTGCGGTAGCAACGGCAATTTCTGCCAGAGCCTGGGCGTCAGGGTTGGGATTAACGGCACAGTCCGCAAAAAGAATGATACCATTTTCGCCGAAACCCGGATTCTTGGTAATCATCAGAAAAAATGATGAAACAGTCTTGATACCGGCTGCCGGCCCGACAGTCTGAAAAGCGGCCTTGAGCACGTTGCCGGTCGTACCGGTAGCTCCGGCAACTTCACCGCCGGCGTCGCCGTTACGAACCATCATTCCGGCATAGTAGAGATTATCTTCCGCCGTCAGAAGCTTTCTGGCTTCATCAGCGGTCAGCCCTTTGCTCTTACGCAGTTCGACCAGATCGGCAATGTAGGCATCCAGCTTCGGTGATGCTGATGGGTTAAGCAGTTCCACACCTGCCAGATTAACGCCCTTGGCTGAGGCTTCAGCCTGAATTTTGGCTGGATCGCCAAGAATCACAATTTTTGCCAACCCCTCCGTAACAATTTTTTCTGCGGCAAATAGCATCCGCTCATCGTAACTTTCCGGTAAAACAACAGTTTGCAGGTTATTTTTGGCCTTTGACTTGATCTGATCAACAAGATGCATGAGCAACCTCCTTAATTAATAATAAAACGGGATTATATATAATCGAAACAGGTCTCAGCGGTCAATAAAAAAAGCCTGATTTCTCAGGCTTTTAGCAATACTGAATATCTTGAATTAATATTAAAATTTCACTCCCAGTGCCTCGGCAACGGTATGCATATCCTTGTCACCACGACCCGACAGACAGATTACAATGGTTTTCTCTTTATCCAGTGTTGGAGCCAGTTTCAACGCATGTGCTATGGCATGCGACGATTCCAGAGCCGGAATAATGCCCTCTTCACGGGTCAGGGTACTGAATCCCCCCAGCGCTTCATCATCTGTAATGGAGACGTATTCAGCACGACCGGAGTCCTTCAGCCAGGAATGTTCCGGGCCGACTCCGGGATAGTCGAGACCGGCCGAGATTGAGTGGGCGTGGGTGATCTGGCCATGCTGATCCTGCAACAGATACGTCTTGTTGCCGTGCAGAATACCGGGAGATCCCGCGCAGAGGGGAGCTGCGTGTTTTCCGGTTTCTATGCCGTAACCGGATGCCTCGACCCCGACCAGTCTGACGCTACGGTTATTCAGAAACGGGTAAAACAGTCCCATCGCATTGCTCCCACCGCCGACAGAAGCTACCAGATAATCAGGCAGACGCCCTTCAACTTTCTTGTGCTGCCGCTTGACCTCAGTGCCGATTATGGATTGAAAATCGCGCACCATCATCGGGTACGGGTGCGGCCCTGCTACGGTCCCGATCACATAAAATGTTTCATGTATGGTTGTGACCCAGTTGCGCATCGCTTCGTTCATCGCATCCTTAAGGGTTGCAGTGCCCGCAGTAACCGGTGTCACGGTAGCCCCCAGCAGCTTCATACGGAACACATTCTGCGCCTGGCGGTGAGTATCCTCTTCACCCATGAATACTTCACACTGCATCCCAAAGAGGGCAGCCACCGTTGCTGTTGCCACACCATGCATTCCCGCGCCGGTTTCGGCAATGACCCGTTTTTTTCCCATCCGCCGGGCGAGGAGCCCTTGACCAATGGTGTTGTTTATTTTGTGAGCCCCGGTATGGTTCAGGTCTTCGCGTTTGAGATAGATACGCGCCCCACCCAGTTTTTTCGTCAGTTTCTCGGCAAAATAGAGCGGATTGGGACGACCGACGTACTGCCGCAGGTAATATGCGAATTCCTGCTTGAATTCCCGGTCATGACGATAATGATCATAGGCCTTTTCCAGTTCCAGCAGGGCCGGCATGAGGGTTTCGGGGACATAGCGCCCGCCGTACTGGCCAAAGTGACCTTTTTTATCAGGATAACGCATAGATAATTCTCTTTTCAGGGATAGATCTTGCCACGCAGAAGCCCCATGCGGGTGAGTCGGTATGAAAGCGCTGTGCCGAGCACACCGAGACCATAGGTAACGCTGCGACTGAAATTTATCGAAGATGCCTCGGGGAAATATTTAGTCGGGCAGCTGACTTCGCCTATACGGAATCCACACCAGGTAATCTGTGCCAGCATCTGATTATCAAAAACAAAATCATCGGAGTTGCGCTCCAACGGGAGCGTTTCAAGAACAGCGCGGGAAAAGGCCCGGTACCCGGTATGATATTCCGACAGTTTCTGCCCGAGCAGAATATTTTCCGTACAGGTCAGGAAACGGTTTGCAATATATTTATACAACGGCATGCCCCCTTTGAGAGCGCCGGTACCGAGTATGCGAGAGGCCAGTACGGCATCGAACTCGCCGTAAGCAATCATGGCTGCCATTGCCGGCAGCAGGAGCGGAGTGTACTGATAATCCGGATGGAGCATCACCACGATATCAGCTCCAAGATCGAGGGCAGTGCGGTAGCAGGTTTTCTGATTGCCTCCGTACCCACGGTTGTTTTCGTGGACGATAGTTGTAATACCGAGCTTACGAGCAACTTCTGCGGTGTCATCACGACTGGCATCATCCACCAGCACCACATCGTCAACTATTTCAAGAGGGATTTCCCGATAGGTTGTTTCGAGAGTTTTTGCCGCATTGTACGCAGGCAGGACGACAACAATTTTTTTTCCGTTAAGCATTTTGGAGGCCTTTTCATTGAAATTTAACTGCCACAGACTGAGGTTGAAACTGTGTTATCAGCGTATTACATCGGTATAAAACGGTAGACGGCAACCGTATAACCATTTTGCGGTGACCGGTACATCGTTACATATTTGAGTCCTGGAGGGGTTTCTTCAATCTGCTTGACCGGGACAGAACCATCCATCTCAACGAGAAAGAACTCTGCACCCTGTTGTAAAGCAAATGTGTGCAGTTGCGGGTAGTTCGCCACCGGTGTCGCGGTCCAGAGTCCGTTCAGAGGGTAAACCAGCTTTGACCAGGAAACCATATAATTGTGCCCCGGCCCCATGGTTTTGGCGATCCAGTTACCTGCTTTTTCCGCCTCGACAGCATAGGAACGGCGCGCCAGAATTTCTGCCGATGGTTGCGGCGCAACTGAAACGCCGGTATCCTGCGACGGAAACAGATGTACGGGGAAAGCCGAAAATCGAAAGTATACAGCAAGAATCAGCATAATAACGACTGAAACCTTACGTCCCACCGATTTGGAAACCGGCTTGAAAAGCAACTCTACTGCGAAGGTGATCCCCGCACAACCCAGGACAATTAAGAACGGAGCATACGGCACCAGATATTTCCACCACCCTTCGGTAAAAACAGGCAGCACCAGAAGAATCAGAAACGGCGAGAGCAGCACCGCCTTGTCCCGACGTGAGTGTTCACCCCATTTCCTGAAGGACGCAAAAAGAGCCGCAATAGCCAGGACTACCGGAAAAATCTGGGGATATTTCTCCATACCGCTGTTATTAGGAATTTTGCCCGGCACTTCCAGAAGCAAATTACTAAAATAAACCTGAGCGCTCTTTGCGGGATGAGACATGAGGTACGAAGCCACGTCTCTGAAACCGGACGGAACCTGCCATTTCAGTTTGCCGCGGTCGGTAAGTCCCCATAACTCTTCATTGCCTACTTCACCCAGATCGTTGTCATGGTAAATTCTGCTTTTCATCCAGATCAGTACATAGGTTGATTTTGGGCTGATAACCCAGCCGCCGTAATGTTTCCTGAGAAAGAGCATGTAGGGCAATGAGGTTAAGAAAAACGCCAGTAGAAGCAGGGCGACGAACCGCAGCATGTTCCCCTTTACATGGAGCCTCCATTCAGCGAAGAAAGCTGCGGCAACAACAAAAAGCATTACCAGGAAACCTTCCGAGCGGGCCATGTAGGTAAGCGAAAAAATAATGCCGCTAAAAATAAACATTCCCGGCGTCTGCTTGCGCAAGGCCACGCAGAAAAGCCAGAGGGAACAGACAAGAAGTGCTGTATAGGTACTTTCAGCCTCTGGTGCTTTACTGATCCAAAGAAAATGCGGATACAGTGCAGCGATAACGGAGGCACCCAACGCGACGGATCTACCAAAATATTCCGAAGCAAGAAGCCAGACCGCAACTGTAAGAAGAACTCCCATTACTGCGCCTACTATGGCAGAAGACATGAGCAGATCGGGAACTCCGGGCACCCAGCCCACTAGCGCAACTAGAATGGAGTGGAGCGGGGGAACCCACAATGCTTGCCAGCCAAGTCCGATACCAAAGTGCAGGTTGCGGGCAATCTGAAGATATGTCTGGCCGTCAGCAGTAACTCCCGGACGTGAGAACGTTGACAAAATAACATACAGTGACAGTGCTATCGGTATAAGTGGCAACAGCTGTTTTGGCTCACGAAATATACGGTTGATTGATGGCATTATGCGGGGTTCCTGAACGATTTTTCCGTAGTAAGTGCTGCACTAACAAAAGCTTGAACCAGTTCAGCGCCCTTCTTCCCCGGTGCAGACTCAACTCCGCTTGATACATCCACTGCGTACGGATTGACTGCGGCCACCGCTCCGGCGACATTATCCGGAGTCAAACCTCCAGCCAGAATGACACAATGCGAGACTGCTGCCCTGGCGGCAATATCCCAGTTGAAGGTGGTGCCGGTACCGCCATGCGCCACCGGAGACCAGGCATCCAGCAGACAGGCGGCGACACGATAATTCGCAATAGCATCAATACTGTCAGGATCCTTGACTCGAAACGCCTTGATAACCCGGCGGGTTACGGCAGTACAATAGTCAGGGGACTCTTCACCATGAAGCTGCACCACATCCAGACCGCACTGATCAGCAACTGAGTTGACCGTAGCCAGCTCCTCGTTGACAAACAGCCCGACGGTCTGCACAAAAGGGGGAAGGCAGCGAATAATCCCGGCGGCCCGTTCCGGTGATATATAACGCGGAGATCCCTGAAAGAAGACGAAGCCGAGAGCATCAGCTCCGGCTTCGACAGCTACCAGGGCATCTTCCATATTGGTTATGCCACAGATTTTAACCCGGACCATCTGTTACAGGCTGACTTTCGGCAAGCGATCAAGCGCCGCTTTGACCATGGCATCCGGGTATTCATAATCTTCAAGATTGCCGGAAAGATAGGAATCATAAGCCCCCATGTCGAGCTGACCATGGCCGGAAAGGCCGAACAGAATGGTCTTTTCCTTACCCTCTTCCTTGGCAAGCACCGCTTCATCGATGGCAGCCCTCACGGCATGGGAGGACTCGGGGGCCGGCACAATCCCTTCAGTGCGGGCGAACAGCAGCGCTCCCTCGAAACAGGCGTTCTGGCGGTAGGATTTTGCCTCAATCTGACCGGCGTGATAGAGCTGTGACACCAGCGGCGATTCACCATGATATCGTAATCCACCGGCGTGAATGCCGGGTGGCATGAAGTCGTGACCAAGCGTGTACATCATGGCGATTGGCGCCATTTTGGCAGTGTCACCATAATCGAAGGCGTAAACCCCTTTGGTCAAAGTCGGGCAGGATGAGGGCTCAACCGCCACACAGCGCACATTTTTGCCGGCAGCACGGTCGGCAATAAACGGAAACGCGAGACCGGCGAAATTCGACCCTCCGCCGCAGCAGGCGATGACAACATCAGGATAATCCCCGGCGATTTTAAACTGGGCCTGGGCTTCCTGACCAATGATGGTTTGATGAAGGCAGACATGGTTAAGCACACTGCCAAGCGCGTAGTTGGTGTCGGCATGGGTCGCCGCATCCTCCACCGCCTCTGAGATCGCGATCCCGAGGGAGCCCTGGCATTCAGGATCATGAGCCAGAATGGTGCGACCGGAATTGGTGAATTCTGAAGGAGAAGGATGTACGGTGGCGCCCCACAGCTGCATCATGCTTTTTCGATACGGTTTCTGGGAACAGGACACTTTTACCATATAGATTGTACATTCAAGCCCGAACATCGAGCAGGCGAGTGCAAGGGAGCTTCCCCATTGACCGGCACCGGTCTCGGTTGCCAGACGGCGGATACCGGCCTGCTTATTATAGTATGCCTGCGGGATCGCGGAGTTCGGCTTATGCGAACCGGCCGGAGAAACGCCCTCATATTTATAATAGATCTTGGCTGGAGTACCGAGCGCTTTTTCCAGACGATGGGCGCGGAACAGCGGCGATGGCCGCCATAGCTGATATATTTCACGTACTTCATCAGGAATATCGATCCAGCGCTGAGACGACATCTCCTGTTCGATCAGAGCCATCGGGAAAATTGCCAGCATTTCTTCGGGCGTGACCGGCTGCATGGTCCGGGGGCTGATAACGGGCGCCAGCGGGCCGGGCATATCGGGAATTATGTTATACCATTGACGCGGAATCTGGTCTTCGGGCAAGAGAATTTTGGTGATCATAGTACCTCCGGTTTGAAATATGGATACTTATACCAGATTGTCTTCAATACGGATAAAACTGGTTTTCTGGCAAATGATGTCAAGCTGATCAATTTCTGCCAACGCTTCCTGGATCGAACCCTCGCGGGCCTCATGGGTCATAATGACGATCGGCACAGGTGTCGTATCATTTTCTTCATGGGCGGTCTGCACCATCGATTCAATGCTGATGCCATGCTTGCCCAACGATCCGGCGATCCCCCCCAGCACACCCGGTTTGTCTAGGGCGCTGAAACGAAGCATATATTTACTGAATATTTCTGCCATAGGCTTAACCGGAATCGTCACAATAGCATCATCCAGGAAACCGAGTGGTGACATGCGGCGCCCGGCTCCGGCCTTCATGCTGCGGGAAAGGCCGATCAGATCACCGACAATTGCACTGGCGGTGGGATTCTGTCCGGCGCCGCGACCGGAAAACATGACCGGACCGACAAAATCACCGGTCAACCGAATGGCATTGAACACACCATTAATATCGGCAAGAGGGCTGTCGAGCGGAATCATGGTGGGGTGCACACGGGCTTCAATCGCACCATTTGTGCATTTTCCGATTGCCAGAAGCTTGATACGATAGCCGAACTCGGCGGCATATTTTACATCAAGGCCGCTGATATTCGAGATGCCTTCGGTGTGAATATCCTTGAAGTCAATTTTGGTGCCGAAGCAGAGAGAGATAAGAACAGCCAGTTTGTGCGCGGTATCAACCCCTTCAACGTCAAAAGTAGGATCAGGCTCGGCATAACCGAGTTCCTGCGCAGCTTGCAGCACATCAGAAAAATCGGCACCCTCCTGGGTCATGCGGGTCAGGATATAATTGCAGGTACCGTTCATGATGCCGAAAACACTGGTGAAGTTGTTGGCAGCCAGATTACTCTTGATTGCAGTCAGCACCGGGATTCCGCCACCAACCGCTGCTTCGAACTGTACTTCAACGCCTTTGCGAACGGCAGCTGCGTAAATATCGGAACCGTGCAGCGCCAACAGCGCCTTGTTGGCGGTAACGATGTGCTTGCCCTTTTCAATAGCCTTTAGCACGAAGCTTTTGGCCGGTTCATAGCCACCGATCAATTCGATGACAATAGAAATCTCAGGATCGTTGAAAATATCGTCAACGCTGGTTGTCAGCACACCGGCATCAACAGCTACGCCCCGATCAGTAGTGATATCCAGATCCGCAATGCGCTTCAAGACGATGCCTGTGCCGACTTTGCTGCGAATAACAGCCGCATTCTCACGCAGCAGCCTGACAACTCCTGCGCCGATATTACCAAAACCTATCAGACCAACCTGTATATCTTTCATTATTCCTCGCTTGAAAGTTCAGTTTTCTCGCACGCCTCGATCTCGTCGAGAATGCCATTTACGAATGCCGGTGACTCTTTGTCGCCGTAACGTCGGACTATCTCTATCGCCTCGTTGATGCTGACTTTTTTGGGAATATCTGAGCGAAACATCAGCTCATACGCAGCCAGACGCATAACGTTCAGATCAACCCTCGGCATGCGTGACAGCGACCAGTTTTTGGAGCGTGATTGAATGGCTTCGTCGATAACCGCACGCTGGGACTGTACCCCCCGTACCAGTTCTTCGGCAAATTCCCGCACCTTCGCGGCTATTTCGCCCTGCTCCTCGCGGAACGTCTGCAAGGTTTCCCGCAGTCCTACCGAACTGTTCGAATCGAGCGCGTACATCATCTGCAGGGCCAACTCACGCGCTTCACGCCGTAGTCCCATTACTTGAGCACCTTCATAAGATTGACCGATTCGATTGCAGTAACCGCCGCCTCAAAGCCTTTGTTACCTGCCTTGGTACCGGCCCGCTCAACCGCCTGCTCGATCGTGTCAGTCGTCAACACGCCAAAGGCGATGGGAACGCCGCTCTGCAGAGAAATCGTTGCGACCCCTTTGGAAACCTCGGAGGCAACATAATCAAAATGCGGCGTCGATCCGCGAATAACTGCACCCAGACAGATCAGGGCATCATATTTGCCCGATTCCGCCATCTTTTTTGCAAAGAGCGGAATCTCGAAAGCACCCGGCACCCGCGCAACATGAATGTTCTTATCGTCAACACCGTGGCGGATCAATGCGTCAACCGCCCCTTCCAGGAGACGTTCACAGATAAAGCTGTTGAAACGACTGACAACGATACCGAACTTCTGCCCTTTAGCTTCAAGTTTTCCTTCAAAATATTGTGGCATAACTACCTCCGGGATGTAGCGTAAAAAAGAATCGGGATATTAGCATATTTTTTGCGACTGGGGAGAAAAAATATGGGGTTTCGTATAGAGTTGGGGGACTTTACCCCAGTTTCAATGCCGAAAAACTCATCTTCCACACCACAATCAGCGTAAACAGCAGATAACAGACCAGCGTAACGACGGTGAGACGGCGTTGCATGCCCGGAATAATCCGCACCAGACTGGCAACCTGCCAGAACGGCATCAGCACCCCGACACCGATCCCCGCCACAGCGCCACTGAACAGGGCGGCATACAACACGTAACCGATATAGCCATATTCCTTCTGCAATAAACAGAACGGGCAGTGATGACTCGGGAGTTCATAGATATAAAGACAGATGAACGAGAGCATGGAGGCGATTGTAATCAGAAATGTGACTGCTGAAGCGGTTGAAAACAGGTAGCCGCTGCGCCCTTTCAGATAAAAGAACATCCCGCTGACCGCAGTAATGGCCATCCCGGAGAAGCAGGCAATCTGCATAGGCCGGTGCGGCAGCGCAGCCAGGTCACCGCTGAAACTGCCGGAATCACGACCGAACAGACTGCCACAGCAGGAAGTAATGATGTCCGGTTTTATTCCGGCAAAGTAGGCGAAGAGCAGCACGCTTTCCAGCACCAGCAGCGGGACCAGCAGATTGAGCAGTTCATATTTGATTTTGATCAGCGGATAATCGTATCCCCTGTTGTCGGCGTAATTTAAGATCAGCCAGACCCCGGCGAACAGAAAGTTGATGATCTTGAGCAGCAGCGCCGGATAGCCGAAGGAGTTTATGGCCAGAGACCCGGCGGCACACATGGCACCGGTGAAGAGCGTATGCAGATCATCTGCGGTATAGATGAACAAAAACAGCGACATCAGCTCAAAACCGAGAATATAATTCATGATGGTTGAAATCAGGTAGGTTCTGCGTTCTAGCTCCAGCTGCCGTTCCGTCCCGTGACCCGGATCCCAATATTTGATAATCCGCATGCCGTAATAGCCGGCATAGGTCCCCATGCCGGAGACCAGCAAGCCGATCAACACCAAAGCCAGCGCTGCAGGAGGCAATATCACCGGCTGCTCCGACTGCTCACGACCGCACCGTCTCGCATTTCAACCACTGAATCGATATGCGGCGAGTCAAATACCACTGGGTCGTGACTGGCGATGAGGACGGTCTTCCCCTCCCCCTTCAGCCGGGCGACGATTTCCATAAACTCGTGCGATAACTTTGAATCCAGATGGGCCGTCGGTTCGTCGGCAATTATGATGGAGGGATTGTTGATCAGGGCCCGGGCGATGGCGACCCGTTGCATTTCGCCGCCCGATAGCAGTTCCGACCGCTGACCGGCAAGGCGGGCAATATTGAATTGTTCCAGAAGATTCTCTGCCCTGGCACGAAAATCAGCGCGCCCTTCACCGGTAGGATAGGCCGGCAGCATGACATTTTCCAGAACGGTGATTCCCCTGACCAGGTTGAACTGCTGGAAGATGAAGCCGAAAGTGGAACGTCTGATTTCGTTCAGAAACCGCTCCGGCAGACTGGTGATTTCGACCGTTTCACCCCCGTCATTCCGGAACGGCAGCGCAGCGGCCACCCCGTGCAGAAAGATGCGCCCCGAGGTAGGACGGGCCATGCAGCCGATAATTGATAAAAGAGACGTTTTGCCGGAACCGCTCGGCCCTTTAAAAACCGTTATCTGCTGCGGCTCGATGGCGAGAGTGACGTTATCAACGGCAGTAAACTGATTCTGCTTACCGGTGTTGAATGTTTTCGTGATGTCGGACAGTTCTATCACGTCAACTCCTCATGGCAGCATCCGGATCGGTTGTAGCCGCCCGCCAGCAGGGAACAACCGTCGCGGTAGTGTATGGGATAACCGTCAGAAAGAAGAGCACCGCCAATTGATACGCATCAACCACCGGCACCAGCTGAAAACGTGGATAAATCACCGACCACCCCTTCAATGCCTGGGCAAAAAGCGGCGCCGACAGAAAAAAGACATGCCCGTAGGCCAGCACGACTCCCAGTAAAAATGCCGTCAGCGAAATTACCGTTCCTTCCCAGAATTTGAGCAACAGTACATCGGACGTTTCCCAGCCAATCGACTTGAGTATGCCGATTTCCTTGCGTTCTTCTGCTGACAGCCCTGTGGCCCTGTCCCAGGCAAAGATGATGAACGACAGCAGCGCCGACGCCAGAATTATCAGCGTCATGCCGCCCCGCCAGTCGAAGATGGACTGGTACGTGCGCTGAATCTCGCTTTTCAGGATCGGGCGGGAATCGGGAAACCGGTCAGCAATCTTGGCGGCAACCGTCGATAACTCTTTCGGATTGCGCACGGATACCGCCAGATCGGTCGCCTGTCCTTTCGGAAAATTGAACAGCAGCTTGAAGTCCTCCGGCGTGAGAATAATCATGTCAGCCGCAATCAGATCCGAACTGTGCGGAAATATCGAACCGATCTCCACCATCAGCGGGGTTTTGTCATAACTTGTCAGCGGCACCAGATCGCCGACCGCAAGATTTCGGGTTTTGGCAACACCGGCACCGACAGCAGCCCGACTCGGAGCAACCATTGGATCGTCGCTGGCAATTACCGTATAGTTGGCCCCGTTCAGCGCATCGTAATAATAGCCCCACAAGCGTGGCCTGACCTGGGTCACCCCCCTGATCCGGGCAATTTCTTCGGCATATCCGACCGGCACCAGATCCTGACGACCCGCCGACAGTCGCTGTACAATCAGATCAGGCGTATCGCTCAGAATAATAGCGGCCTCTCTCTTCAGGGCCGTAACAAAAAACTGCAGTGACGCCAGCATGAAGACCACCAGCAGATACACTGCCAGGAGTGAAAAGTTTTTTGCTTTCCTGCGCAGCAGCGAGGCCAGAGTAAAATCCAGAATATTCAGATGTCGTTCGAGAGCCCGTTTCATGGTGCGGCACCGCGCGAAATATTCGGCAGAATCAGCGAACCTGAGGGAAAATGTTCCAGCGCCAGAGGGTGTTCCTGAAATGGGGCGTGGCGGTCAGCCAGAGCGAGGTGGCGGGTATAGCGGGCCTCCGTCACAAGGCAGAGGTCCGTAACATGCAGATCCCGGAGCTGTTTCAACACCGTTCCCGCATGTCGTTGTTCATAACGGGCATGGAGCGGGAGCGAAAGAAAGAGTGCCAGAACGGCCCCGGTTAACAGCAGATATTGTAATGAACGGCGCATGGCGGCTCTAGTTAAGTGTTTTGAGTGTTTGCAGCGTGATGTCGCTAAAACGCAGAATTCGTTTTCCTTTGTGATCAAGCTTGAATGCGACGGCATCCTTCTCCGCCCTGAACGGGACCAGCTCACTGCCCATCGGTCCATGCGCATCACTGCCGACCACAAAAAATGCCGAACGAGCATCAATCGACTCCAGTGAATAATATTCCTTCACCGTCAGCCCGACTACATCTGCCTGACGTTTTCCCGGAGTATAGCGGGCCGTTTCCAAAAAGTGGCTGAACATGTCCTTAGGGCCATCATAGTAGAAAACAGAGCCATCCTTGAAACGGACAGTCGCCGACCAGTCCGGATATTTGGCGACAAACATCCCGCACACCGGACACTTCGCGTTGGCCGGGACGGCAACCGCCCCCTTGTCGGCAGCCGAAAGGGTTGCCGCCATCAACAAACAGATCAGTAAAGTTACCGGAATGGCAAGTTTCATTTGTTCTGTCATGTGATATCCTTTTTTCATATTTTGTCAGAACTGTTTATATCGGAAATCAGCAAGCCACGCAACCGTACTGGACAGATAGACATAAACATGATTGACTGTACATAATCAGCCGGTTGTAGACCTCAAAGGTTTTCAAAACCGTTGAGGTCTTGAAAATCGCCATTTGGAATAAGAACACACTTGCATCTTCGAGGAGCCGAACAAATGAACCTCACCAAAAAACATATCCTGGCGCTGTTCAAACAGCGGGACGAAGCCATTCACTTTACCAGCCTCCTGCGTGATTTCGGCGGTCGCCACGTCAAGCGGGAACTGAAAAACATGCTGGAAGACATGGCCGATGATGGAGAACTGGTACGGCTGAAGGGGAACAGCTACGCCCTGCCGGGCAAGGTAAAAACCACCCGGGGCCGAATTTCGGTGCACCGCGACGGCTATGGCTTTGTCACCCCTGAAGGTGGCGGCGAGGACATTTTTATTCCGTCGAAATTATTGAAGAGTGCTCTTCACGGCGATCTCGTCGAGGCAAGTTCCTCCCCGAGTCGCATGGGGGGAGCAAAGCTGGATGGCCGCGTTCTGGCGGTGATCGAGCGTGCCACAAGCAAGATTGTCGGGCGTTATGAAGAAACCAGGCGAGGCGCGATTGTCATCCCGGAAGACCAGCGCCTGAATCTGGTGGTGACAATTCCGGCCAAAGGGCGCGGAAAAGCTGAAGACGGCCATCAGGTTGTGGCGGAGTTGACGTCATATCCGCTCGGGGGACGCCCTGCCGAAGGAAAGATTATCGAAGTTCTTGGCTGGCCGGACGATCCGGAAGTGGAGGTACAATCGGTGATTCGCCGCTTCGACCTGCCGCACATTTTCGGCCCCGATGTGCTGGCAGAGGCCGAGAATATCGCCGATACCGTTTCACCAGCCGATCTGAAAGGGCGGGTGGATCTCCGTCCAATGCCGACGGTAACCATCGACGGTGAAACCGCCCGCGACTTTGATGATGCCGTCTCCCTGCGCCGCGAAGGGGACCATTTCCGCCTCTGGGTATCGATTGCCGATGTTTCCCATTACGTAATAAAAGACAGCCCGCTGGATCGCGAAGCGTACCTGCGCGGAACTTCGGTCTATTTCCCGGACCGCTGCATTCCGATGCTGCCGGAGCGGCTTTCGAACGGCATCTGTTCGCTCAATCCGCACGTTGACCGCCTGACCATGACCGCTGAAATGCTCTTTGATCGCACCGGCACGATGCTGGAATCCTCCTTCTACCCCAGCGTCATAAAAAGCGCGGCGCGCCTTACCTATACGATTGTGAAGCAGATCATCGTCGATGATGACCGTGAGCTGGCCGACAAATACCGGCCGGTATCACCGATGCTGTTGGAAATGAAGGAACTGGCTCTGATCCTGATGGCCATGCGCAAAAAGCGGGGCAGCATCGACTTTGACCTGCCGGAACCGGAGATCATCATCGGCCTGACCGGTCAGACAGAAGGAATCATCCGTGCCGAGCGCAACCTGGCTCATCAGCTGATCGAGGAATTCATGCTGGCCGCCAACGAAGCGGTGGCGCGCTTCATTACTTCCCGGGATATTCCATTTCTCTATCGTGTCCACGAAAACCCTGACCCGGCCAAACTTCAGACCTTTCAGGAATTCGTTTTCGGTTTCGGCTACGAATTCAAGCTCGTTGAAGAAAAGGTCAAGCCATCGGAGCTTCAACGCCTGCTGGCCCAGGCCGATGGCCGCCCCGAAGAACGCATGATCAACTATGCCCTGCTCCGCTGTATGAAACAGGCCCGCTATGCCGCCGACAATGTCGGGCACTTCGGCCTGGCGTCGGACTGCTACTGCCATTTTACGTCTCCGATCCGGCGCTATCCTGATCTTGTTGTGCATCGGATTTTGAGGGCAGCTTTAGCCGTGACGGCCGAGGGGAAACAAAAGGACAAACGCGCCTCCCGCCAGCTCGCCATCGCCACCGAACGGCTCGGAGAAGTGGCCGAACATACGAGCAAGCGCGAACGGGTAGCGATGGAAGCCGAGCGGGATGTTGTGGAAATGAAGAAGCTCCAGTATATGCAAAAGCATGTTGGAGATGAATTTGACGGCTATATCTCCGGCGTAACCGCTTTTGGGTTATTCGTCGAACTTGAGGAACTGTTCGTCGAGGGATTGGTGCATATCTCCACCCTGTCCGACGACCTGTATACCCATGCCGAAAAGCAGCACTCCCTGATCGGGCGGCGCACCGGCACGGTATACCGGATCGGCGACAAAGCGCGGATCACCGTAGCGTCTGTGTCACCGGCAACGCGGCGCATCGAATTCGTCCTGGCGGCCCACATCGCGTCCGCTCCCGCCACCCGACCAGCTGGAGGATCTGTCGGCACAGAAGAATACCCGCGCATCCCGCTGCGCGGCAAGCGTTTGACCGGCCTTCAGCCGCGAGGTGACAACCGGGATCCGAGCGGAAGAGGCGGTAAAAAGGGTTCTCCAGACAAGGGGAAAAGTGGTGGGAGGAAGCGACGTTAAGGAACAAAAAAACCACAATAAAGCATTGCTTTGTATGCTCATTCCGTATGCTGGATCCGGCCGCATCATAAAACCAAATCATGAAGTACTTGCACACTTATTTAAACTATCGGCATTATACTATCAGTATAATACAAGCAGTTAAGCGCCTGGTGCTACCAAGGTATACGTCTCTGTTTCATTGTTGTCTTTAGCAGGAGTGAGCCATGGAGAAACCACTGCAACTTTACTACCCGGTCCGTACCCTTGACCGCAGGGAGCTGCTTCCTGTCGGTACCTGCCTGACACCGGAAACCATGACGGAACTTGTTCGATCCGCGCGGGCGGAAACGTTTCCCACCACGCGGTTTATGGAGTACGGTACGGTCGCAAAAGACCTGCTCAGCTATATAGATCAGCCACCCTACAATCATATCTTCTGCAATCCGACACGTACAAAAGCGGTTTTCGACTCACTACAGCAGGTCGAATTTGTTCAGCCCCTGCTGGATATCTACGATTACTTCAAGGCCCAGGATCCCTATACCTACCGCCACATCCTGACGGTTTTCGCCCTGTCCCGGCTGCTTGCCCAGGACCTTTTTGACGACCGGAAAGAACTGTCCACGGAACTTGTGGCAGCATCGAGCCACGATATCGGCAAATTCTGCATACCGTCGGCCGTCTACAATAAATCAACTCCGCTGAACGAACATGATCGGATGCAGCTGAGTCACCATGCAGCGGCGGGTTATGTCCTGCTGAGTTATTTTTTTCAGGATTCGAACCATCCGGCGGCGATTACCGCCCGGGATCATCATGAACGGTGCGACGGCTCAGGGTATCCGCGTGGGATCGCACTGCGGAACAGAATCGTAGAAATCGTTGCCGTCAGCGACGTGTTTGACGCGCTCATCTCCACCAGACCCTATCGTCCCTGTTCCTACGATCTGCGCACGGCTTTGGAGGAAGTCACATCACGGGCGCTGAAAGGAACCATCAGTGCAGACGTGGTCCGGGCCTTGATCAACTGCAACCGGAAATACCAGCCCCATTACACGGATTGTGTCCTTTCGCACGAACAGCGCGGCACCCCTCCGCCCAATAACCTTTACCGGGGAGTAACTCCGTGTCAAGACCAGCCCGACTGCTGACAGATCAATAAAACCCAAAAAATGGTTCACTACCACTGTCATTGCGGTTCCTGCGTCACTGAAAGCCGTAAACAGTCTGTTTCCGGTTGCCAGTCAGCACGCCTCTGTGATAGGAAGAATGCATGAGCGAAGAAAAAGTAGTCCCATTTATGGAACATCTGGTTGAGCTGCGCAAGCGGCTGATTGTTATTGTTATCGCCGTAGTGGTCGGGATGGGAGTCGCCTGGAACTTCTCCAGCGAACTCCTTAAATTCATTGAGAAACCACTGACCGGCAAGACCTATTTGACTGAGATTAAAAAGGATGTGTATCTAAAAGTCAAAGAGCTTGCCCCTTCCATGTACACCCGCTACAAGCTTGACCAGGAAATAAACACTCCTCAAAAGCAGCGGCCGCTTAATTACAGCGCGCCGCTTGAGCCGTTTTTCATCCAATGCAAGATTTCGATGCTGGCCGGTTTTATTTTGGTTCTGCCGATTGTTTTTTACCAGGTGTGGCTTTTTATCGCACCCGGTTTGACGAGGCGCGAACGTCGACTTGTGGTTCCTTTTGTCGTCGCTGCCACCTTTACGTTCTGCGTCGGCGCCATGTTTTTCCTGATCATAATCTGGCCGGTGATCATCAATTTTTCACTGTCTTATGAGGCCGAAGGTCTGCAAAGCTGGTTCAATATCAGCGCCTACGTCAACTTCTGCCTGCGGTTGATTCTACTGTTCGGCCTGATTTTCGAGCTTCCGGTACTGACTCTGCTCCTGTCCCGCTTTGGTATTGTAAGCTACCAATTTCTGGCGCCAAAACGAAAATACGCGCTGCTTGCAAGCTCGATTATTTCTGCTTTCCACGCCGATCTGATAACCATGTTTGTAATTATGATTCCGCTCTATCTTATGTATGAAATAAGCATCTGGGTGGCATTAATCTTTGGCAAAAAGAAGGTTAAGACCGAAGAGGAGCTTCCGGAAGGCGCGACATAAAACAGCATGATAAATATTTATTGACAAGTTCCGGCAAAACCCCTAAAAAGACATATAAAGTCTTCTTAGGGGTTTTTATATGATGGAACTAACTCGCAAGGGTGAATATGCTATCAGAGGCATCGTGCATTTGGCCGGAAAACCGCTTGACAGCGTCTGCCTGCTGAGCGAGATAGCCGCAGCTGTTGATGTTCCGCCTACGTTTCTTGCCAAAATATTCCAGCAGTTCAGTAAAATCGGGCTGGTCAAATCGTTCCGGGGTACCGGCGGCGGTTTTATGCTGGGACGCGCCCCAGAAAACATCACACTGCTGGAAGTCGTTGAGGCGGTTGAAGGACCAATCATCCCGAACCGCTGTGTAATCAATCCCTCGGACTGTGACCGCTCTAGTTACTGCAACGTTCATCCGGTCTGGAAACAGGTTCAGGATGGGGTTCGCGGCGTACTGGAACAGGTCACCCTGAAAGAACTGGCAGCAGGATCTTCAAAAAGCTGAACCAGTTGAAATCACCCGTTTAATTAAAAAATGAGTTGACGCTGACCAGGTAATACTATATTGTCCGCGCACTTGTCAAGAACCGCCTAAGTCCCGCTTGTCGGGATTTTGGCATTTCAGAGACAAAATAACTCAGAAAGGAGTACCCCGCCGGAGATACGCCCTCGAATCTTGTGGGCAACGACGCCGCTCCGGCAAAGCCGATACAACTTCCCTACTCTATTATTATGCGAAAAAAACTAATCTATCTGACGTTGCTGTTGTTATTGACAGCATGCGAAAATGCCCCGTTCAAACTGGCGGAAATCCAATCGACCACGTCGCTGGCCTCCGAACCTTCCATCCTTGACAGCAACAGTATCTTACTTATCCAGCGAAAAAAACAGCAGGCAGTAATTGAGTCTGCATTCTCACGTAGAACGACTCCCGAACGCGCGCACCATTTAGCAGCTATCTGTTTTAACAAAACGGTCGGCACGGTCTTCATGCCGTTTGATCTGGCTGAGATTGCTCTGGTTGAGACAGGCGGCCACAAGCTTTCCGCCAAGGCGGTATCAACTCAGGGCGCCCGGGGCGTCTGGCAGCTGATGCCGTACCGCGCTCGGAGCCACGGCTATTCGTCCAATGACATGCTTGACGATAACAAATGTGCCGAAGCTGCTGTCTGCGAACTCAACGTGAAGCTTGAAATGGCCCAGGGCGATCTGGAACGCGCAAAAAAATATTATTGTGGACAGGGGCCACAGGCAAATGCCTATATGAAAAAAATTCGCATCATCCGCAAGGAGATGATCGCCGAACTGAACATGCAAAGCGATAAGCTTGCCTTGGCAGACTCACCCTCCGGAATCCGGTAGCGATAAAGGTAGAGAGTTGCTCCAGGCAGCCATCAACCGGTGTTTTTTCTTGATATGAAAGGAGCCGCTCTGTTATAGTCGGGCGGCTTTTTTTTGTTCGTGGTATCTTATTCTGACAGGAGATTTTGTGGAGAGAGGGACGTCTTTACATAGTTCAACCGGACTCAACCTTCGCACCAAAATGGTGCTCCTTTCCGCATCAGCGTTTATCGGAATCCTGCTGATTGGCGCGATCAACCTGTTTATGATCAACGAAGTGAGAATCGGAGGCACGGCCTACCAGCACATTCAAAAAGATAAAGATGCCCTCGAAAATATTGCACTGCTGAAATCCGATCTTTTTCAGATCAACAGTGAAATGCAGAACTTCATGCTTGAAGCGGATCCGGTTGTCGCCGACAAGAATATGGCTACGGTAAAAACCCTTATCAAAAATGTTGAGCGCAATTTCGGCACTGTTCTTACCTCCCTTGAATCATATGGAAACCGCGACACTATTGATAAAGCAAACGCCATCTGGAAGGAATACCGGAATACGCTGCTTACCGAAGTATTACCGGCCGCTACCAAAGGAGATGTGCTGAAAGCAAGCTATCTCATGACCGGAATCCAGACGCAGCGGTTCGACATGTTCAGCGTGGCGGTGACACAGACGGTTGAACGGATCAGGAAGAATGTCCGGACCACCGAACAACAGGTTGCAGCCAGCATCAGAATGAAAAATATTATTTCAACGGTTCTCACGATCAGCGTTATCGCCTTGATCGCCCTATGTTCATATCTGATCACGACTTCCATTACCCGGCCGCTGAGAAGCTGTGTTGATTTTGCCAAGGCACTGGCTGGCGGCAGACTGGATGCGCGCCTGGAAGTACGTGGCGGCGGAGAATCCGCCGAACTGGCTCATGCAATGAATATTATGGCAGAAAACCTTCACAGCATGGTTTCCCGCATCGGTTCAACATCCGAAGTACTCACCTCCATAGACAACAACCTGGAAAATGCGGCCCGTCAGGTGGTAAGTTCCGCGCATATGCAGGAAAGATCCATTCAGGAAACATCACAGGCTCTGGTAATAATTAACGACTCCGTGCGTGATGTCTACGGGGGGGTTGACAAGCTGTCGGCATCCGCTTCAGAAACGTCTGCTTCGTCGCTTGAACTTGCGGCAACCATTGAAGAGATCGCAATGAGCGCTGAGAAACTGGAAGGGGCCGTTGAAGAGGCCAGCTCATCAATCTCTGAAATGGTCTCTTCCATCAAAGAGGTCGGTATTAATATCGTTAATTTGCTGGATGCTTCGACGACAACAGCCTCATCAATTGCCGAAATGGACGCGACAATCAGACAGGTTGAAAAGAACGCCATGGATTCAGCTGTTATTTCTGAAACGGTTCGAAGCGACGCCGAAACCGGAAAAATTGCCGTTCTCGAAGCGATTGCCGGAATGCAGGCGATCAGAGCCTCATCGCAAATAACGTTCGAAGTTGTAGAGACGCTTTCATTACGGGTCCATGATATCGGAACCATTCTATCAGTTATTGATGAAGTTGCGGAACAGACCAATCTTCTGGCGCTCAATGCCGCGATCATTGCCGCCCAGGCCGGTGAACATGGCAAGGGATTTGCTGTGGTAGCCGATGAAATCAGGGATCTGGCTGAACGCACCAGCAGTTCTACCCGGGAGATTGCCGCTGTTATCAAGGGTGTTCAGGAAGAGACCGTGCGCGCGGTCAGCGCTATAAACTCGGCCGAAGAAAGTATTGCCGCAGGTGAAGCGCTTTCGCAGCGTTCCGGAACGGCACTTGAAAAAATAGTCGCCGGCGTACAGCGGGCCGGAGTTCAGGTCAGCGAGATTGCCAAGGCAACCGTCGAACAGGCACGAGGCAGCAGGAACATCAGGGAAGCAATGGAATGTGTTGAAAGCATGGTTGAGAATATTGCCCATTCAGCGCGCGAGCACGCCCGTGGCACGGACATGATTACCGCTGCCGTTGAACGAATGAAAGAACTCACCATCCACGTGCGCACCTCTACCCGCGAGCAAAGCCGGGCCAGTAATCTGATCGCCCAGTCGATAGAAGACGAAAACTCAATGGTGGACCAGATTCGTGAAGCATGTCGTTCGCAGGTTGACAGCTGCGCCACGATATTGAAATCGGTCAACAGCATCGAAGGATCTACGGTGGCAAACAGCCATGCGACAAAAACCATGAATGCCGCCGTTGAAAGTTTGACACGTCAAATCGATCTGCTTGAGAAGGAGATGACCGGCTTCAAAATTTGACCGGCATACGTGACAACAACCATGAGCAGACTTTCGACACGTTTTAGTGCACTAAAAACAAACAATTCCACGGCACTGGTAACATTCATTACCGCCGGCGACCCGGATTTGTCCACGACCGAGGAGATGATTCTCCTTCTTGAAGAGGCTGGCGCCGATGTCATCGAACTCGGGGTTCCGTTTTCGGACCCTATGGCTGACGGGCCTACTATCCAGCTTTCCTCAGAGAGAGCCCTGGCCTCCGGGACAACCCTTCACAACATTCTGGACTCAGTGAAACGGGTTCGTACCCGCACACAGATTCCCATAATTCTGATGGGTTACCTCAATCCGGTGCATGCATATGGCTATGAATCATTCTGCCTGGACGCGGCACAAGCCGGAGTGGACGGAGTCCTGCTGGTGGATATGCCGCCGGAAGAATCACGTGAACTGACCGTTACGGCCCGGAATAACGGGCTGGACGTCATCTTCCTCCTTACACCGACCTCCGATGATGCACGCATTGCAACCGTAAATCGACTTGGCAGCGGTTTTGTGTATTATGTAACCGTGACCGGCGTAACCGGGGCGCGAACCGCCGTTTCGGGAACGCTTGCTCAGGAACTCTCCCGGGTCAAACAAACCATTTCTCTCCCGGTCATGGCCGGGTTCGGCATATCCACTCAGGAACAGGCCGCCGAAGTTGGACAGCTGGCTGACGGTGTTGTTGTCGGCAGTGCAATTGTAAAACTGTTTGAACAGTATAGCGGCGAACAACTGAAGCAAAAACTGCGGAGTTACGTCAGTAGTTTGAAAAAAGCCCTTCTATAATGTACGGTCACGCTTGACAGCGCTTCCGGTTTCTGTTACCTAGCGATTTTATTTGTACTTAACTATTTTAGGATCACGAAAGATGCGAGGCCACATATGAGTTGGTTTAACAAAGAAAGAGTCGGCATAGAAAAATCGGGCGGCCATAAAGTTACCATTCCTGACGGAATGTGGGTTAAATGCCCGGGATGCACGGAAACGATTTTAGGCAAGGACATCGAAGCCAATCTGCAGGTCTGCCCGAAGTGCGGTTACCATTACCGGATTTCTGCGCACAAACGCCTTGAGGCCTTGCTTGATGGCGGAGTCTGGCAGGAATTTGATGCAGATATTACTTCGGTCGATTTCCTCCAGTTCAAAGATGCCAAAAGCTATCAGGAGCGTATCGACGCTGCCCTCGCCAAAGGGGGCTCAAAAGATGCTGTAATCTGTGTTGAAGGTTCTATCGAAGAGCTGCCGGTGCAGGTTTCCTGTTTTGATTTTTCTTTCATGGGCGGAAGCATGGGGAGCGTGGTGGGGGAGAAAATCACCCGTTCCATCGAGCGCGGCCTACAGAAACGCCAGCCGGTAATTATCATCTCCGCTTCCGGAGGAGCCCGCATGCAGGAGAGTATTCTCTCGCTGATGCAGATGGCCAAGACATCTGCCGCCCTGGCAAAACTCAAGCGAGCCGGCATTCCCTTCGTTTCACTGCTGACCGATCCTACCACCGGCGGTGTTACCGCCAGTTTCGCCATGCTCGGAGACGTCAATATTGCCGAACCGAAAGCGCTGATCGGATTTGCCGGCCCCCGCGTAATCGAACAGACCATCCGCCAGAAACTGCCGGAAGGATTTCAGAGAGCAGAATATCTGCTTGATCACGGCATGATCGATGCGATCATCCCCCGTACCGAAATGCGTTCAAAACTGGCTTCCATTCTGAAAATGTTGCATCGCCCCGCCGCCTGACATGTCTCTTGCAGATGTGTTGGAGAAGCTTTACGCCCGTCGGCGCTTTGGCATAAAGCCAGGCGTCGACAGGGTTGAAAAGCTGCTCGAACGCCTGGGCAATCCCGAAAAATCGTTTCGCACCATTCATGTAGTCGGCACGAACGGCAAAGGTTCCACGTCGGCATTTCTCTCTTCCATTCTCCTCCATGCGGGGCAGAGCGTTGCCCAGTTCAGCTCCCCTCATCTGGTCCGGTTCACCGAGCGTTTCAGAATAAACGGGATTGAATATGCCGCTGAAAAGCTCACCCACACAATGGATAGTGTGCTGAAAGCCGCTCCTGAAGATGCAACCTTTTTTGAGATAACAACGGCATTGGCCGCATATATATTCCGTGAGGAGCGCGTTTCCATCGCCGTCATGGAAGCCGGGATGGGAGGTCGTTCCGACGCGACAGCCGCTTTTAAAGGCGAGATGACGATCATCACCCCGATTGCTCTCGACCACACCGATTACCTTGGTGCAACCATTGAGGAGATCGCCCGGGAAAAAGCAGGAATCATCAAGCCGGGTACACATGTTATCAGCACTGAACACCCTGTTGCAGTGCGTCTGGTAATTGAGGAACAATGCCGCACCGCAGGGTGTACCCTGAAAATGTACGGCAGTGATTTTTCGTCAGTCAGGAATCCCGACGGCACCCTCACCTATCGCGGAATCAGCAGAGTCATTCCGCAGCTCACTCCCGGCATTTCCGGCCGCTACCAATCCGGCAATGCCGCAGTTGCGATGGCAGCGGCCGAGGTTTTGGAAAGCAGCGGCATGAACATAAGCTCCTCAGCATTCACGGAAGGCATTGCCGCCGCTTACTGGCCGGGTCGGATGGAGCTGATTCCGGGCACTCCTCCCCTGCTGCTGGATGGTGCTCATAATCCCGCCGGTGCGGCTGCCCTGGCTGAAGCATTGAAAGACTATTCTTACTCACGTTTGCTTCTGGTGACCGGAGTCTGTGATGACAAGGATGTGGAGAAAATATATGCGCCTCTGCTGCCGCTTGTTTCTAAAATTTATACCGTAACTCCCGCTGTTGAACGGGCATTGAAAGATGAATCATTGACGCAATTATTTCTCAAAAAAGGGATCCCGTCCCGACCGTGCGGCGCGGTAGTGGCGGGAATCAGCACGGCCCGCAGCGAAGCGGTCGATGGAGATCTCATCCTGGTATGTGGATCACTCTTTGTTGTCGGTGAAGTCAAGGCATGGCTTGAACAGGTGAATTATACCGGAATCAGAGGCTGATTTTTCAATGATACGCGTCCACTATCTTCTTTTATTCTGCCTGTTCGGCTGTTGGCTTCCATCCGCCACAGCCTCTGCGCAGGCCATCCCTGACGACAATATCCATATCTACGCAGACCACATGAGTCAAAACCAGCCCGCCAATACCATTACCGCAGAAGGGCATGTGGTTGTCGTCGATCAGGGGCTGAATCTGACTGCCGACAAAGTTCGCTATGAGGCCGCAACTCATATGCTGCACGCAACCGGATCGGTCGCACTGACCAAGGGGACCGCCGTCCTTAAGGGGGATTCGCTGGTACTCAATATGGACACCGGCCTGGCGGAAATGAATGCGACACAACTGACCGTTGCCGATACCGGCATGAAGCTCAGCGCCGATAAGCTGGTCCGGATAAATGATACCGAATTTACGGCGCAAACCACGGAAATGACCACTTGCGACTTACCCAATCCAAGCTGGAAGTTCGGCGCCGACAGCCTCAAGGTCAATCTGCTTGGCTATGCAACAGGGCGAAATGTCATCTTTTACATCAAAGACACTCCGGTGCTCTACCTCCCCTGGTTCGCGTTTCCGGCTGTACTGGAAAAACGGTCGGGACTTCTCTTTCCCCGCGTGGGCTATTCAAAGACCAAGGGTGTACAACTTGACTTACCGGCCTATCTGGTGATTTCACCCAGCCAGGATCTCCAACTTGATCTGGATATCATGACAAAACGAGGCGTCGGTACCGGGCTCGATTACCGCTATATCCGGACACGCGGAAGCGAAGGACATGCCGGAGTTTATTCGATCTACGACCAGACTGAGAACCGCTGGCGCTGGCAGATAACCCAGGAACACAAGGAACTATTTTCCGACAGCGCAAATCTGCGCATGGCCGTCAACGCCAACAGTGATCGGACCTTCTTAAGTGATTTCGGCGAAAGGAGCGGCGATTATAATCGTCAATCAAGCGATACGACCGTCAACACCCTGAAAACCTGGGAGAATTTTGCCGTCACCTCATACCTGCGGTATAACGAAGATCTCTATGCCGCCAACAATCGCGCGACAGTTCAAACGCTGCCGTCACTCGGCACCGCCATGGTACGCCAGCCAATCTTCTCGCTGCCGCTCTATCTTGATCTTGACGGATCGGCCGAAAATCTTTACAGCGAAGACCCCCCCAGCGGCCAGCGTTTTTTACTCTTCCCCCGGGTCACCCTGCTCCCGTTCCACAGCAGTTATATTCGGACATCACTTTTTACAGGCCTACACCTCAGAGGCTATACGACCGGCAGGCGGGACAGCGTCAGCGAAATCAATGCAAGCGATGGCGATTTGCTGCCGGAAGCTGGTGCTCGCGTATCAACATCATTGACACGCGTCTACAACGTCAACTTTTCTCTGCTCAAAAAAGTCCGGCACGAGATTATTCCCGAGATCGGCTACAGCTTGATTCCCGGACGCAATCAGCAGCGACTTCCATCCTATGACTACGCAGATCGCATGATCCATCAGAATATGGTGTCTCTTGCAGTCACCAATCTACTCAACGGCAAGTTCGTGTCGAACGATACGACGGAATATCGGGATATTGCCCGGGTTAAACTTGAAGCGCGGTATTCAATTGCGGGGGAGCAGCGTGATATTTTGTCGCTGGTGCAGAGTCAGCACCGCTGGAGCGATCTGATACTGGAATCGGATACATGGCTGAACAAACTGGTGCGGATTACCGGTGACGCGCGCTACAACCTGTACGACAATAACCTTTCAACCACAGTGGTCGGGATAAATCTTGACGACCGGCAGGGTAACATAATCGGCGCAGGTTATCAGATGGCCCGCAACGAGGTGGAGTATTTCGAGGGGCGGCTTTCAACAAAACTGGTCACCCCTTTCACCCTTTCCTATACCGGACGCTACTCTTTCGACCGCAGTGATTTCCTCGAATCGGTATATGCCGCCGAATATCGCCATCAGTGCTGGAGTGTCAACCTCGCCATCCATCAACGCCCCGGCAACAATCAATCCTTTACGGTGAACTTCAATCTTGCAGGACTTGGCAGCAAGTAAGATTCTGTTTTTACAACCCTTCCATCCACCGATCTCTATGAATATTCTACGAGAAAGAGAAGGCGCAGGAAATCAGCAACCTGCTTTTCAACTTCACTGGGTAATTCGCTGCGCTTGACAGGGGTAACAAACTGCCTCAGAAAGCTTCTGTCCCGGTATGTGAGTGGCGGATTATCGCAGCCGAGCCGTGGATTGATCTGCACACGTCCAAACGTATAGCGACTGACGACCGGCACCAGACACGGGTTGAGCATGATAGTGCCGTCCCGGCAGCTGTTTCCGGCTTGCGGATTCTTCTTTCGGAGGTAAAACAGGAAGTTGCCGGGCGACCGGCGCTCCTTTTCAAGATTCCTGAGACGTTCAATTTCCTGTGCAGGATTTTCAACAGCATCCTGATGGGCAAACATCAACAGCTCCAGACCGGTACGAGAAATCATCGCCAGCAGTTCGTCAATGCGATAGGTATGGACTCTCGGGTGAAGCAGGGCATCGGCGACTCCGGAATCGGTGGCGGCCTCATAGGAAGCGGCCAGATAGTTTGCCAGACGCGAACCTGCAGGTGCCTTCCGCAGCAGGCGCCGCGCAGCATGGGGAGAATCAATATCAAGCAGCCTGAAGGCCCGGCGGATGGACTCTTCTTCCCTACGTGCATAACGGCTGTAGAGCATGATTCGCATAATACCGCCGGGTACGAGATGCGCCTCCAGAGTTTTCAACCCTGCCAGCGGATCTGCCAGATGGTGGAGAACGCCGAAGGAATCAATCAATCCGAATGTGCCGTCTATTGCCGCAGGATCCAGTAATTCTCCACAGCGGAACACGACATTTCGACGCCCGTGCAGGAGGCAGTGCCAGCGGGCTCTCCGCAGACTTCGCTCCGACAGATCAAGAGCGGTAATCGGCGTATCAGGATTCGCAACCGCCCAGGGATACGGGGCAAAGGCACCGCTGCCGGCAATGAGAATCCTGTTCGCTTCGGCAGGCGGAAGGGCACAGTTAAAGCGGGCCCAGAGAGCATTCAGATTGAGTGCATAGGTATCACAACGACGCACCGAGGCAATAAGCGGGTAGTGCGGATAGGGATATTTCTGGTAATGTGTCTGTACCGGATCGGGCATACCGCACTGTAGCAGGATGCCGGTCAGCTTTCAACCTTAAGGCTTCACAAATAAAAACGAACCGAAATTGACTACCCCGCCGCACATAATTAGTGTATTATCGATACCCATCGAAACAGAATCAATCCCAACTTACCAATAAAATGAGCTAATTATGCGACCTATAGGTATTGATCTTTTTTCAGGTGCCGGAGGCCTCTCTCTCGGTTTTGAGCAAGCGGGGTTCGACATAGCTGCAGCGATTGAAATTGACCCTATTCATTGTGCCACGCATGAATACAACTTCCCGTATTCAACTACAATCTGTGCAAGCGTCGTTGATCTCTCCGGCCATGAAATTCGTAGTCGCGCAAAAATCGGAACTTCTGACATCGATGTCGTATTTGGAGGCGCGCCTTGCCAGGGCTTTTCAATGATTGGCAAGCGCACCCTTGACGATCCAAGAAATCAGCTTGTGTTCCATTACGTGCGTATTATCAGGGAATTACAGCCCAAGTATTGTGTATTTGAGAACGTCAAAGGGCTTACGCTTGGAAAACCTGTGGAAATTCTTAAAGAGCTCATCAGCGAACTCAATAGTGCCGGTTATGACGTAGTACTACCATATCGAGTGCTTAATGCTGCTGATTATGGAGTACCACAAGACCGTCGGCGTTTATTCCTTATTGGCACCAGACGCGGCTTGCCTATTCCATGCTACCCACAACTCTCCAATCAGAGGACTAACGTTTGGGAGGCAATCGGAGATTTACCGGATGCCGACAGTTTCGAGGAACTGAACATCTCAGATACGGTTTATACAGCATGGAAAACTGAAGCGGCCTACGCCCGCCGACTTCGATGTATTGACGACGACCCAAACAATTACGGATATGCTCGGAAATTTAACCATGAAACTCTTACATCAAGTCTTCGTACCAAGCATACAGAACTGTCGAAAAGTCGTTTCATTGAAACTGAGCACGGCAAGACCGAAGCCGTTAGCCATTTCCGCAAACTTGACCCTAAAGGTTTGTGCAACACGCTAAGGGCTGGCACAGACAGTGCTCGTGGAGCTTTCACCTCACCGCGACCGATCCATCCACTTTTGCCGCGTGTTATCACGGTGCGAGAAGCTGCGCGGCTGCACTCATACCCTGACTGGTTCCGCTTTCATTCTACCAAGTGGCATGGCTTTAGGCAGATCGGCAATAGCGTCCCGCCGTTATTGGCCCGCGAAGTAGGAGCGGAAATCATAAAAGCATTGAATATTTCCCCCACTAAACCAAAGAAAGCAATTGATACCGGATCAACTGATCTTCTAACATTTGATATGAGTACGGCTGCCAATCATTTTAGAGTGCCACGAGATACTATTGCTCAGAGAACCCGCAAGGTGCATTCAGAGCAATACCCAATGGAGTTCTCATATGCCTGAAGAGAAAAGCAAACGGCAGCCAAACCGCTATCAAGCCATTATAGCCCGCGTGTTTACTGACCATCATCGAGAGGGAGTAAAAGAATTCGAATTTACACGTGACGAATTTGTAGCCATTGCTGAATCACTCCATATTGATTTACCAAAGAACGTAGGAGATGTAATTTACTCATTCCGTTACCGAAACGAATTACCTCAAACAATCCTTGATACAGCAACCAACAATCTTGAATGGATTATCGAAGGGGCAGGACGAGCACGCTATCGGTTTAAGCAAGTTCGCTTAAACCGGATTGTTCCTCGTGATGAGCTACTGACAATCAAGATTCCTGACGCAACACCCGAAATAATAACCGCATACGCTTTGAGTGATGAACAAGCACTGCTTGCAAAGGTACGATACAACCGACTTGTAGACGTTTTTTTAAGTATCACTGCGTTTTCACTGCAAAACCATTTACGAACGACTGTAAAAAATGTCGGACAAATTGAAATTGATGAAATTTATATCGGCATCGACCGTCATGGTCGGCAATTTGTAGTACCGGTACAAGCTAAAGGCGGCAACGACAAGCATGGTGTAGTCCAGTCACAGCAAGATATTGCTTGTTGTGCGGAGAAGTTCCCAAACCTGATATGCCGAGCCGTATCAGCGCAGTTTATGAACGAAGATCGTATTGCCATGTTTGAAATCACGGTGCTAAACGGCGATATCAGAGTAGTTGATGAAAAACATTACCAACTGGTTCCAGCAAATGCCATTTCTGCTGATGAATTACGCCAGTATTCCTCGCGATGTACATGAAATCCGATATTTTCCCTCCGAGCTGCTAATTTGCATTGTTAGTTCCGCACGCGCAAGGAGTTCCAATTTTCAATCGACTCTACATCCATATACCGTTCTGCATCGAGAAATGCCGCTATTGCGCCTTCGTCTCCACTCCCCCCGAAGCGGGCGAACTCCTGGAATACCCGGAACTACTGCTGCGTGAGTTGCAGCTCCGAACCTCGCATAATGAGCCGGTTGATTCGTTCTATTTCGGCGGCGGCACTCCATCCCTGCTGCAACCGGAGCAGGTGGCCCGGCTGCTTGGTGAGATTACCAAACGACCGGATGCGGAAATAACCCTTGAGGCGAATCCCGGCACCGTCGATCTGAGTTCCCTGCGGGCATTCAGGAGCAGCGGCATCAACCGCATTTCCCTCGGCATTCAGTCGTTTGATGACGGCTTCCTGAGAGGCCTGGGGCGAATCCATTCCGCCGGACAATCCCGGCAGGCCTTCGCTGATATCCGCGAAGCGGGATTTGACAACGTCAGCATCGATCTCATCCACTCGCTGCCCAACCAGAGCCTCGATCAATGGCGTCTGGAATTGCACCACGCCATTGCGTTAGGGCCGGAGCATATCTCCATCTACGGGCTGACGGTTGAAGAAGGTACGCCGTTTGCGCTGACCTACCCGCCAAACAGCCCGGAGTTGGCCGACGAAGACCTTTCCGCCGACATGTTCGAACTGGCGGACGAACTTCTAACGGCAGCCGGATTCGAGCATTACGAAATCGCCAACTATGCCCGCCCCGGCTTTCGGTCACAACACAACAGCGGCTACTGGCACCGGGACGGCTACCTCGGGCTGGGAGTTGCGGCACATTCGTTCTTGCGCGATGGGTATGGAGTCCGTTTCAGCAACCCCGACAATCTGGAAGAGTATCGGCGGGAAGTGACGTCAGGAGAGTTGGTGCGGGTCGGCGAGCAGAGGATGATGCGGGACGATGCGATGGCGGAATATCTGTTTCTGGGATTGCGCTTGTCGGAAGGAATTAGTCCGCCTGCTTTCGAACAGGAGTTCGGACAGTCTTTGGCATCTGTCTACGGATCTGTCATCGACGAGCTCGTCCGGTTCGAACTTCTCACCCAAACTGAAAGTTCGCTGTCTCTGACACGGCGAGGCATGCTGCTGTCGAACCAGGTTTTTGGAAAGTTCCTGCTTTAAAAGCTATCTCCGCAGAGAACGCAGAGCAAAACAGGGGAATGAGTAGATAAACGTTCGACTTTTCCAGCGACTACCTTGATTTTAGATCTTCTCTCCGTCCTCTGCGTCCTCTGCGGTAAAAATGCCGTTTAAATCCTATCCATTATTCGTTCCGCTTGATACCAATTATAATAACCGCCGGTAATGTCACCAACGCAAACAGGGCAGTAAATCCGACCCCAAAGTTGGTGGCCCAGCCGATGGAAGCCAGCGCAGGGTAATCAGCCAGCGCCAGCGAACCGAATCCGGCGATAGTCGTCAGCGCCGAGAGCAGCACCGCCCGCCCGGCCTGAATGAAACGCCCTTCTCGTTCCTGCGTGTCACTGACCTCCAGCCGGTGCCGGATGTGCAGGCCGTAATCGCTCCCCATCCCGATGATCGTCACCAGCACCATGGCATTCATGAAGTTAAGCCCCATGCCGCACAGTGCCATGATCCCCAACATGGCCAGCGATCCGGCAATTACCGGGAACATCGCGTAGAAAACCCCGCTCGGCGAATCAAAATGAGACAGCAGCAGAAACAGTACCAGCAGACCGCCGATCAGGAAGCTCCAGAGGAAACTCTGCTTGACCGCAGCGGCCAGTTGTGAGCTCACCAGATCAACGCCGGTTACCCGCGCCGTGGGGTCGATTTTAGTCAATTCGCGCAGAAAAGCGCCCTGATCGAAACCGGTATCCTTGTAGTAGAGGAACGTCAATGAGTGGTACCCGCTCGCATCTTTGATCAGATGACGATCAGCAACTCCCCGCAACGGTGATGCTTTCAACCTGGCAATCGCCTCTTCCTCAGGCACCGGCGCCATGATGCTGCCGGAAGAAATCGCTGAAATGAATGCCTGAAACGGCCCCGACTCGAATCCCTGCCGCGCCAGTGCGCCATTCAGCTCCGCCACCGGCAAACCACCACCGTTTCTTTCCGAGATTGATCGGCTGATCTCAATCTGCCGGTCCCGATTATTTATAATCTGACCCAGCGATGACCAGCTGCTGATACTCCCCTTGCTTCGCCATTGTCCGGCCAGTTCGTCAATTCGTGCCGAGCGGCGCAACACATCTGCCAGCTCCTTCCCCTCCACCGCTACCAGCAACTGTTTCGGTGCAAGACTCAAGTGGCGTTCAATCTTCTCCTGGGCCAGGAAGGCATCAGAGTGGCGCGGTTGAAGGTTTTTCAACTCACCGTCGAAGAAGGTACGGGTCGAGGTTATCGCCATGAGCAGAATCGCCGCAATCGAGACTGTCACGACCGCGCGGGGAAACCGCCCGGCAAAACGCCAGACTCCCCGCATGCCAAGCCCCGGAATTGGCCGGTAGTCGGCAGGAAAGCGGCGTTCCATATAGACCAGCAACGGAGGCAGAAAGAAGAAGGTTGCATAGAGAGAAAATATCACACCCAGGCCGACCAGCAGCCCCAGCTCAGACAGGGCCCTCACATCAGAGATCATCAGGGCGAAAAACGGCATCGCCGTGGTAGTAGCGGCGGTAAAAAGGCTGTGACCGGTATCGACAACCGCAAGGCGCAATGCCTCATCCGGAGCAGTTCCGGCCGCCCGTTCGGTGTGAAAACGGTCGTAGAGGTGAATCGAATAGTCGGTTCCCAGGCCGATGATCAGCGCCATAAAGGCAAAGGAGATAATATGGATCGACGGAAGCAACAGACCGGCAACACCGAGGGCCAAGGCCACGCCGACGGCAATGATCAACGGCAGGAGCAGTGTGGGGAGGATACGGCGGTAGACCGCGTAGAAGATTGCCAGCACCACCACGAGGGACGAGAGTATACAGGCGACAATATTGGACTTCATGGCCGCTTCATCCAGAACCGCGCTGATATGGGCACCGGCGCAGGAGATGGCAACTGTTGACCCCTGCCGCGCCTGGTTGATCGCGGTCACCAGTGAGCGGGCAAAGACCATATCCTGCACCGGTCGGGCCGGTTCGGCGATCATGATCAGCACCTTGCCGTCCCGCGAGAGGAAATACGGTGAGGCAGGGTCCAGGTCAAGCGCCTGACTACCAGCTTTGAGCCTTGGCAGGATCAGATCACGCAGATAGAGCGGATCGGCACTGGCCATTCCGGTCATGGCACCGCCAAACTGTCCGGCCAGATCGGTCCGGATCCGGCGCAGAGAGTCATCCATTGAAGCGGGCGAAAATCGCTGCAGCAATCCGGGAACATCCTTCGGCCCGATAAACAGTTGCGGACGGGTTACGGCGTAGGCGATAAATTCGTTAAAGGCGGCGGCTTCACTTTCGTCGAAGACCCTCCAGGTTATGCGCCGGAAGGCCGCCCGGCCATCCACCTGCGCCAGACGGAGCCGCTCGGCAAATTTCTCCGCCTCGCGGGGGAGCGCCTCACGATCCCCCTCCAGCAGGAAATAGGCCTCGTTGGCACTGCCGGTCCACTGCAGGGAGTCGAGCAGGAGTTTCAACGCCGGTTGGCGCGTCGGGAAAAGTTGAAAAATATCGGCATCAAAACGGGTGGTACAGATTACGGCAATCGAAAGGAGGAGCGCCACGAAAAAACTGTACAACACGGCGCGCGGTCTGGTGGTCGTAGCGTTGAAGATCCACTCAAGATGCCGGCGGGTGAGAGAATTGAACCGGGACGTCAGCTTCGTGGATGCGCTTTTCAGGGACATCTGATCCTACAGCCCCTCGATAGCGGAGAGAGGCATGATCGTCATGCCGTCAAGACGTGGCACAAATACGGCGGCATCAAGAGGTGTGTTAACTTCCGGCTCACTGAGCGTTATCCGGATGCGGTCATCGCGCTGGTTGCGCAGATCCATCTCCGTTGCGACCGGGACACCGTTGACAGCTATATAATTGCCGTAAAAAACACGATCACCTGCGGGAGATTCCTTGGAGGAGATCAGGCCGTTTCCATAGACAACCTTCTCGGAAAAGCCTAACTTGCCGGTTCGTTTCACGGTTCCATTTTGCAGATTCCCCTCGTGAGGATCAGCATCCATTACCCAGCGCATCAAACTCCACCCTTGCAGGCCGCCCTTGTCGGGAAGCTCATCAAAGCGCCCCACATAAGCAATTGATTTGGAAGGATACAAGAGCGTAATGCGATCCCCCATGGCAAACGCTTCCAATACGGTCGTGCCGAACGGGGTCAGCACCACCAGATGAAGCTGATCGGGGCGTCGATACACCAGATAACCGCTCGCCGACATATTGCGTTCTGTGGAATGGATCGAGAGAGATACGGCGGACAAAAGTGTTTCCACGACGGCACCGGGACGGAAGTCGAGTGGAGGGGTCGGCACCGTAGCACAGGCGGAGAGCAGCAAAAAAGGCAGCAGATATTTTAATAATTTAAACAAAGGCATGATGAAATCTTTCATATTCATTTTGTAATATTTTGATTTCCTCCGCGTCCTCTGCGGTGAAATGGACGTTCAACTATTCAAGCCGGAAGTCCCGCTCGCTCAGGCCGACATTTCGCCGCACCTTCTTCAGGGTCATGGTGGCACGATCACCGTTCCGCTCGTTGATAATAAGCTTCTTTATCGTTCCATCCGCCAGAAACAGTATTGAGATATCCTTTACCTGCCCTTTGCCCTGCGGGGAAATAGTCACTGAATAAACGGCATTAGTCAGATCGGCCTGCACATCCACTCCGTCCGGCAGCGACGTGATCGGAGCAGACAGCTTGACGAACCACTGTTTAAGCCCCTGCTCCGGCGGAAGCACGATGCGGTTGGGTGTTTTGTCTTTGCCGGAAACCTGCTCGATGACGCTGTCTTTCAGCAGCATCCGGCTGCTGAAAGGGGGAGCTATCTCCATAAAAAACAGATCCGGCTTTTTAAAGCGGAGCGAACCGTTCATCACCATAGTCCGCTTCATCAGGGATAGCCGTTTTTCCTGGGTGATGTCAGCCGTAAAATCAGAAAGTCCGGCAAAGCCGCGACGCAGCGCCTCCAACCCTTCAAGTGGAGAAATGGTACGGGCATGACCGGGGGCGGACGTCAGCAGTGACGTCCACAGCACCAGAGCAAACACACGAACCTGTTTTACCGTCATCACAGTGTGCCAATCCCCAGAGTCATCTGTACGGTGAGGAGCTGACCTGCAGCGGAAGCAACAGTTCCGTCAATCAGGAACAAACGCCCGAAGGATTTTGCCACACCGGCTGTAACCGTCAGGATATCACCCACCTCTGCGGTACCGGAAAAATCGGCATGACCGATAGAAGCCAGAAAGCCGCCTTCCCCCTCCGTCTGAGCAACAATAATTCCGGCCAGTTGGGCAACGCACTCGATCAGTAGAACCTGCGAAAAAACGGCATTACTGGTCACACCGGTACGGGCAACGGCCCGGACACCCTGTTCAAGTTCGATAACCCGGTCAAGCAGCAGAAAAGGATACCGGTGGGGGAGATAATGTGCGGGATCGGAATTAAACAGAAGCTCCTCCGCTGAAGCTGATTGCGAAGTACGGGCCTTCAGGCGAGGCGGCCAGATGCAGACCGCGCTGACCGGGCTGAAGTCTGGCCAGCAAAACGGCCATCGCAGTACCTCCCATGGCAAGCGAACGACCGGTGACGCTCCCGATATAAAATCGGGAAGTGCCGGGGTAGAGTTCACTGAACGTCGGCAGGAGGTCTGCCGTTCCGGAAATGGAGAGCAAATAGGGAGCAGCACAGCTACCCAGAAGATGATCAACGCCCTCCGGCTCGCGACCGGGAAGCAGCAAACCGACTGTCCGGATATCGTCTACCCGTCCTTTGACGACAGCTCCCCGTTCGGCAGCATGTTCGGCACTCTCAAGAACAAGCAGGCCGCACCCTTCGCCAAAGTTTTTGGCATAGCGCCGCATCTGCCCGGTTGCGGCAAAACCGGAAAGCATCAGCGGCGTCAGGTCATCAACGCCGCCGGCCAGCATGATGTCGGCACGCCCTTCAGCAATAAACCGGCAGGCCATTAAAAAGGCGGATTCCGCCGAACAGAACCGCTGAACTTGAGTTACATTAGGGCCTTTCAGGCCATATTCGATGGAGGCATTACTGGCGGCGGCATTGGAGACCGTGTTCGGAAACAGCATCGGGGACACGCCCTCGGCGCCGCCGGCAAAATACCCGGCAAGAAATTCGGCTGAATTGGCAACACCGCCAAAACCGCAGCCAAGAGCGATGCCGATTCGTTCCGGCAGAATTACTCCCCGGTCAACACCGGCATCCTTGAGAGCCAGGCCGGCGGCTGCCACGGAAAACTGGCTGCACCGGTCCAGCTTGCGGGCTTTTAATGGCGGTATAAAGTCGGTCGCTTTGAATCCCAGCGCCTTGCCCCAGCGAGCCTCCTGATCGCCATCATGTTCGGCGGAAACCGGCGTCAGGGCATTTTGACCTGAATCGATCAGTTCGAGAATCGTGTCAGTACCGATCCCGGCTGCGGTAACGGCTGAAAATCCGGTAATAACAATATCGGTCAGAGGTAAACTCATCGTGCCAGCACCAGCGAGGTAATGTTGCCGCCAAAGGCGAAGGAATTGGACATGGCCAGATCACCGTCGTTCGGACGCGGGCCGTCGTGACAGTAGTCCAGATCACATTCCGGGTCGCGCCCCCGAAAATTGAGGGTCTGCGGAATGATGCGATGGTTAAGGGCAATCACCGTCGCCAACGCTTCTATAACTCCAGCCGCCCCGAGACAATGACCGGTCATCGCTTTGGTGGAAACCAGGGGAACCCCGGCAGCCCGGTCGCCAAATACCAGTTTCATGGCGTTTGATTCCACCACGTCGTTGAGCGGCGTGCCGGTTCCGTGAGCGTTCACCCACCCCACCCGCCCCGGTTCAACGCCGGCAGTCCGCAGCGCTTCCTGCATCACCCGTGCAGCGGTCACGCCGGACGGGTCCGGTGCCGTCATGTGATGTGCCTCGCCAGCCAGGGCATAGCCAAGAATTGCCCCGTAAATTTTAGCACCCCGTGCCCGGGCGTCCTCTTCAGCTTCCAAAATCAGACAGGCCGCTCCTTCGCCAAGTGATATTCCCTGCCGTTCGAAACTGAACGGGGAACAGGGGGCGGCATCAACCACCCGCAGGGAGTTGAATCCGGCAAAGGTCAACAGGGAGAGAGCATCACTGCCGCCGACCAGCACCGCCTTCTGTCGGCCGGTCGCCACCAGGTCGGCACCCCACCCGATGGCGGTGGCCGATGACGAGCAGGCGGTGGTAACGGTTCCCTGATACCCGGCCAGACCAAAGGTTCGAGCCAGTATCGTGGTAGTGGAATCCGGGAGAACTCCGCGCAACAGGTCAGGAGAGGCATCCAGATCAGCGAGCTGCGATTTCAGCCACTGCTCCGCCTGAAACATCCCCGCGGCACCGGCTCCCATTGAAACACCCATCTCATAGGGTGAATAGCAGCCGGAAACGCCACTATCCATAAGTGCTTCGCGGGCAGCGATCACCCCGAACTGGTCAGCCCGGGAGAGCTTTCGAGCGGCTGTGCGATCAAAATGATCCAGAGGTTCATATCCCTTGACCTCGCAACCGATGTGGGAGGGGAAAGACGACACGTCGAACAGGTCTAGTGGCTCAATGCCGCTCCGGCCGTTCAGCAGGGACGAGGTAAACTCCGGAACCGAGATGCCGGCGCCGCTGAAAACACCCATACCGGTTATGACCACGCGGTTCCTGCCCATCAGACAGTTCCGCCATCGACTATCAGCGCTTGACCGGTAATGTAGGAAGCCCGTTCGGAAGCAAGGAACAGCACCGCATCTGCCACCTCTTCAGGGGTGCCGATGCGCCCCAGGGAAGAGCTGCTCACAATTTTGTCCACGATATCCTGTTTGAGACTTTCAGTCATGTCGGTACGAATCAGCCCGGCCACCACGGCGTTCACCCTGATTCCCATCTGGCCCAGTTCACGGGCAAGCGATTTGGTAAAACTGATGGCGGCGCCCTTCGAGGCGGCATAATTGGTCTGTCCGGAAGCGCCGCTGATAGCGGAAATGGATGAAATGGTGACTATTGAGCCCTGGCGGCGGGCCAGCATCTTGCGTACCCCCCACTTGCAGCAATGAAAAAGAGGATACAGGTTGGTGCGGATCACGCGGTCCCAATCTTCATCGGCCATCATTGCCAGAAAACCGTCCTTGATAATGCCGGCGTTGTTGACCAGCACATCGATATGCCCCGCTTCCTGCGCTGCGGCGTTGATGACCGTCTGGGCACCCTCCGCCGTACTGACATCCCCCTTGATGGTCACAATCGTTCCGGGCAATGCGGCTGCTTCACCAACGAGAGATATCGCTGCCGCATCATTATCCACATAGGCGGCAAACACCCGCGCCCCCTCACCGGCAAAAGCCAGAGATATGGCCCGCCCGATGCCACGGGTACCGCCGGTAACGACAACAATTTTGTCCAAGAATTCCATTGCGGCTCCGGAAAGTTTTTGAAGTTTTTTATTATTACCGACAATCGGGAAGAAAGTCCAGCGGGCAGGCGTAAAGGGGTGTACGACAAAAATGTTGGTGGATTCAATAACAACCTCCCCTCCCCTTGCGGGAGGGGATTGAGGGGTGGGGGAAGCAGACTGTAACACATCGATATTACAACAACTTCACCCACCCCCTGACCCCCTCCCGTCACCAGAAGTAGGTGCCTCTAGGCAAGGGAGGGGGAAAATAAAACCTCGAAGTGGTGACTTCCAACAAATTTACCGCAGGGCAGGCGTAAGGAAGTGCAGGATTACATCGGGCTCACGCGACTCCTGCCAAGCCGTTTCATCAATTTCCACAGCGGCCCCTTGACCGGAAACATCCGCATGGCATCGAGCATTGCCGAGTTGACGTTAACCTCCAGGCCCGGAACGATCCAGGTGCAGCGTTTGAGGGCCTCTTGAGTAACCAGATCGCACAGTTCCCCTTTAATGGCCGGGGAAATATAGAATACCGGCTCCAGCAGTGAATCTCCTTCAGCAATGATGCCGTCCCGCAGGGCACTCTGCTCTATGGCGGTGTCGGGGTAAATCCGGATACCGGTCATCGCGATCACCGCCGTTGGCTCGACTTCATCCATTAAGGTAAACGTCTCAAGCACCGTTTCTCTGGACTCGCCCGGGCCGCCGAAGAGAATGTAGTGGGCAAAATCGACTCCCATTTCATGACAGAGACGCGATGATTCACGGATCGATTCGGTGGTGAAAGATTTGCCGAGATTTTTCAACATCCGGGGTGAACCGGAATCACTGCCGTATTCAACCGCGTCGCAGCCGGCTTCCAACATCACCTGCAGGAGGTTCGCTGTAATAAAATCGGGATTGATGAAGGCCGACCAGTTGACCTGCAACCGCTCGGCAATCATGGCCCGGCATAATTCTTCAGCAAAAGCGGGAGGATAGTTGAAGATGTCATCAACAAAATAGAGGTAGTTGACCCCGTAGTCGTCCACCAGAGTGTGGATCTCGGCGATAATATCCGGGATTGGGCGGAGGCGCATGCAGCGCCCTTCCAGCAGCGGATAGGTGCAGTAGATGCAGCCAAACGGGCAGCCGCGCTTGGTCTGCAGGTTAGCCATCCCCCCCTCCCGGAAGTAGCGGGACACATTAAATAGAGTCCGGTCAGGAGTGCCAAGTGTGGCAAGAGGCAGCGGGGGGATGAACCCGGCCCTTCCCGGCAGCACAACTCCCGGCAGCAGAGCCGCGTCACCGCCTGACTCCAGACAATGGATCAGACGAGGCAGCACCTCTTCCCCCTCCGCCGCCACTCCGTAATCGGCGCCGACAGCAGCAAGAATTTCAACCGGCATCAGCGAAAAACCGGATCCGCCGATAACTGTTATCGCCCGGCCACGGCAAAGTGCAACGATGTCGCACACTCCGTCAAGATAGCTCCGGCTCCCCGGCCAGGTCACGTTATCCAGGTTGCGCAGGGAGATGACGACGACATCCGGTTTATGTTCGGCAAGGGCAGAGGAAACGGCGCTGGCGGGGTCGGCTTCAAAACAGAGGTCAAGCGCACTCAGCAGATGACCGGCAGCGGCAAGCGGTCCGGCGAGACATGCCAGACCAATCGGGAAAACAGGAGAGGGGTCGCGCTCACGATTGGCAGAGACCAGCAGAATATTCACTGCTCCTCCAGCCATGCCAGCAGACGGGAGACCCGCTCCGCAATCACCGGCGGGAGCTGAAACTGGAGCGTTCCGGCCATATCCGTCAAGGCATGGGTCGTAGTGCCGACTGCACATTTTTTCCCATCAGAACCGACTATGGTGGTGGCAAATGTAAGGGTGGCCGTTTCACTCCGGCACAGGGTCGTTCGTATCGTGAGCTCGTCATTAAAGCTGGCTGGGCGCAGAAATTTCAGGTCAAGAGAAACCACCGGCCCCATATATCCCGCAGCAGCCAACTGAAAAGCGTCCAGATCAAATTCTCTCGCCAGGGCATTGCGGCCTATTTCCATCCACGCCACATAATGGCCGTGCCAGGCGACCCGATAGGCATCAATTTCGTTGAATCGTACGGTTACGGCAGTTTCGTGATATTTCATGATTCACTCGCGATCCAGCGGTTGAATTTGGAGAGCGACAAACCGGCGCCCACCTCTTGAAACCTCGTCACTCCCCGGGAACAGAGGGCGCGGTAGGTCGCTTCCCAATACACCGGACGGCGGAGTTCATCCACGAGAAAAGCGGGGATAGCGGCGGCCGTCAGGGTTGTCTGGGCAATGTGCTCAACCAGTGGTGTATGTGGTTCGCAATAACGGTATCCCGCCACAATCCGTTGCAGTTCTTCCGCAACCTCCTCCATCAAAGGCGTATGAAGCGGGGCGTCACACGGGAACATACTCACTGAAAAAGCCCCTGATGCGGTCGCTTCCGTCAGGGTGGCTTCCATGTTTTTCCGTTCACCGGCCAGCAGGTAATGACGCGAGGTATTGTAGTTGGCAACATGAACTCCGTTGTTGAGTGCCAGCGCATCCAACGGGTCACGGGTCAGGCCGATGACACAGCCCAGCGCATATTCCCTGCTGCTCCCCATCGCTGCCATACATTCACCGATCCGCCAGGTCAGTTCAAGAGCTGTTGCGGCATCGACCGCACCGGATGCCGCCAAAGCGGGATAGATCCCCATGCTGTGTTCGGCAATCAGCTGTGGAGCGCCCCCCCGACCGGCGAGCTGCCCGGAACGATACAGGCTGACGCAGACACCAAAGAGCTGGAGCCTGACTCTCTCTCTGACTCCGGGGGATGGTGTGTCATGTTCAAGAGGATTGAATCCGGTGATTTCCCGGCACAGCAGGGCGATCTTTTGAAATTCCGGTTCATCGGTTGAGGCATCGGCAAAAGCAACCGGCTGGCCCGGAAACATCCAGCAACTCATGCCCCGCTCCTTTTGCGCCGGATTGCCGCACGGAAACCGATGTTCATCGGGCCGAAGACCTGTAACGAGCGATGCAATTTGAATATCCGGCGATACATGGATGAGAACGAATAAAATGAGCGATTGAGCCAGTCATACCCTTCCTGAAGCTGGTCGATCGTCATGCCGCGCGGCTGGAAATTGATATGCTCCATGTCATAGTCGCGCCAGTCACTGGAGATTATTCTCCCTTCCGCTTCGAGACGGCGGCGGACAGCGGTACCGGGATAGGGGGTCAACAGAGGGAAAATAGCCGCTTCGAGACGCGCATCTTCGCAGAAGCGGAGCAGTTTCGAGAAAATATCGGGGGTGTCGCCGTCA
>JANXZX010000138.1 GCA_025355325.1 Geobacteraceae bacterium
CGTATCAAGGAACCGCTCCACCTCGGCAAAAGCAACAATCTCATCAAAATTCCGTTTGATATCAACCCGACTCATGCCCAGAATGGCACCATTGAGGTAAATGTTTTCACGTCCGGTAAGTTCAGGATGAAACCCGGTGCCAACCTCCAATAAACTGGCTACACGCCCGTTTAAGGTTACCCTTCCACTGCTTGGCTCAGTAATGCGGGAAAGAATCTTGAGGAGCGTTGATTTACCAGCACCATTTCTACCAATGATACCGACTCGGTCGCCTTGGTTAATCTCAAAAGAGACATCACGAAGGGCATAAAATTCTTCTTGCGAAGCAGCAAGATATTCTTGTGAAGTGCGGAAAGGCGAAAGTAGCTTCTTACCCAAACTCTTGGCGCCATTTGCCATAACATCGCGCAGAGACGTATAACGCTCTTGGCTCTGATGTGAGAGAATGTACTTTTTATTCAGGTTTTCGACCCTAATGACTGTGTTGCTCATACGTTATTGAACCTTTTTGCCAAAATTAATAAATTATTTAATCATTACGTATGTAGAGACGGCACTACCAACAGGAAAAGTAGTGTTAAAGGGAGAACCCAGAACGACTTCTGTTGCAGTGGCTGAAGCAGTATAGTCTCTAGTGGAGATAATATTACCGGTGTTATAAATGCCGTCGTCAAATGCCAGGTCAAAAGCCTGTGCGACGTCATATGGAAGGTTCAAATAATGGAAGACATTGCCCAGTCCCCCGTCATAGCGTATCACTATACTGTCCTGAGGTGACCTCGTAGAAAAAGGGTGCAGGAGTGGAGTTGCAGAATAAAAATTATCCAATGGTGTTCCGTCGTATGCTCCTTTTATCAATCCGGCCTTACAAAGGTGCTCAAGTATGGAACTGTTTTCATTAAGCCCCCCCCAAATAATCCTGCTGTCACCATCTCCAAAATGAGTTGCCCCCACATGCTGAATTGCATACGGGTCATCCCCCGGCAAATATCCATACTTATCCTTGTAAATCAGAATTGCCGTGCGCAGCTCTCGATACTGGTTAAACAACTGCCGGATCTTGGCATTTCTCACCATACTCTCAACCTTGAGTACTGACATAAAAATTGTCCCAAGAATTACCAACACAACAGCAAGTTCAACGAGGGTGAAACCTTTGGAATCAAGCGGTGAGGAGTTGTGCTTAGGCATAAATTGGTTTGTCATGCCTCGCCTCTCTTCTTTCTCACTCGCTTTGGCAAGTTTGGGATTTCCACCGGCATCTGGTGTTCCATTCGTAAGCGTGTCCGGGCGATTGCTTCATGTAAACGTTTTTGGAGCAATTCCAATGGCGGAAGTTCCGTAAGGTATTCTGCTATATGGATGCCGCGTGGCTCCAACTCAAGTACTTCCACCGTCTCCCTCTTCTTCCCGGCACAGAGGATCAGTCCAAGCGGTTTCTCTTCCCCATCCTGCCGTTCATAACGATCCAGCCAGCGCAGATACAACTCTACCTGACCAACATCGGCAGGTTTGAAGTCACCTATTTTCAACTCAATAACTACAAGCCGCCGGAGTTTTCTGTGATAAAAAAGTAAGTCTATGTAATAGTCATCTCCATCGAGTGTAATCCGCTTTTGCCGTTCCACAAAGGCAAAGCCAGAACCAAGTTCCAGCAGAAATGATTCAATCTCTCTTAGGAGAGCATTTTCGAGGTCTTTCTCGCTATAAATGTCTTTCAGTCCGAGGAAATCGAGAAAGTACGGATCACGGAATACCAGATCAGGTGTTAGCTGGTCATCTTCACGCAGATTTTTTAGCTTCTGTTCAATAAGCTTTTCCGGTTTCTTTGAAAGAGCTGTGCGCTCATAAAGCATACTGTCGATACGCTCGCGAAGTTTACGTGTACTCCAGTTTTCGATACGGCACATTTCAGCGTAAAAATCCCGCTGCTGAGGGCCTTTAAGAGGGATTAGGGCAATAAAATGCGTCCATGTCAATTGTCGTAGCAGTGATACGACAATTGCGCGATCTGAGAATACTTCAGCAAACTGCACCATCCGCCGGAGATTTTTTTCTGCAAAACCGGCACCAAACTCAACCTCCAATTTTGCAGACAGTTCCTGCAAAATCTCCCCGCCGTATTCAGCCCGCTTTTCCTTCAGCACTTCCCGCCGGACGCGGTCACCCACCTGCCAATAAAGCATCGTTAGACCGGCATTGACACTTCTGGCAGTCTGTTGCCTGGCTTCGACAATAAACTGCCGTACTTCGGTCAACAAAGCATCAGAACCTACGACTTTAGCTGATGATGAGACAACCGTCACCTTACGCTTTGCACTCATGCCGCACCGGCTTTTAACAGATCATTGATCAGGAAACTATATGCGATTCTTTTAGGGTTAGGCATAAATTGGCTTTCACCTCATAAACTCTTCTTTTGGATCAAGTGATTTTCCGTAGGCTTGAAATACTTTAAAGGCGTCGAATTCGATCCCATTAAAATCTGGATTGTTTGTTTTTTCCCATAAACCAATTTACTCAATAGTTGAATTATATATCTTCATTCTCCAAGGCTTTGGTTTATTTAGTAAGCCATTCAACACGCTTCCCTGTGACACGTTCATATAAACTTTCCGGCGCCAAATCAAAACCACATGCCCAAGCCAGGGTAGGCCACCCATCAAGATAAAAATTTTTAAACTCATTTTTGTCAAGCAGAGGTGCTGCAATCTTGTACTTTTGTACCAGTTCAGCAAGATCGACAACTCCATTCTCTCCAGTATTGAAGCTAATCCATATTTTGTATTCATCCAGATATTTAGCCTCTCGTATTTCAATCATTGCAGGCCTCCTAAACAAGTGGCTCAATTTTATGAAACTCATGAGATTCCCACATAGTAAGCAACTCATCCTGATGGAGTTCTGCCCACTCTTCAACGAGCCCCCGAACCCTGGCAGGCAGATTGCCATCCAATATATTCAGAGTCTTTATTGCAATTGCAGCCTTATGCTCATTGTAAGCCACGTGAAAATGGGGCGGATTGTGTTCATCAAAATACATACTGATAACTATACCGAGAAAACGACATATTTCAGGCATAACACCCCCTCATTCTAATAGATTATTGACACTAGAATGTCTGACAAATACAATGTCTGGCTTCTCTCAGACATACTGAATCTCCTTTGTGACCTGTTCACTAACTATCGGTTTTAGGGCAGATGCAAAACCTAGATCAATTTTTTTTTGCAAACTTGTACTCAAAAACAGTTCCAGGGCAAAGAATTTTCTAAAAAGTCGGTCACCCTCCATTTCGACCGCAATATCAATATCCGAATCATCACGAGCCTCGCCACGAATATAGCTGCCAAAAAGGCCTATCTTGGTCACACCAAAGCGATCAGACATCTCCTGCTTATGTTGCCTCAAAAAATCAAGGATCTGTTCTCTTGTCATAAGAAACCCTTCGATTAGATAACATCCGCAAACGTTTTTTCCGTCCGTCTGAAGTACCATATCCCCGTTACCAAAAACAGCAGCACCAATCCATTGGAGATTAAAAAACTTGGCCAATATATACGTACATCTCCACCCAGAATCGCCCAGCGAAAACCGTCGATAACCCCAACCATAGGATTGAGGGAATAAAGAAGCCGCCATTTTTCCGGCACGACACTACTGGAAAAGCCGACCGGAGACACATAAAGACCAAGCTGGACAATGAATGGCACAATATAGCGAAAGTCACGATATTTTACATTGAGGGCGGTCAGCCACAGACCGATACCCATAGAAGCGGCAAAGGCAATGGCAACAAACAATGGCAAGGTAAAGATCCGCCAGCCAGGTACAAACTGATACCAGACCATTACCCCGACCATAATCAGAGCAGAGATAAGGAAATCAACAAAGCTTGTGATAACCGAACTGGCCGGGATAATTAGACGTGGGAAATATACTTTGGAAATCAGGTTGGCATTACCAACAAGACTGTTGCTGGCTTCGGAGAGTGAATTGGCAAAGAATTGCCACGGGAGCATTGCCGCAAAAACCAGAATCGGATAAGGAACGCCATCTGACGGAAGTTTGGCCAGCTTGCCAAATACCACCGTAAAAACCACCATGGTCAAAAAAGGGCGGATCAACGCCCACGCTACACCGATAGCTGTCTGCTTATAGCGCACCAGAATATCCCGCCAGGCTAAAAAGTAGAAAAGCTCCCGGTATCTCCAAAGATCCGCCCAGTAGTGGTGCTCCGTACGGCCCGCTTCGATTACAAGCCGGTGTTTAGAATTAATTTCA
>JANXZX010000139.1 GCA_025355325.1 Geobacteraceae bacterium
GCCGGAGACCTGGAAAAACATCTCAAACAGCAACAGACCATGGAAACCCTACTGCAAGCTCTAACTGCGGAACTTACTGAAAAACAGGTCATTCTCAATAAGCAGAAAACTAACTTTCAGCCGGAACTGCTTCAGCAGTCACGTTTGGACAAGGAGCGCCTCCTTGCAGAGGTGGCAACTCTACGGCAACAGCTTATCGAGCTGGAGCGGACAGCCTTGCGCCTGACGCAAGAAATTGCCCTGCTCAACAATATCAAGACCGAAATGGAGGCTAAACAGGCTGAAATATCGGCATATGAGGAAAAAGAGAAGCTGGTTAAATTCCTGCGCAATCAGGTTTTCAAGAATGTATCGACACAGCTTTCGGAGCGCTTCAGAGAAGAGATCAGCCTTCGCGCCGACCGCATCTACCGGACTATTGCCGATTCAGATGAAGAGTTGTACTGGGGCGACAACTATCAAGTCATCCTCAAAGACCTGCAGGATGGCGTTATGCGGGATCGGAGCGATGACCAGTTGTCCGGCGGGCAGATGATGAGTGCGGTGGTGGCACTGCGATTGGCGCTGCTTCAGACCATCGGTGCCAGAGTGGCCTTCTTTGATGAACCGACATCAAACCTTGATGCGGCACGCCGCGAGAATCTGGCCCATGCTTTCCGGGCCATCGACGTAGGGCGTGAAGAAGTAACCGAGCATTGGTATGATCAGCTCTTTTTGATCAGCCATGATGTGGCATTTACCGAGATAACGGACAAGGTGATAGAATTGTGAGAAAATTCCTTCCTGTAACTGATATATTTTACGTTACCGGCACAGCAATTATTTCGCTCCTTTCGTAACGCCGACATCTTTTTTTTCTTTGGTTTTCTCTCCCGGTTTCTGTTTGCTTCGGTACCCGTCACGACTGTTTTGTAATGCCATAATCCGCTTTTCTTCGTCGCTCATTATCGTTACAGAATTTAATTTATCGGGTGTTTTAGACGCATTTACAGCTTTTTTCTTTTGCGTCTTGGGTGCTGTTTTTTTAGATGTTTCTTTACTTGAACAGACAACTTCAAATTTTTCTGCGGTCTCAATAACTTTACAATCACCAAAAACAGTGCCCGGAGCTGCAAGCGTCAACAATATAAGAAACATATTCTTATTCATATGGCCCTCTTCTGTAAATGTATAAGCTTGCGAAGTATAATTCAGCTTGAAACTTATGGAAAGTCCTATGACGCATAATTGGCTTGACCGTACAACCGAGAGGCACTTTTCTTGACTTAAAGCAGATGATTAGCGTATATCTCTGGATGAGTGGTGAAGGTATGATTTTCGCCAAGTCTCGACAGCTTCTCTATCTGAAAGGTGGAAACGGCACACATGAACCAGGAACTGGAATATTTAATAAATAATGCAGACAGTCTTCCGACTATTCCGGTTATTGCCATGAAGGTAATGGAACTGTCTGAAAGAGAAAATGTTTCCATAGATGAAATTTCCAAGCTGGTTGCTTCGGATGCGTCTATTTCAGCCAGCGTACTAAAAATGTCGAATTCAACCTTCTATGGGTGCTCCCGTAAAATTGAAACTCTGCCTCATGCCATCATGACTCTGGGGCTTAATACCCTGAAAAGTCTGGTAATTGCGGCATCTGCAAAAAAAGTATATCAACCGTATGGACTTACGGAAAAAATGTTATGGGAACATTCTTTTGGTGCCGGATTGGCAGCGCGTCTTATAGCGAAAGAGACTGCCACTGTTCGAGGAGACGAAGCGTTTCTATGCGGCTTGTTTCATGATATCGGAAAAAATATTATGAATTTTCTCGATAACAAGAAATTTAATACCGTTATGGAACTTTGTTACAACGATGGGATTTCTTTTGCGGAAGCTGAAAAGCGGGTTTATGAATATACCCATTCTGAAGTAGGGGCTTTAGTTCTGAATAAATGGAATTTTCCGGCAACAATAATCAATACAGTACTGAATCACCACAACCTGATTTTTAACGAGGCCGATGAAGAATATTCCGTAAAACTAGTCTGCGTAGCCGCTCTCTCGGATATGCTGTGTCACAAGGCAGGTATCGGCGTGAGACAACCAGATCCTGATCTGAATATTGTTGATTCTGTAGCGGCAGTAGAATTGGGAATCGATCAGGCGCTGCTTGATGCGATGCTTGAAGTTTTTACTGAAACATTTGAAACTGAAAAAAGTTATTTTGACTGACAGCCCGTAGCCACACACGCATATCGCAAAACAGCTATTAATTTTGAAGCATCTTCCTACTATTCTCTATTCTGTACACTAATATCTGATAACAGCTCCCTAAAATTTGAACGTCTGACCTTCATGCAGAATTTTCAGCCCGTGTATTCTTAGCTCGGCCAGCTCTTGACAGATCAATGCTTCGTATTCGGGTTTTAAATGGCTGATCAGAACGAGAGGTGGATGACAGCACAGCTTCAACAATTCTCGCGACAACAATTCCGGGGTCAGGTGGCCAGTGGCCAAGGCCAGATCTGACATTGCATTCGGAAAGGATACCTCGACAATCAACGCAGATATTTCCCCCGCTTCTTGCCAGAGTTGGTCTGTTGGACCTGTGTCACCTGTGTAAAGGAGTATAGCGTCCTTATTACGGATTCGATAGCCCACAGCCGGCACCGTATGATGTACCGGCCAAGCCGTTACCAGATAGTCAGCAAAATGAACTTCAACTCCCGGTGTGAGTTTGTGGAATTTCAAAGGGGCCGATATCGGCGACGGCACCTTGGTGAAATCAGGCCAGATAATACCATTGAACAAATTATTGTGAAGGGCATCAAGCACTTGGCTGACGCTGTAGACGGTAACTTTATGGGGTTGCTCCGACAACACGAGGGCATCGGCCAAAAAGGGAATTCCGCATACATGGTCCAGGTGAGGATGAGTTACCAAAACGTGATGGATTTGCCTCTGTTCGTCAGCCCCCAGAACAGCGCCAACAGTACCGGCATCGAGCAACAGGTCATTATTTACCAAAAAGGCGGTGGGATAACGACCGGGAATTTCTGAACCGGAACAGCCCAATATGCTCAGTTTCACGTTACTTACTCCTTCATTCATATTTTGTTTAGCTGTTCGCCAAATCTTACCACATAGTATTCAACTTGATAGCATAATAGTTTCTAATATACTAGTAAATAATTTGAACTTTCTAAATTTAAACACCACCTCTTCTTGAAGGATAATATCATGTAAAATAAATCATTCACTTGCATAATGGATTTTTATATTATTTGTAAAAAACAATCCTGAGATTGGAAGCCATATGAAAGATCCATTTTTAGACCATCCGCTGCTCTCCAGCCGTTATTTCTATCCCTGGCCAAACAATTTCGAGGAGCCGTTTTTTGTTAAAGGGAATGGATTCACCCTCGGCTGTCGCTACAATCACGTGTGTGACGATGCCCCGACCATTATCCATTTCCACGGCAATGGCGAGACAGTGGCCGACTATTGTGGCGAGTTCGAAGATCAAATATCCGCTCTGGGAGCCAACCTGTTGCTGGCCGAATACCGAGGCTACGGCATGTCCAGCGGAGTTCCTGCATTGGCCGCCCTGCTGGAAGATGTGGCACTGTTTGTCGAGGCATCGGGCGTGCCCCCGGAACGAATTATCTTTTTCGGGCGTTCGCTCGGCTCGCTCTACGCCTTGCATGCTGTTTCGCTCTATCCTCGCGCAGCAGGACTGATTATTGAGAGCGGCCTGGCCGACCCGCTGGAGCGGATATTGGTTCGCATCGATCCGCGCGATGTCGGTGCAACAATTGACGAACTGATGTCGTCAGTTGACAGATATTTCAATCAACGCGACAAGATTTCCGACTTTGGTGGGCGCGTGTTGATAATGCATACCCGAAATGACGACCTGGTATCGGTCTCCCACGCCGAACGTCTCTATGACTGGGCCAATGAACCGAAGGAGTTGCTGATTTTTGAGCGTGGCGATCACAATACCATATTGCCGGTCAATCTTGAATCATACTTCTCAGCAGTAAAAAAATTCGTACAATC
>JANXZX010000141.1 GCA_025355325.1 Geobacteraceae bacterium
ACGTCAAACCCGGCGTTGGTCGAATTGCCGATGTCATAGTAGGCTTTCACCGCGTCGCTGCCGAATTGGCGCGCGCCGATGCGGATTTTGGGATTCGGGGTGGCGGCGCGCAGTCGGGGTGCTACGGCGGCGGCGGTCAGGGCGGCGGCAGGGAGTTTCTTGCGGAAGGGCGCGAAATGATTACGCGATTTCCATGACAAATTCCCGGACCCGTGAAGCATTTGTGCTGGATAAACGCCCGGCTGCGCGCAGGCTGTTGCCGTGTTCATCCTGCAACACTCCCCCCGGTCTGCCGACCCATGAGTGGAAAACCACCCCTATCAGGAGAGTTCTGTCATCGAGTCGCGGAGGGATGGAACCCAACCGCGCGGGACTACCCGTCGGACCAGTGCGTGCATGAGTTGTTTGAGGAGCAGGCGCAGCGCACGCCGGATGCCGTGGCGGTGGTTTTCGAGGACAACTCGCTGACCTACCGGGAACTCAACGCGCGGGCCAACCGCCTGGCCCATCATTTGCGGTCGCTGGGCGCGGGGCCGGAATCGTTGGTGGCGTTGTTTCTCGAGCGGTCGCTGGAAATGATCGTCGCCATTTTGGGGACGCTGAAAGCCGGCGGTGCCTACGTGCCGATTGATCCCGCCTATCCGGCCGGGCGGGTCGCCTTCATGTTGGAGGATGCGGATGCGCCCGTGATCCTCACGCAGGTGGCACTGCGTGGGAAACTGCCACCCACATCCGCACAGGTCATCGCTCTCGATGGTGGATGGGAATCCATCTATCAGGATTGCGCGGCCGCGCCGGCGACGGGCGTGACCCCGGACAATCTGGCATATGTGATCTACACTTCCGGTTCCACCGGCCGCCCCAAGGGCACGCTCATCACGCATCACAATGTCGTCCGGCTCATGCAAGCCACCGCCGATTGGTTTCATTTCAATGAGCAGGATGTATGGACGATGTTTCACTCGTATGCGTTCGATTTCTCGGTTTGGGAAATCTGGGGGGCTTTGCTTCACGGTGGAAGACTGATCGTTGTGCCCTACTTCGTGAGCCGGTCTCCAGAAGCATTTTGTCAACTGCTCGCGGCGGAAGGAATCACCGTGCTGAACCAGACGCCAGGCGCATTCCGGCCGTTGATTCAAGCGGAATCATCCGCTGCCGTGCCGCGTGACCTGGCATTGCGATATGTTATTTTCGGCGGCGAGCCACTCCAAATGCAAAGCCTGAAGCCTTGGTTTGAGCGCCATGGCGACACGCAGCCGCAACTCGTGAATATGTATGGCATCACGGAAACCACCGTGCATGTCACCTATCGGCCATTGACGAAACAAGATGTGCAGTCCCCAAGTGTGATCGGTGTGCCGATTCCTGATTTGCAGGTCTACATCCTTGATCCGCAAGGCAGGCCCGCGCCTGTCGGCGTTCCGGGCGAAATGTTTGTTGGCGGCGCAGGGCTGGCGCGAGGTTACCTCAACCGGCCTGAACTCACGGCCGAACGGTTCATTCCTCATCCATTCAGCGACCGGACGGACGCCCGTCTCTACCGCACTGGCGACCTGGCCCACTGGCTGGCTGATGGCCACATGGTGTTTCTGGGGCGTATGGATCAGCAGGTCAAAATCCGCGGGTTCCGGATTGAGTTGGGCGAAATCGAATCGGTGTTGTGGCAGCATCCAGCCACAAGCGCCGGCGCGGTGACGACCAAACCGGATGGCGTGAACGAAATGGAACTGGCCGCGTTCGTCGTCGCGCGTGATGCCTCGGCATTGTCTGCCGCGTCGCTCCGGCAATGGCTGGCTGAGAAGCTGCCGGACTACATGATTCCGTCGCGGTTTTTCATCCTTCCGGCACTGCCTCTGACTCCCAACGGCAAGCTGGACCGGGAGGCGCTGGCGCTACTGGACGGGGTGGAACTGGCGTCCGGCGCCGGGTATGCGGCCCCGCATGATGCAGTGGAGCGTGAACTGGTAACAATCTGGCAAAACGTCCTGTGCCGGGAAAGAATCGGCATTCAGGACAACTTTTTTAATTTGGGCGGGCATTCCTTGCTGGCTGCGGTGATGATCTCGCATATCAAGCACCGGCTTGGCAAAGAGGTGTCATTGCGCCAAATGTTCGAGCATCCCACGATTGAAAAGCAGGCTGAACAAATAGCGTCCACAGAAGATCAGCGTCAAAACCTGCATCCCATTGAGAAGGCGGACCGGCGGCAGCCATTGCCGATGTCCTTTGGCCAGCAAGGGATGTGGCTGATGCAACAGACACTTCCGGACCCGGCTACCTATAACCAGCCGCTTGCCTGGCGTTTGTCAGGCGTGGTGGATC
>JANXZX010000177.1 GCA_025355325.1 Geobacteraceae bacterium
CACTATAGCATTCCCGGCTATAGTGCCGCGGCACATTCACCTTCTGCAGTGCCAGATCAAAGGAGTTATTACATGTCCGACCTTAGAGTCCGTTTTGCCCCCAGCCCAACAGGCTACCTTCATGTCGGTGGTGCCCGCACCGCGCTTTTCAACTGGTTGCTGGCCAGACAACAGGGTGGTACATTTATTCTGCGCATTGAAGATACCGACGTGGAGCGCTCCACCAGTGAGTCTGTGGACGCGATTCTGGAAGGGATGAAATGGCTTGGCCTTGATTGGGATGAAGGCCCGTTTTATCAATCCGAGTCATTTCCACTTTACAAGGAGTATGTCCGGAAACTTCTGGAAGCCGGTAAGGCGTACAAGTGTTACTGCACCGCCGAAGAACTGGACGCCAAGCGTAATCTGGCCATGCAGGAAGGACGCAAGCCAAAGTACGACGGCACCTGCCGCGAACGGGCCGATCAGCCCGACGGCCAGCCATATGTCGTTCGCTTCCGGGCACCGCAAGGGGGAGTAACCTCTTTTAATGACCTGATCAAAGGAACCATAACGTTCCCGAATGAAGAGTTGGACGACCTGATTATCCAGCGCACCGACGGTACGCCGACATATAACTTCTGCGTGGTAATTGATGATGCCACCATGCGTATCACGACCGTTATCCGCGGCGATGACCATGTCAACAATACGCCTCGCCAGGTACAACTCTACGAGGCACTCGGATTTCCGGTACCACAATTTGCCCATGTTCCGATGATCCTCGGTTCTGACAAGGCACGCCTCTCCAAACGACATGGCGCCACCAGCGTAATTGCTTACCGGGACATGGGTTATCTGCCTGAAGCACTGATGAACTATCTGGTCAGATTGGGGTGGAGCAGCGGTGATGACGAGATTTTCAGCCGCGAAGAAATGATTCAGAAATTCGACATCTGCAATGTGGGACGTTCTGCCTCGGTATTCAATACTGAGAAGTTGAACTGGCTGAATGCCCATTACATCAAAAACAGCGAACCCGAGAGGCTGGCCGCATTATTACAGCCCCATCTGGCGGCACGTGGGGTTTCGACGCTCGGCGGCCCCGACCTGGCGGCGGTTGTCAAAACGTTGCAGGAGAGGGCACAAACTCTGGAAGAAATGGCTGAGCGCGCCGTTTTCTACTACAACGCACCGGTCAATTATGACGATGCCGCATTGGCCAAGTTTGACAAGGAACTGCTGGCGGAGGTATTTGCCAAAGTAACAGAAAAGCTTTCCGGTTCAGCGACGAACAGTATCCCTGAAATCGATGCCCTCTTCAAAGAGATCTGCTCCGAAAACGGTTGGAAAATGGGGCAGGTTGGACAGCCGGTCCGCATCGCCCTCTCGGGAGGCACACAAGCACCGGGAATCGGTGAAATCGTGATGACGCTCGGAGCCGAGGAAACAATCCGACGGATTCAAAAAGCACGGGAGTTTGTCTCCGGAAAATAGCCGTCACAGGGGTCACTGCCTGCCAATTACACAAAAACCACCTGGTTTTTGCCGCAATTTTTGGCGCGGTACATTGCCTCATCGACCCTTTTGACAAACGCCGTCAAGCCTTCCTCCGGCCGGTAGTCCCCGCCGCCGATGCTGACGCTTGATCGGGCCTTTTCACCCGGCAGCGGAGTAAAAATCGTTTCCTCGAAGGCCTGCCTCAGTCGCTCGGCTACGATCAGGGCTTCGGCTGGTTCCGTTTCGGGGAAAAGGACAATGAACTCTTCTCCGCCGTAACGGTAGGCGGAGTCGGCCCCGCGTATTTCCCGGAGAATCACCTCCGCCAGTCCGGAAAGGACATGATCGCCCTCAAGGTGTCCATACGTGTCGTTATAGCGTTTGAAGTTGTCCACATCCAGTAAAATCAGCGAAAGTGGAGAGCCGTAGCGATTGCAGCGTTCGACCTCTTCATGCGCCCGTGTAAAAAAATGCCGGGAGTTATACAATCCGGTCAGGGCATCAGTAATACTGAGCTCGCGGTGGCGGTGTTCACTCTCCTTCAGTGCAATCTCCGCCTTTCTCCGCTCCGTAACATCCTGAAGCGTCTCTATTGCGCCGACAACCTCTCCGTTTCCTCCTTTGAGCGGAACGGCGGTAAAAAAGAGCCATTTTCCCCCTTCACCCAGATGGGGGAAAAAATCTTCCGCTTCAAAGGATCCCTCAAGCAGGTCCGAACGCCGGTACTTCCCGCTGTAATGACTGGCAACCTCCTCCTCCATAGCCCTGTCCATGATCAGGTCAGCCATGACCGGTCGTTCTGACGGGTAAAATGCCCGCCACTGCTGACTGGTTCCAATCACTTCACGTGCCGGGATCCCGGTAATTTTTTCGCAGGCCAGGTTCCAGTGAGTGGTAATATGATCAGCATCAATAACGAAGGTCGGCACCGTAAGCCCTTCGATAATGCTGGAAAGGCGCTCTTCGCTTTCTCGCAGTGATTTTTCTGATGCCATATGCGCGATGCGGCCCTTAAAGGCGGCAACAACTTCTGCAAGAACTATCGGCAACATCTGCAGGTAGGACCGGTCAGGGTCTTTAATGATGTAGTCATTGACTCCTGCCTTGAGTGCCTCGATGGCCACCTGCTCCGAACCGCTCCCGGTCAGGATCACCAGTGGCAGGGGAACTTCTGCGGCCAGTAGTTCCTTGCAGAGATCCAGCCCGTACTGGCAGGGAAGGTGGTGATCAACCACCACTACGTCAAATGCCGACGGATCAGCCTCGATCATGGCTACGGCCTGAGGGGCCCGGGTGCAATCGGTGATGGCGCAGAGGTACTCAACCTCTCGGAAGGCGCGGTGAAAAGCCGTCCGGTCATGTTCGTTATCCTCCACCAGCAAGATGTTCATGCGTTCCGGCTGTTCGGACTGTTTCATCGGTTTCCTCCCGGCAGCTCCACCAGTTTCCAGAAAAGGTTAATGGTCCTGATCGCTTCTGAAAAATTATCGAATCCGATCGGCTTGACAATATAAGCGTTGGCACCGAGAGAATAACTTTTGATACGGTCTTCCTCCGCCTGCGAGGTAGTAAGCATGATAACGGGCAGTTGCCTGAATTCCCGGCTGTCACGGATCGCCTTCAAGGTCTCCAGTCCGTCCATTTTGGGCATATTGATATCCAGCAGGAGGATCCCGGGGGAGGGTGAAGAGACCGGATCACCATAAGCGCCACGGCGATACAGGTAATCAAGACACTCTTCACCATCTTTGACAATATAAAGCGGATTGGCCATCTTATTGGTTTTCCAGGCTCTCCTCGTTGCAATGACGTCGTGCTCGTCATCCTCCGCCATCAGAACAACAAAGTCTTTCTCGTTCATCATTTCTCCCCGTTTTCTACGGTTGGCAGTGTCACAAAAAACGTACTGCCCTTATCAATTTCAGACTCAACCCGCACAGCCCCATGCATCTTTGCAACGGCTTTTTTAACAATCGCCAGACCGATGCCGGTACCTTCGAATTCCTTGTGGGTATGAAGCCGTTTAAACATCTTGAATATCCGGTCATGATAACGAGAGTCGATGCCGATCCCGTTATCCCGGACAAACAGCTCCCGTACTCCGTTCCGTTCTTCTGCAATCCCGATTTCGACACGCTTGACCGGTGAATGGTTAAATTTGAACCCGTTTACGATCAGGTTTGAGAATATCTGAGTCAGAAGGGTGCAATCTGCCAGTACCACAGGAAGGCTGTCAGCAACAATCAGCTCATCTTCGGGAAGTTTTTCCAATCTACCGGACACTTCGGCAAGAAACGGCTTCAGAGCGATTGGCCCGGTCGTAATGACTGCATTTCCGATTCGGGAAAACTCCAGCAGATCGGTCACCAGCTCGTCTCCATGCCGCAAGGCACTGCCAAGCCCCGCAAAATAGCTGAGTTGTTCGTCACTCAGGATCTGTTCAAGCTCCTCCCGAAGGAAATCAGCGTAGTTCCGCACGGCCCGCAGCGGTGCGCGCAGATCATGGGAAGCGACGAAGGCATATTGGGACAGTTCTTCATTGGCCTGTTCCAGAACAGCAGCTTTGTCAAGCAGCTCGTCGTGGGCCTGAGCAAGCTCAGCCGTGCGCTGGCGGACCAGTTCTTCAAGATTTTCACGATATGTCTTCAAGTCCGCTTCGGCTCGTTTACGAGCAGTGATATCCTGCAAGGTTTCAATTGCGCCAATCATGCGCCCGTTTTCGTCAAACAGCGGGGAGGCGGTAAAGAAAAGCCAGGTTCCGCAATGACCCATGTTCGGGAAAAAATCTTCTGATTCATAGGCTCCATCAATTGTGGATGAGCGCTGCCAGATATCGCCGTAGTGCCGATTGATTTCCTCATCGGTCGCACCTGACATGATCAGATCTGCCATTATCGGCCGTTCATGGGAATAAAACGGCTTCCAGAGCTTATTGGTGCCGACTATTTCTGCGGCGCTCAAACCGGTAATATGTTCACAGGCACGATTCCAGAGAATGACGGTATGGGTTTCGTCGATCACAAAAGTAGGGATGGGGCTACCCTGAAGCAGGTTGCAGTCCTTTGCCTGCCCGTAAACCCGGCATAAGTGTGCTGATCCTTTGAAGTCCCCTTGTTTCATGGCTGGCCTCGTGGTAACGTACTCGACAGAATGCAGCACAAATCACATTTATAGAACACCAGTATATACCGCTATGGACTCCTATGACAACCTTCAATCTCACAACATCCTACACCCCGCGCGGCGATCAACCACTGGCAATTTCTGAACTGGTTGAGGGGATCGAACGGGGCGACCGCCATCAGACACTGCTGGGCGTCACCGGCTCCGGCAAAACATTCACCGTAGCCAACGTCATCGCCCACACCGGCCGACCGGCACTGGTGCTGGCCCCCAACAAAACGCTGGCGGCTCAGCTTTACGGCGAGTTCAAGGAACTTTTCCCGGATAATGCCGTGGAATACTTCGTTTCTTATTATGATTATTATCAGCCGGAAGCCTACATACCGACCAGTGATACTTTCATAGAAAAGGACTCCGCCATCAACGACGAGATCGACAAGATGCGTCATTCGGCAACGCGCAGCCTCCTGACACGTCGTGATGTCATCATCGTTGCATCGGTCTCCTGTATCTACGGCATCGGCTCACCGGAAGCATACCAGGCCATGCATATTTTCTTTCATCAGGGAGATGATTACGGTCGTGACGAATTACTCAAAAAGCTGATTGAGATTCAGTACGAGCGCAACGATATGGATTTCCATCGCGGCACCTTCCGGGTGCGTGGCGATGTCATTGAGATTTTCCCGGCCTACGACAATGAACGGGCACTGCGGATTGAGTTTTTCGGAGACGAAGTGGAAGCTATCAGCGAAATCGATCCGTTGCGGGGCGTAGTTCTGCAAAAACTCTCCAAGTGTTCCATCTACCCGGCTTCGCATTACGTTTCCACCCGTGAAACGCTGGAGCGGGCGGTAGAGCAGATCAGGATCGACCTGGCGGAGCGGATCAGGTATTTCCGCGAACGGAACATGCTTCTGGAAGCTCAGCGCATCGAGCAGAGAACCTTTTATGACATCGAAATGATGGAAGAGATGGGGTTTTGCCACGGCATTGAAAACTACTCCCGCTATTTCGATGGACGCCAGACAGGCGAGGCCCCCTATACGCTGATTGATTATTTCCCGGATGATTTCGTGCTGTTTGTGGATGAGTCGCACATCACCATCCCCCAGACCGGCGCCATGTACCGGGGTGATCGTTCGCGCAAAGATACGCTGGTCAACTATGGGTTCCGTTTGCCGGCAGCCCTTGATAACCGTCCTCTTAATTTTCAGGAGTTTCAAAACCGCATCCGGCAGGCGGTCTACGTCTCGGCAACACCGGCCGATTATGAACTTGAAGCAAGCGGAGGCGTGTTTGTCGAACAGGTAATACGCCCGACCGGATTAATTGACCCGATCATTGAGGTGCGACCGGTGACGGCAAAGGAGGGCGGATTCGGCCAGGTGGATGACCTTCTCCATGAAGTCCGCGAAACAGTCTCCCGCGGCGAGCGAGTGCTGATCACAACATTAACGAAACGCATGTCTGAAGAGCTGACGAACTATTACCGTGAGCTGGGAGTGCGGATCAAATATCTCCATTCTGACATCGTCACCATTGAGCGAATGCAGATCATCCGTGACCTGCGCCTGGGTGAATTCGACGTATTGGTCGGGATAAACCTGTTGCGTGAGGGCCTTGATTTGCCGGAGGTTTCTCTGGTTGCAATTCTTGATGCCGACAAGGAGGGATTTCTTCGTTCGGAGCGATCATTGATTCAGACATGCGGCCGCGCCGCCCGTAATATTAATGGCCGGGTGTTGATGTACGGCGACAGCATAACCCGCTCAATGCAGGCCTGTTTGGATGAAACCGGGCGGCGGAGGGTAAAACAACTGGCCTACAACGAAGAACACAACATCACGCCTGAAACGGTCAAAAAAGGGCTGCGCAGCATTCTGGAATCGATTGAGGAGAAAGATTATGTCACGCAACCGGTCGGAATTGCCGAAGCGGGTGAAGAATACCTCGCTCCGAAAGAGATTCCAAAACTGGTGAAAAAGCTACGCAAGGAGATGCTGGCAGCGGCCAAAGATTTGAATTTCGAGAAAGCCGCCGAACTACGCGACCGGGTAAAGAAGCTGGAAGCTATGGAGTTGGCACTGCGATGAAACTGCTGTCACCGGAATATCTGACGGAAATGTTTCATGCGGAAGGGATATAAAATAGCGGATTAACTATAATCAGAATTTTGTGTATCGACCCGAATGAAGGCTGTACCGATCCGGAAACTCGCAGAGAGCTTCCGGATCGGCTGTTAATACCTTCCTGTCAAAAACAGGGGATAGAATGGGCTAACTCAGCCCTCCCTATCTTTGCGCCACTACACGGCGAATTTCCGAATCAAGCGAAGTGACGTTTGCGCTGCCTTTGGCAGAAATACAGAGATGGTGACGTTTTGAATCAAAAAGGAAAAGGTGATGATCAATTCCGTGGACTGTAGCGGCTTTTAAGTCACCGACACCAAACTGAGAGCCGATCTTGTTCGCAAATATGGCAAGAAACAAGCCGTTGGCTCCGAGATGCTGAGCCTCGTATGATGCATCATCGACGGGCACCCCATCTTTGGTAATAACTAGCGCTTGTTCAATTTCCGGGATAACCGAAAGCTTCGCACTGACATCATTCATACCTGCACCTTCCCTGGAATAGCTGGATTCTACCTGTTGCTCCTGCCGCGATTTGGATTGCATCGGCCGTTCCTGCTGTGAGCCGTTATTTACCTCATCCATACGGCAGAACGCTTCAAGAATCAAAAATTTTAAAGCTTGATCGATGGTTCGTCTGGTGGTCGATATTTTCGGTTCGCTCCGGAACGTGCCGCCTACCCACCCCATTACGGCGTAAAAGGCCTCTTCACCTTCCAGGCCTCCCTGCTCGGCATGAACCACATCGCCCTCACGGAAATAAATAATTCCATTCTTCCCGTTGTGTTCGACAACCAGGCAGCCCGAATACAGATTGTCGCCTTTTATCTGAACGATATCGGCCAACGACAGACCGCTGATGGCCCCAACAAATCCTTGTTGTTCTGTTTTTAATGCCGCATGTCCCATAATCTTACTCCCCTCAGTTCCTTGCGTTTATGGACTATTGCTGTAGATATGAGTCAATAACACAGACATTATAAAACATTATAATTTATTTTGCAAAACTATTTTATGTTTTAAATAAGATCTACAATTAACTGTTTTTGCGAGAATATGTCATTTATTTTCTATAATTATATAAAATATTATATATCGAATCCAATTTTAATAAACAAATTATCTGAACAAAAAAAGGCCGGAACCACACTCGTGGCTCCGGCCTTTTTAGTTTTATAATATGGGCTATATCATCCCTTGGACGCCCGCTTGCGACGAGTTGGATCAAGCTCCTTCTTGCGCAGACGGATTGAAAGCGGCGTAACTTCAACCAACTCATCATCCTCGATGAATTCAAGAGCCTGCTCCAGAGTCAAAAGTCTTGGCGGAGTCAGTTTGATGGCGTCGTCGGTGCCGGAGGCGCGCACATTTGTCAGCTTTTTACCTTTGCAGGGGTTTACATCCAAATCGCTGTCCTTATTGTTCTGCCCAATGATCATGCCGCCGTATACTTCTACCCCGGCACCGATAAACAGTGTGCCGCGCGGCTGCAAGGCATCCAGCGAGTAGGCAGTGGTATCACCATGATCCATAGCCATCAGAGCGCCGTTTTTACGGCCGGGGATTTCACCCTTATATGCAGCATATTCGTGGAACGTATGAGTCATAACAGCGGTGCCGCGTGTATCGGTCAACACCTCGCCGCGCAGGCCTATCAGGCCACGGGCAGGGATTATGAATTCAAGACGGACCATCTCGCCCATCGGTGCCATTGCGACCATTTCGCCTTTGCGAGGCCCCATCTTCTCAATGATAGCTCCCTGGAACTCGGAGGCAACGTCCACCACCAGGTATTCCATCGGCTCCATTTTTATGCCGTCTTTGATACGGACGATGACTTCGGGCTTGGAAACAGCAAGTTCGAAACCTTCACGGCGCATAGTCTCGATCAGAATCGACAAATGCAGTTCGCCGCGTCCGGAAACCCGGAACGTATCGGGACTGTCAGTGTCCTCAACACGCAGGGAAACGTTGGTGCGCAGCTCTTTGGTAAGGCGCTCGCGGATGTTGCGAGAAGTGACCCATTTACCTTCACGGCCGGCAAAAGGGGATGTATTGACGATGAAGTTCATCGACAGAGTCGGCTCATCGATTGATACGTAGGGTACTGCAATGGGAGTTTCGGCAGAGGCCAGGGTCTCGCCAATGCTGACATCTTCAAAACCGGCTACGGTTACAATGTCACCGGTGCCGGCCTCTTCGATCTCGATCTGCTTCAATCCTTCGTAGCCGAGCAGTTTGGAGATGCGGCCCTTCGTGATCGTACCGTCCTGCTTGATCATGGCTACCGTCTCGCCGGCCCTTACTTTGCCGTTAAAGATACGTCCGGTCGCCATGCGGCCGATATAGTCGTTATAATCGATGTTGGCAATCAACATCTGGAACGGCGCATTTACATCTCCCTTAGGGGGGCGAACATTGGCTTCAACAACCGCGAAGAGCGGCTCCATGCTGACGGATTCAATATTGATATCCAGCTTGGCATAGCCCATTTTGGCACTGGTGTAGACAACCGGAAAGTCCAGTTGATCGTCTGAGGCGTTCAGTTCGCAGAAAAGATCAAAGACCATGTTGAGGACTTCGTCCGGACGGCTGCCAGGACGGTCGATCTTGTTGATAACGACAATCGGCTTCAGACCGAGATCAAGCGACTTTTTAAGTACGAAGCGGGTCTGCGGCATCGGGCCGTCCAGGGCATCTACCAGCAACAAAACGGAGTCAACCATTTTGAGCACACGCTCAACTTCGCCGCCGAAGTCAGCATGGCCGGGGGTGTCTACAATATTAATTTTGTACTGGCCATGGTGGATCGAGAGACTCTTGGCCAGAATAGTGATGCCTCGTTCCTTTTCCAGGTCATTCGAGTCCATGACCCGCTCGGTGATGGCTTCATTGGCACGATACACTCCGGCGTGTTTAAGCATGGCATCGACCAGGGTAGTTTTGCCGTGGTCAACGTGGGCAATAATAGCAATATTTCTGATTCGTTCCTGCATGGGTAAAACTCCTCAATTCCTCAAAATAAAACGACGGGCATTGCTGCCCGTCGAAGATTTATCACTATGTCAGATTTTTGTTTATTTGACAAGTGTTTATAAAACACTTCGGAAATAAAGGCGCACTTTCTCCTATTTTATATACCACTAATTCAGTAGATGCTTTTCATTACTGTATTGTGATAAAATTACGCGAATGTTTCAGTTCGAGTTGAGAGGGCCCTATGAGCCTCTTTTTTTAGATGTACAGCAGTTTATATCAATTCTCATTTCGGATGTACACACCATGACTAGCGGCTTTTTTTCCCGACTTACGTTCCGGCAAAAACTCCGGTTCAGCTTTGGTACTCTGCTGTCACTCATGGCAATCAATGCCGGGGTAGCTGGCATTGCAGTCATTTCCATCACCAGCCAAATAGAGAGCCTGCGGAAAATCGAGCACATCATCAGGACAGTAAACCAGATTACCGATTCCGAGCGCAGCTTTGCTCAAACCGTTTCGCGAGAAGACGCAAACCAGGTCTATCAACTGCTGGAATCGATCCGGCCACAGCTTCTGGACTTCAGAGAGCGGATTAAACCCGATGCACACAAATCAAACATCAACTCGTTGCTTGATGAGTTCATGAGCAGTTTTCAAAAATTTGCTATGGAAAAAGGCCAATCAGCAGCATTGGAGAGCAGAGAAATTTTTCTCGGGAAGAAGCTGGCCACCACGATGGATGAGGCCCGAACCAGCCATAATGATTTCCCCGGCATCGCAGAATTGAATAACATTTTCGGGCAGCTACTCGACACCCACTGGCAACAGCAGGAACTCCGGAGTTCAAGGGAACACGCTTCTTCAGAAAAGCTTCGAAGCGCTGTCGATAATCTTGTCGGGTATCTGGGGCAACCTGCTCACAAGCCGCACGACATCAAAACGCGGAAAATTTTCTCCCAAATAATCAGTGACGCCAGGGACTATATTTCCGCATTCGAGCACCACAGCCTCTACGAAACACTGACAACCAAAACCATGAAAGATCTGTTTGTCATCTCCAGGCAGATACATAACACTTGCACTGCACTGGAGACTCATGTCCGGCAGGACATACGCCAACGGATCGTCATGGCCGGCATAGTGATGCTGCTGATATTCTTCGCCACGTTTGTTGCAGCACGGTTTATGACTTCATTTCTTTCACGCCTGATTACCGAACCAATCAGTGAACTGGTTGACATAACCAGACGTATTTCAGAAGGGGAGCGCGCAGCACGGGCCTCTGTTGTAATCGACGACGAGATCGGAGAGCTGGCCATCTGTTTCAACAAGATGACTGAAAACCTTCAGCGCACAGAAGACCGTCTGCTGGAACACAATCGAAGTCTCGAACAGAGCGTGGGAGAGCGGACTGCCGAGCTGGACGCAACCAATTCGGCATTAATAGAAGAGGTCTTTGACCATAAGCAGACCCTGCTGGCATTGCGTGAATCAAAAATGCTTCTTGATAAAACATTTGAAAGCCTGAACGAGGCCATCTTTATCGTTGAGAGTGGGACCCGGAGAGTCCTGGACTGCAACAAAACGTGTGAGACTATGTTCGGTTATACTCGCGAAGAAATGATCGGCACTACCTCATCCTTTTTCTATACCTCAGAGGAAATGACGGAGCGATTTGGGCATGAGATGCTGGAGGCATGTACTGAACATGGTTATTTTGAAGCAAACTTTACCATGAAAAGAAAGGATGGCTCAGCCTTTGATTCGGAGCACTCCATTACCCCCATACTGGATGATCAAGGGGTCGCCGCCATGCTTGTGTATGTCGTGAGAGACATCTCCGAGCGTAAACGGACGGTAGAATCGCTACAGAACAAGGAACGCTATCAGCGGGCATTATTGGACAATTTCCCCTTTGCCGTGTGGCTGAAGGACACTGAAAGCCGTTTTCTTGCAGTAAACCAGAAATTTGCTCAAACTTTTGGTGTGCAAAATCCTGATGAACTGACCGGTAAGCGTGATCTGGATATTGCCCCGCACGACCTCGCCGAGGGCTACCGTGCGGATGACAGCGCTGTGATGGAGTCCCGCCAGAAAAAGATTGTTGAAGAAGAGATTCTGGAAAACGGCGTGCGCAAGTGGGTCCAGACCTATAAGGCTCCAATAATAGCCGAAAGCGGAGAATTGCTTGGCACTGTCGGCTTTATGCAGGATATCACGGAACAAAAAGAAATCGAAAAAGAGCGCCTGAAAATTGAAAAGCTGGAATCCCTCGGAATATTCGCCGGGGGCATTGCCCACGATTTCAACAATATCCTGACCGGAATCATGGGCAATTTATCATTTGCGCGGATGTTCATTGATAGTTCACACAAGTCGTTTGAGGCTCTGGCAGGGGCTGAAAAGGCTTCCATGCGGGCTACCGAACTGGCCCATCAACTCCTGACCTTTGCACGTGGTGGTGAACCGGTGAAAAAGGTAGTCTCACTCCGGCAGCTGGTGGATGAATCCGCTTCACTGGTGCTTCATGGCTCTAACGTCAAGGCCGTTATTGATATCTCTGACTCCGTGCATGGCATCGAAGCTGATGAAGGGCAGATCTGCCAGGTATTTCACAACATCATAATCAACTCCACGCAAGCGATGCCTGACGGCGGCTCGTTAACGGTAAGCGCCCGTAACGAAACACTCAGCGCCGGTAATACGCTGGCACTTCCTTCCGGCACATACATCTGCCTCACATTTACTGATACCGGATGCGGCATACCGAACGAAAATATGAAAAGAATATTTGATCCCTACTTTACAACCAAACCGGATGGGAACGGCCTCGGCCTCGCTTCGGCTCATTCAATTATAAGCAAGCATGGCGGGCATATCGGTGTGGATTCCATGCCGGGAGCGGGAACAACCTTCTCGATCCACCTGCCGTCAACCGGCAAACCTTATGTGCCGAAACAAACCACCACCGGCAAGATCACTGCCAACGGTACTATGGCCGGTTCAATCCTTGTTATGGATGATGAGCAGCTTATCCGGGATGTAACGGTGCACATGCTGCGCTTCATGGGGTATCACGTGACAACATGCGTGAATGGCATGGAAGCAATAGCGCTGTATAAGGGAGCTATAGAGTCCGGAAATCCCTATACGGCAGTAATTATGGACCTGACAATTCCCGGCGGCATGGGGGGGAGGGAGACAGCACAGAAGATTCTTGCTTTCGATCCGGAAGCGCGCCTGATTGTATCGAGCGGCTATTCAGACAATCCAATCATGTCCAACTATTCTGCATACGGCTTTATCGGGGCTGTGTCAAAGCCGTACGTAATGGAAGACTTTGCACAAACAATCAGTTCAATGCTTGCAAAAGAGGCATAAGGCAAACGGCAAAATAAAAACATTCTAAAAACAACCCCCCTCAGTCCCTTAACAAGGGGGGATACCTCTAAGTCTCCCCTGATCATACAAGAGGGGTTTGGTCTTTCAACCCTTCAGGGCAATCATCTGCCCGACCCTTTCAATGAGCTGTTCCGATGTAAACGGCTTCCTCAGGAAATTAACCGCTTCTTCAAGCGCTCCATCACGTACGACCACATCACTGGTATAGCCGGAAATGTAGAGCACCGCCATCATTGGTCGCCGTCCCTGCAAGCTTTCGAACAACTCCATGCCGTTCATTTCAGGCATAACGACATCGGTCAGCAGCAGGTCTATTGTACCGGCAAACGTTTGCTCGATCTCCCCGGCTTTACCGGGTGAATCGGCTACGAGCACGTTATATCCGGCCGTTTCCAGCAAATCAACGGCCATCTCTCGTACCATGTCATTATCCTCCACCAGCAAAATTGTAGTAGAAGCAGGACGATAAGCTTCTCCCTCCGGAACGGGTGAAATCCTGTCCGTTCCGGCGAACTCCTCTTTTGTTGTCGGCAGATAGATAAGAAACGAGGTGCCTTCTCCAATACGGCTTCGTGTTTCAATGTACCCTTCGTGCTGCTTTACAATGCCATATACTGTTGCCAGACCAAGGCCGGTGCCATGACCGATCGGCTTGGTCGAAAAAAACGGTTCATAAATATGGCACAGCGTTTCATCGTCCATTCCGCAGCCGGTGTCCTTGAACACCAGAAGTATGTAAGCACCCGGCAGCATGCCGTGGTGCTGCCTAACATACTCATCATCAAGCAATACGTGAGCGGTATTCACTGATATGGTTCCGACACCTTCAATTGCGTCCTGAGCGTTCACCGTCAGATTCAGCAGTATCTGTTCCAGTTGGCTGCGGTCTGCCTTGAGCTTAGCTCCGCCCGGTGCCAGTTTTACATTTATGGAAATATTCTCGCGGATGGTGCGACGCATTATGTCCTGAAAGGATTCTATTACATCGTTCAAGTCCAGCACCTCGATACAAAGCATCTGCTTGCGACCGAATGACAACAGTTTCTGGGTAAGGTCCTTTGCTTTTTGCGCGGCGGTGACAATCCCGTCAATCCTCCGCAGTAGCGGACTTCCCGCAGCTAATCCCCGTCTTGCCATTTCCGCATAGACAAGAATCGGTGTCAGCAGATTATTGAAGTCATGGGCAATGCCTCCAGCCAGCTGACCGACAGCCTCTATCTTCTGGATATGCAGCAGTTGTTCTTCAAGTTTCTGCCGCAACTCCTCCTCACGTACTTTTCCGATGGCAATGCTGGCAAGGTTCGCAGCAGCCTCGATAAACTGGATTTCTTCACGTTTGGGGGCACGGGGCTCGCGATAATACATGGCAAAAGTACCCAATATATCGCCAGACGAAGAGAGTACCGGTTCGGACCAGCATGCGTGCAGACCGGCTTCCCGCGCCGGCCTAAAACCTTTCCAGAACGGGTGGCCCTCAATTTCTTCCACAATCACACGGGTTTTCTGAAAGGCTGCGGTGCCGCAGGATCCCATCCCCTGGGCAATACGGAGACCATTAACCGCTTCGTTATAAGCGTCCGGCAGACTCGGAGCAGCGCCATGCTTCAGGAATGTTCCGTCCTTGTCGGCCAGAAGCACCGAACAGAGTGCGCCCGGATTCTCCTGCTCAACAAAACGGACGATCATTTCCAGCAGCTCAGGCAGCGAACTGCCGGTTGCCATCCGCTCCAGGATCCGGAGCCGCGTTTCATCCCGGGCTGCATCGCGTTTGCGCTGGGAAATATCCCGAACGATGCTGAGAATCAGTGGGCGGTCGTCACTGACCATGGTTCGGGCGTGGATTTCAATAGGCAGGACCGTTCCGTCTTTGCGCAGATATGCAGACTCAAAGGTTGACTGACCATACAGCTGTAGCTGCTGGATGTTGGCAGGAATTTTCTCGGCAAATTCGGGTGGTTCGATGTCATGCAGCATGGTGCCGTTCAATTCTTCCCTGCTGTAGCCGGTCATGGCACAAAGGGCCTGATTGAAATGGAGCAAGCGCCCGTTTCCATCCAACTGCATGATCGCATCGCTTGCGGCATCGAGTTGAGCCGCTTTAATTTCGAGTTCTTTCTCTTTTTCGTCAACGGTGGTTCTGCTGAGGTGAAGGCTGTCCATATGGCGGAACATGACCCTTGTCAGGATTATGATTACCATGCACAAACCGAGCGTCATAAGCGACTGAAGGGTCGCCTTTTTAGCCCAGGGGTCCAAAATATCCCCGGTATGAAGGGCAACCACTGCTGTAACCGGAAACCGTTTGAGACGTTTGTAGGAAATGATGCGGGGCTCTTTATCAACCGTACTGTGTGTTAATCGGAAGGTCCCTGATGGCGCTACAGGCAGTTTGTCGCGGAACAAAACCGTTGAGCGAAAGTCTTTTTCGTATGCTTTATTAATATATGGTTCGAAAATAAGTGGTGCACCATCGTCTTTGACCAGCACGACTCTGCCACGAGGACCGATACTGCTTGAACCAAGGAATTTTTCGAAATAGGAGACTTCAAATGCGGCCGTAACTATTCCATTGAAACTGTCTCCAACGTGGGGGAGAGGGCGTATCAGGTTAAATCGCCACCGGTTGACCAATCTGCTCATGACAGGTCTGCTTATGGTGAAATCTGCTCCGGGGGTATCCAGATAATGTTTGAAGTATTCCCGGTCGGCTATATTGATTGGCGGCTGGGGGAACTTGTTTGAATTGGCAAGCATAGTACCGGCACTATTCGCAACAAAAAGCGTTCCAATCTGGGAGGTACCCTCTGCCTGCCGTTTCAGGAGAACAAACAGATCTCGCGGATCTATACGTTCAATGCCACCTTCCCGATGCAATTCATGAACCGTATCACGCAAAATGCGATCCGTCTCGGCGAAGGCACTTTCACTGTGTTCAGCCAGTGCCCGGACATAACCTTCCGCCTGTCTTTCAGCATACGAGATGGCATTCTCGTACTGGGCATACATGCTCCATGCCGATATGCAGACAACGGTAGCGATTATTCCGACAACAAAGCGTGTGATCCGGTTTTTCAGTTGTGGAATGGTTTCAGTCAAGAGCGTCCTCCCAGGACTTAATACTTCGCCGTATACACTCTTGCAGCATCATAACGGTCATTTCAAACTACTGTTTTAATCCTACCACAAACTGTTATGTAAATCATAGACTTAATCCCGAATGGGGCCTGCGATAAATTTGCAGGAAGTCACCACTTTGATGTTTTTATACCTCCCCTCCCGCAAGGGGAGTGGAGGTTGTTATTGAATCCGTTGACCTCACTATCTATACATAAAAGTGTATTAAAATATTCTTTAATTTTATACCAGGCAACATTGCCCACATGTGCCTCTCAAACCAGTGATTATTGCCACACCACAATATATTTGCTTAAATAAGTTAATTTTTGTTATTGAGATCATGTTTATTTTCGTATACACTCCCGCAGCGTTTTCACAGTTTATGCAAATCTGGAGCATCTGAATTGAAAAACAAGTTATTCCGTACCGAACTGAACCAGTTGCACGAACTTGCAGCGGAATTTGCCCGTGTCAACCCGGCCCTGGCTCCGCTCATGGATGGCAGCAGAACCGATCCTGACGCTGAACGAATCCTGGACGCAGCCGCCTACAACATTTCAATGTGCCGCCAGATTCTGAGCGGTAATTTTTCCGAACTGACCCATACGCTGGGACATCTGATTCTTCCTCACCTTTTGCTCCCGTTTCCCATGACCACCATTATCGGTTTCACCTCGCGCGCGACAGCGGGGCAGTCTTTTGTAGTCCCGGCCGGTACGCTGATTGCCTCCCCGCCGGTGGACGGCACCAGATGCCAGTTTGCGACAACCGCCGATGTGGAAGTTCACCCGCTGGAGCTCACCGACGCGACCTATCTGCCTGCGTCCGGTCACGCCGGAGAAATTCGTCTCTCCCTGTCACTCAAAGGTCTGCCGCTCTCCAGCTGGCAACCGGTTAAACCGCTGCGTATGTTCCTGTCCGGCGATTACGCATCGGCTACCGATCTGCTAATGCTCTTTGGCCGGAATGTCGTACGCATCATCCTTACCGCCGCCGATGGCGGCAGCGTGACTGTGCCGACAAACTGCCTGACTCTCGCCGGTTTTACCGCAGGCGAGGAGCTGCTCCCCTGTCAGTCCCAGGCTTTTCCGGGCTATCAATGGGTGCAGGAGTTTTTCAGCACCCCGGAGAAGTTTCTCTTTATCGATCTGAACATCGGGGAACAGTGCCGACAGCTTGGCGACGGACAGCGCTTCACAATCAGTTTCGAGCTGGGCAATCTTCCCGCCGGAGCACCCAGGGTCGAATGTACCAGCTTTACCATTAATGCCGTAATGGCCATCAACCTGTTCGCCCACGACGCCATACCGGTCAGCATAAATCATCGCGCTGCCCATTATCCGGTTACTCCCGAAGGCGGACATCCGGACCATTACCAGGTGTACACCATAGACCGGGTAACCGGCTATACGCGGGCTACCGGCCAGGAGCGGGACTATCTTCCCTTTGAGCATTTCGGCAGCAGTGGCAGCAGTGATCCGGCCTATCACGTACAGACGGTGTCATTGCCAGGCGGCCCGGCAGTGCGTATCTCAGTTGCCTACCCGGATGAGATGCCGCTGCCGAACCGGGAAACGCTCTCCATCACCACAACCTGCACGAACAGGAACCTCCCCGGCAACCTGCGCGTAGGGGATATCTCCGAACCACTCACCGCACTGCCCGGTTTTGTTTCCGCCCGTAATATCACGCCCATCAACTCAGGCCATTCGCCGTCAGACGGGCCCGAACTGCACCGGCAGCTTATCTCGCACCTCTGCATGAACCAGCTCTCTCTGGAACATATTGAGCATCTCTGGACTCTGCTCACGCTGTATGTGCGCCTTCACGGCAACGGGGCTGCGGCAGCGGCCAACCTGAAGCGGATAGCGGGCATTACGGCATGTAACGTAAGCGAGTGCGAAGTGCTGGTCGAAGGCGTTCCGATGCGGGGGCGTGAAATTGCTTTGAAGGTGCGCCAGGATCATTTTGCCGGGGCGGGTGATATGTACCTGTTCGGCTGCACACTGGATCGCTTCCTGAATTGTCAGGTATCCACGAACACCTGCACCCGCCTGACCTTCAATGAAACAACCAGGGGCAGCGCCATAAGCTGGCCGATACGTTTGGGCGGATCCGGACAGAGTGATCTTGTACGTAAACCGGTTAAGAGAGACAAACCAGGTCGGCGCACTGTCGTTAGTACACGCCCGACCGAAGAGAGTGGCGCATCCCTGCTTGACGATCTGGTGGCGAAGGGGCACGAGTTCTCTTTCCGGCAAGTCATGCGCATTGCCCGGCATACGTTCGGGCCGGGAGGGAGGGAGCACATCCGGGATGTTCCCTGGCAGAAGCGGATATCGATCAAACCGGCGCTCTCCATGGCTTTTCCGGCGGCTGACGTTGCCCGTGTGGAGCGAACCGGCAGGGATGGATCTGCACTGCTGGTTACGGTTACCTTTCTCAGTATGCTCCACGTACTGCCCACCCACTATATTGAAGACCAGATGGACGAGGCCGCCGCTGATTCGTCGGTCAGCCGCGACTTTATGGATATTTTTCACCAGCGGATGTATCAGATTTTTCTGGAGTGCCAGAGCAAGAACCAGCTGTTCAACCGGCTCACCGAGGAGAACAGCGGACAGGATCTGGAGCGGTTGCACTGCCTGAATGGTCTGGGTGAACGGGAGCTGCGCAGCAGTCTGCCGGAAGCCTGGTCAGCGGTGCGTCATGCCCCGCTTATGAATATATCCCGCCGGTCGGCGCTCGGGCTACAGACCCTGTTGCGTGATACTTTAGGGATTGGAACCGTTACGGTTGAACCGTTTGTGCAGCGCCGTGCTCCGATTCCTGATGATCAGCGGATGCGTCTGGGGATTTCCGGCATTCGGCTCGGAGTGGATTCGGTTCTTGGCAGCGAAGTGCCGGACCGCATGGGTAAACTGCGCGTTCATACCGGCCCGTTATCGTATAAGGATTACGACAGTCTGTTACCCGGCACCCCCCGGCACAAAAAGCTGGCCGATCTGATCCGGTTGTATATTACCGATCCTCTGGAATTTGACCTGAAGATGACTCTGGCTGCCGGAGAAGCCCGGCCAATCCGGCTGGGTGATCCGCGTAGCGCACGACTCGGGTTTACTACCTGGCTTGTCTCGGATAAAACCCCCGCCAGCGAGGTAAGCGCATTATTTCCGATCACGCATTCTGCGGAGCAAACACCCTCTCCTGCTGATGTGGTCATTCCGGAAAGCGCCAAACCGTTAAGCCTGATTGACCATTATCAGAGAGAGCTGGCACATCTGCTCGACCTGGCCGCCCGTTATGCGGAGGCCAACCCGAATGTGGCTTCTTTGATCAGCAGTGACCCCGGCGTGGGGAAGCTTATTCAGGAAATGGCGTTGTTGTTTGCCAAGCTGGGGCTGAAGATTGGAGATGATATTCCGGAGGTGATTACTCCGCTGATCGAGGCGCTTCAGCCGTGGCGTGTGCGACCGATTCCGGCGATGACTATCGTAGCGTTCACTCCCAAAGCGGGGCTGGTGCATATGATGCCTGTATAGGGCCTTTCACAGGGGGCACAAAAGTTCAGTATGTTACGGACATGATTGTTACGACGCCGACTCTTTATATAGATGGACGTAGAGCGGGAAAAGCTGAACCGGCTGACATGAAATACCATCCCGGAGTAACAGGACTCAGATAGCTTAACGCAGGCGTTTTTCAAACACCATTCTGATTAGTGTTAATCTACAGCCATGGCGTCAAAACATCCCCTCTCCATGAGGGAGAGGGACAGGTTAGGGGGAAATGTCGCAATTTCATGGCAATACGGCCCCCTCATCCGGCCTTCGGCCACCTTCTCCCTCATGGAGAAGGGACTGGCTGAAGCAAAGCGCTAATCGGAAACACCATTAAGGAAATAACGTCGTGGGAAAAGTAACCATCAATGTAAATGGTTTGTCTCTGGTGCATCAAAACAGCGGCGGGATCGCGACCGCGACGCTCCCGGACGTGTGCAATACGCAAGCGGGTCCGGTTGTGGTGCCTGTTCCGTATCCGAATATAGCCATGTCAATAGATCTGGCAATGGGTTCAAAAAACGTGCTGGTTGACGGAGGCAACTCAGCAGCCATCTTAGGATCGGAATTCAGTAAAAGTACCGGTGATGAACCGGGCAGCGTTGGCGGCGTCATGTCCGGCATAAATAAAAGCAGGGCCATCTGGCTGACCAGTTCCTTCGACGTGATGATCGCGGGGAAAGGGGCCTGCCGGTTAACGGATAAGATGCTGATGAATAATGGCAATACCGCATGCCTCTCCGGTACATTTAACCCTGAGGTTATGAAGAGTGCATTAAACAGCAGAAATAAGGTAATAGAAGCAGAAATAATCAAAGTAGCCTTTCATTCCAGAACAAGGGTGGCTGTTGATCAATACGAGGTGACTGCACCTCATTGGAGTGCTGATAATGTCCCTTTCTATGACCAGCACGGATATGGTGTGTTCGCTTCAAATTTATATGGCGCTTGCGCAAAAGCACCGGCCGCTTATTCAATTAAGGATAAGAACTATGGCTATTTTGCAAATGTTGAGATTAATGTGACGACGCTGGAAAATATTTCCGGGAATGCGATTTTAACCGGCATCCTGGATGGACTGAATTTGGCAAGTGAATCTGAGCAATCGCTCAAACTTGGATCTAACGTCTTCAGGGTAAAGATAAAGAATCCGCCGGATTGCATTAAATGGTACAAAGGCCCTATCAATTGGCTATTAGAGGTAAAAAGTGAATCAGAAACAAAGATTCTTAACAGCACTTTTGTTGAAGTTTTCTTTATTTTGGATAAGCCTGCTCAAATGTATTACTCGGAAGGAGTCTGGGCAGAAGCTTTAAGATTTCTCTGCAATAGAGTGAAAATTATGAATGAAAAAGAAGAGAGGGCAGTAGCAACACTGATAACAAAATACTGCCATGAAAGACATCATCTTAAGTACGATTCAATCATTGGGAGATCCCATTTTGGCGTGCAACATAGCTCTACTGGCGGGTTTAAGTTAAAGAAGTATTTAGAAATACAAAGCAAAAAAGCGAATTGCTATGATCAGGCGGCAGCCATACAAACACTTTGTGGCGCAGTTGGAATACAACTGAAGTGGATAATAATGCACCCATTCGGATATATACATACAAAAAGCCTGCTTGGATATGGTGAATGTAATAACCCGTTTTTCACTGACGTGGTAGACAAGCTTTTGCGTGACCCTAACAACACAAAACGGCGACGTTTCAACTGTCATGCGTTTTGTAATCTCGAAAGTGCAATGGGTCCGGTCGATGCAAGAGGAGAAGGCTTGGGCTGGATATATGACGCCTGTACAGGGCCTTACACGGGTGGTACAAAACGTCAGTATGTCTGGCAAATTATTGATACGAAGACAACTCTTTATAAACATTTTGGGTATAGACCGGGAACAGCCGGCCGGCCTGACATGCAAGATTACCATTACGGAGTAACAGGACTTAGATAGTTTCCGTCCGAAAAGGGTTCATTTCCGCCCTGGCTGTGTCAATTTTCAGGACTTATTACCATAACAAAAGGAGTTACTATGGACACCTATCAGTTAGAACGGTTCAAACAGTGTGAAGCAAAATTTGACTTAAATAAGTTTACGCTTGTTGACGATACACAAGGTGTTGTTGCTGATTGGTCTAATTCTTCTGTTTGGCCGGTTTTTAAAGGAAGTGACTGGCAAATTGATAAGTCCCCGTCAATTTACAAAAACAGCACCGGTACATCGCAGGAGTGGTACCACCGGAAAGGCAAAGAAACACTTGAGATAGAAATTATGGTTTCAAGCACCGGCAACAAAGCCGCTTTTGATCGGCTTATTGAACACGCTTCAAATACTACTATGATGGAAATCCCTTACAACAAAGCAACGGGACTTGGGGATCTATATATTAACTTTGTTCACGTGCATAACAGAACCCACATTTGGATATATCGTAATATCTGTTTCATGATAGATCATACCTTTGAAGGTGTTAAAAACCCGGGTCTCGATTCTAATATTTTGGCAAAAGAAATTCAGAAATACGCAGAAGAACATCTGGTAACCAATATTCCTGCTTATTACCCGAAAATTGTACGCGCCGAAATATCACAGCCTAAGATACATGTGGGTGATTCGTTCAGGGCAACCCTGATTATGGCCGACAAGACAAGCATGGATAATTATGTAATAGAGTCCAGAATAAGTGGAAACCTGGGTAACATGAGCAGAGAAGGGGTACCGGTAAATGCCAAGGCAGTAAAGGCAGTAGAACCGGGAACCGGCGAAGTAACGTTTTCGGTAATTGACAAGAAGACTCTGTTGTCGGCGCAGAAGACGGTAACGTTTAAAGTGCTTGAAAATGGAAACTAAATTGGAACCGGTTTTTTATCTTCTTTACAGGCCCATGCTATGAAAACAGTCATTCCTGAAATAATCTCTCAATACGCCGAAGAAGCGGCTTTCCGCTGGCAGCTTCGGAACGACTCCGTCTGCTCGCCACTCCACACGCTCGAAGATTTGGCTTTGCTTGATGAAAAAATAGAAGCAAATCTTGACGGACTTTGCATTGCCGGTGAAGTTGGCTGGGATATATGCAAAGAGGCTCTTGAGCAGGGAAATGCAGGTGAATACTTTGCCGCATCAATAGCCGCTTTTAAAAGCGGTGACGAATCAAACATTCAGACAGTACTGGAAAAAGGAAGTGCTGATGAGAAGCTGTCTCGTGGCATAATCTCCGCCCTGGGCTGGCTGCCCTATGAAAAAGCAGCGCCCTTCATACAGCAATTCCTTGAGTCACCATTACCCGGGCAAAAACATATCGGAATCGCCGCCTCCGCTATCCATCGCGTTAACCCCGGGCAGTTTCTCTCAGACGCCCTTGAGGAAGCAGATCCGATCCTGCGGACACGCAGCCTTAAAGCCACAGGCGAGCTTGGCCGCTCTGACCTTTTATCTCTCGTTGAAAGCAACCTTGACCACGATGATGAAAATTGCCGCTTTTACGCTGCATGGTCTGCATGTTTGCTCGGAAACCGGAATGCCCTTTCCGTGCTTCAGTCCTTTGCATTAAGTCCCTCATTTTATCAGGAAGCGGCTGTCAAGATGGCTTTCAGGAGTACGGATCTTCATGCTGCCATGAAATGGCACAGGGAGCTGGCAGCAAACCGGGAAACGGCCCGGCAGGCAGTCATCGGCAGTGGCATAATCGGCGATCCCGCGTTAATTCCCTGGCTTATCGAGCAGATGGATGTACCTGCCTCAGCGCGAGTGGCCGGCGAAGCGTTCACTCTGATTACCGGGGCAGATATCACTAATGAAATGCTTGAAGGTGAATTGCCGGAAGGACTTGAAGCAGGGCCGAACGATGATCCGGAAGACGATAACGTACAAATGGATGCCGATGAAGGACTCCCCTGGCCGAACCCTGAACTGATCAGAGCATGGTGGGAGACCAACAAAAGCAGATTCAACAACGGCGCACGCCATCTTCTGGGACTACCCATAACTCCGGAAAATATCCGGCAGATATTGAAAACAGGCTTCCAGCACCAGCGTTACGCCGCCGCTGTGGAACAGGCACTTTTGCAGCCGGGAAAACCGCTCCTCGAAGTCCGAGCCCCCGGTCACAGACAGTTGCGGGCATGACCTTCGGGGGCAAAGCCATGCCGGACAACTCATTTTTTCTTCTCACCCTTCTCACCCTCTTTCTCCTTGCCTCGATACATCTCGCGCATCCCCTTGACCTGTTTTCTGGCCTCCTTGCGCAGCTCAGCAGGCTCCAGCACCTCGGCATGTACGCCATAGGAAAGAATCCACGACACCAGTTCCATCTGGCCTGCCGCCTCAAATTCGATGATGACCCGACCGGCGGAATCGGTGCTGATCTTCTGCTCCGGCATCCAGATCCGGTTCCTGACGGCGTGGGCAATCTCGGCGGAAAAACGGACTTTGATCTGCATCGGGGTATCACTCACCAGACCAAACGCATTGTTAAAATGGGCTTCCGGCTGATAACTGTCCGGTATTTCAAACCGCTGGCGGGTGACCTCAAGCCCCCGAATACGCTCCAGGGCAAACAGACGCATGCCGGAGCGGTTGTGCACATTCCCCAGCAGGTAGATTCCTCCCTTGTGAAAAACCAGCGTATAGGGATCGACTTCATAGTCATCAGTCGCATCTTTGCCTTTTTTGGCATAATTCAGCCGGATACGGTATTGCTGTAGCAGCGCTTTCTGTAAACCCTCAATAAAAGGAGCCGAGGGGGAATAGTCACGGGCTCCGTGCAGCAACGGCAGCGAAACCCGCGCAATCCGCTCCAGATGCGCGGCATGGCGGTCAGGAAGCACCGAATGGATGCTTTTGAACAGCTCATCGATTTCGGCCTGAAACGGAGTACCGGCCAGATGAGCCCCGAGCGAGCGGAGCAGGTAAAGAGACATCAACTGCGGCAGGGTAAAGGTGATCGGCGGGAGGTTGCGGGATTTACTCAGAAAGCTGTACACCTTTTTCCCGTCCTGCCACTCCGTCGTCAGCGAGTAGCCCGCCTGTTCGACCGCGTTCAGATCACGGTGAATGGTGCGCCGGTCAACATCACACTCTTCCGCCAGCTCATCAAGCGTCAGGCCGCGTCTTGTTTCCAGCAGCCGGATGATCGAATGCAGCCGCCCCGCCTGGGAATATTTTTTTGCCGGTTTTCCCTTCAGCATGGTTCCCCCTTGCCGAAACTGAATTTATCGCTACAATGTACCGATAGAGTAGCTATATGCATCTAAGGAGTATTGTAGCGGTTTGAATCATTTTGACAACCAGTTTCTGACATATATTGTCACGCTGCATGAGTGGCTTAACCAACCCGGCTACGCATCGCTGTTTCTTATGAGCTTTCTGGCTTCCACCCTGCTGCCGCTCGGGTCGGAGTGGCTGCTGATAATGATGCTGACCGGAGACTATGACCCGCTGCCGACTGTTGCCGTCGCAACTGTCGGAAATTTTCTGGGGGCTGTGACAACCTATCTGGTCGGAATGGGCGGCGGCAAGTGGCTGATTGAAAGAGTCATGCGGATTTCCCCTCATCAGCAGGAACGGGCCAGACAGCAGTACCGCCGCTACGGAGTGTTCTCACTTTTTTTCTCCTGGCTGCCGGTTGTCGGCGACCCCCTCTGCTTTGTCGCGGGTATGCTGCGCGTTAACTTTGGCCTGTTTACGCTGCTGGTTATATCCGGCAAACTGGCACGATATGTTGTTACGGCATGGATAACTCTTGCGGCACTACGATAAACGGCACATCCGGAGGGCTCATTTGACATGAAAGAGAAACCTGGGGCTGAAGCGAGCCAGAGTGGGCAACAGCGCTATAAAGGTTATGATCGCATCATGGGCAACATCTCGTGGTTGCTGATCGCGCTGGTTGCACTTGATATCAAGCTGACACCGTCAGACAATGGCAAGACTGTTTTTTTGGCAGGCTTTTCAGTACTGCTGTTCTTCTATAACCTCAATGCCCGCTATGGCGTCCTTTCCCGGAAATACGGGGCATTAAAGATCTTTGTCGATCTGATGGTTTTTCTCTGCTTTATCGTGGCGGTTTGCTGGTATACCGGCAAGATCACCAGTCCGTTCATGTCGCTGATTTACCTGATCCTGATGTCAACGGCGCTTACGCAGGGTCGGCGGGTGACCTATTTTATGGCCGGTCTGGCGATCTCGTCCTATTTTCTGCTGGCTTCCGAGGAAATGCGGGAGATTAATTACTACCTTACCCATATCATTGAACTGTTTCCCTTCATGTTGATAGCCCACCTGGGTGCAATGCTTGCCGGCGAAAGTGAGGCGGCGCGGAGTGAAGTGGAGCGGCTGTCTTTGACCGACGAAGTCACCGGCATTAACAATATGCGTAATTTCCTTTTGTTATCTGATGTTCAGGAAAAACTTGCCGAACGATATACCCGCCCCTTTTCGATATGCATGGTCGATGCTGACAACCTCAAAAAAGTCAATGATCAGTATGGCCACTTTGCCGGAACCATGCTTATTCAGCAGGTTGCCAAAATGATTACTGACAATATTCGCACTTCGGATATCTGCGCCCGGTACGGCGGAGACGAGTTCGTCATTATGTTCAATGAAACCGCTAAAAAGGATGCCGTCACCGCCGTGAACCGGATCGTAACCGGAATGGCGACCACCCCGTTTAATTTTGAAGGGCACATGATCACAACCACCCTCTCAGCCGGACTGGCCGGATATCCGGAAGATGGAGACTGCGTGCGCACCGTCATGGCAAATTCTGACGAGGCGATGTATGTCAGCAAGCGTTCCGGCAAAAATCGCCTGACACAGTTTGGCGAATCCATGTATGACGAATCATTCGGAAAACATGAAGACATCGCCCGATGACCGAAACAATCACGCTCTCTGCTCTCGATATTCACTTCGCCGACTTTATCGTCAGGATCGACAGAAACTCCGGCAACGAACTCTGGTGGGGAGCCGCGCTGGCCAGCAATTCGGCCGGGCGCGGTCATGCCTGCTGTAACCTTCGGGACGCTCTGAACCTCCGAATACTGAATTCTCCACGAAAATCGCCACCAGCCGACATCGGGCTCTGGCTGGAAACTCTGCAAAGGTGTGACACCGTCGGTGCTCCGGGAGCATATACACCTCTCATTCTTGACCCGGCGGGCAGGCTGTACCTGCAACGCTGCTGGCACTACGAGCAGCAGATTGCAACCGGCATTTTGTCCCGCAGCAAACCGCTTACCGTCGATGAAGTCAGGCTCCGGTCCGCTCTCGACCGCTATTTTCCGCTTCAGGGGGACAGCGCGGACTTGCAGCGTTCGGCGGCGCATATGGCATTAACTCATCGTTTTTCGGTCATTTCCGGCGGGCCGGGCACCGGTAAAACAGCCACGGTTGCTCGCATACTTGCGCTGCTGCTCGACATGGCGGGTGAGCCGCCTCCGGAAATCGCTCTGACCGCGCCAACCGGCAAAGCCGCACTGCGTCTCCATCAATCGATACTTCATGCTGCCGATTCACTTGTACTGCCTGATGAAATCAGGAATTGCCTGCCAACCGAAGTGCGCACACTTCACCGTCTGCTGGGTGTAAAAAGTCGCGGCGGTGGTTTCCGCCATAATCGCGATAACCGGCTTTCCTGCGATATTCTGGTTGTTGACGAAGCATCCATGGTTGATCTTCAGTTGATGGCCTGCCTGCTGGAAGCGCTCCGTGACGACGCCAGAGTTATCCTGCTGGGTGACCGCAATCAGCTGGCTTCTGTTGAGGCTGGCGCGGTACTGGCGGATATCTGTGACAGCGCAGCCAAAGGATCAGCGCCGGTCACGCAATTGACCAAAAGCTTCCGCTTCAGCGACGCAAGCGGCATCGCCGCCGTAAGCCGGCTGATTAACAGCGGCGACAGCGCAGCAGCGACTGAGCTTGTGCAGTCAGGGCAGTACCCGGACATCATCTGGCGGCCACTGCCGACCGGCAAAGCATTCGAACGTGCCTTCGCTGCTGCTGTCCGGGATGGCTATACCCGGTATGCCCGGGCGGAATCACCCGCTGAAGCGCTTGCGGGGCTCGCTTCGTTCAGGGTGTTGTCGCCACTCCGCCTGGGCACGTACGGGGTGGAAAACCTGAACCGGCTTTGCCAGAACACGTTTGCGCCGGAGCGAACCGGCAACCCCGCCGCCAGTCGCCCGATGCCGGTCATGATTACCGGAAACAACTACGAACTGGGCCTGTTCAACGGCGACACCGGGGTTGTCATGGACAGTGACGGTGTACAGGCCGTCTGGTTCGAAAATCCGGAAGGGGGTTTGCGCCACATTTCCACTCTGCGGCTCCCTCCCTTTGAGACCGCCTTTGCCTTAACCGTCCACAAAAGCCAGGGTTCTGAATTTGACCGGGTGCTGTTGATTCTGCCGGAACTGATGGCGGAAGTTCTCAGCCGTGAACTGCTCTATACGGCGGTCACCCGTGCCCGCTGCTCAATTGAGATTTGGGGTACTGAAGAGGTTTTCCGTAGTACAATTGAGCGGCGTACTCTCAGGGAATCCGGACTCTGTGAACGGCTTGCAGCGGGGGAACAGCATGGACAATAAAAGGACACCGTTTGTTCTGTCTTTATGCACCGCTCTTCTGGTGCTGCTTTTTGCGGTCACCGGCGCGCGGAGTGCTGATGAACCTACCATTGGTATAAACGAACACCTTGGCGCAAAAATCCCGCTCGACACCACCTTCCGTGATGAAACCGGCAAGCCGGTCAAGCTGGCCGATCTGGTTAGCGGGCCGACCATCATTCTTCCGGTTTATTTCAGTTGCACAAACGTCTGCTATAATCTCCAGTGGGGATTGGCACAGACCCTCCCCAAAATCAAAAATAAGCCGGAGACAGACTACCGGGTAATCTCGATCAGTTTCGACGAATATGATACGTCGGAACTGGCGGCCAAATTCAAACGGGTTTACCTCACCGCCATGCATGCCCCCTTTCCCGAAAACAGTTGGAGGTTTCTGACCGGTGACGTCGAAAACATCCGGCGTCTGACCCAAGCGGGCGGATTTTATTTTCAGCGCAAAGGGCGCGATTTTCTGCATCCGGCCGGCAGTTTTATTATCTCCGGCGATGGCACAATTGTACGCTACCTGTACGGCACGACATTTCTTCCCAAAGATCTCACCCTTGCCCTGATTGAGGCAAAGAGCGGGACTTCCGGGGCGACGGTCCGGAAAATAGTCGATTATTGTTTCGTTTTTGATCCGAAACAGAAAACCTATGCCTTTAATCTTCTACGGGTCAGTGCTACTGTAGTCATTCTCTGTACCGGAGGATTTCTGGTCTTTCTGATAGTGACTGGCAGAAAGCGAAAACCTTAATAGAACGCAGATGACGCAGATCGAGCGGATATTCGCGGATCAAGAAAAAATTCAATACACTAAAAATCCGCGTACATCCGCTAAAATCAGATTTGATCCGCGTTCTATTGCTTTTCAGGTGAGGCTCTTGCAAAAGTATAAAAATCAGTTCCCCCTCCCTTGACGGGAGGGGGTTAGGGGGTGGGTGAAGTTGCAACATGCTAATTTCATGGCAGTCTCCCCCCCCACCCTAACCCTCCCCCGCTGTATAGACCGGAGTCAAGGGTTACAGATGTTCGGGGACATGGGTAACAGTTTTTTTCTTTATTTTTGGATCAGAAAGTTCAATTTCAGATAGTTTTTG
>JANXZX010000195.1 GCA_025355325.1 Geobacteraceae bacterium
GAAGTACTAAGTATTAAAAATACATCATATAATTATCATGTTATAGCAATATATGTGCATATTGTAAGTTTAATTATTGGTAAAATAAAATAAATAAAACAGGAGGTAAAATTTCATGAACATCAGAAAAAGTACAGCAGCAGGAACCATGCAATTATTATTGGCTATGTTATTCAGGTGCGCTCTTGCTGTCGCGGGGTTAGTGCTGGTTGCCGGCGGTAGCGCGGCGGCGGCAATGAAAGCTGATGTAGGCGGAGGCGGTAATGTCAGCTCCGTTATGAGTGTCGGCCAAGAACAGAGAACCCCTGCTTTGGTCGCCAAAGAAAAGGGCGCTAAGTATAAAGAAGATGAGATCCTGGTGAAGTTCAAAGAGGGAACGACGGAAAGCCAAAAGGATCAGCTTCATATGAAGCATGGGGCCAGTAAGCTAAAGGACTTCAAAACATATCGACTTCATCTTCTGAAGCTCAAAACTGGACAGACGGTAGAACAGGCAATTGCCGATTACAAGGCAGAACCCGACGTCGAATATGCCGAGCCGAACTTTCGGTATGAACTGATGACCACCCCAAATGACCCTGATTACAGCAAGCTGTGGGGTATGGCCAAGATTAATGCACCAGCGGCCTGGAATTCGTCAACCGGCAGCAATTCTGTGGTGATCGGAATTATTGATACCGGGATCGACTACACCCACCCGGATCTGGCTGCCAATGTGTGGGTCAATCCGGGTGAGACTAAAGGCGATGGCATTGACAATGATGCCAATGGCTATGTTGATGATATTTACGGCATCGACACCTACAACCATGACACTAATCCCTTTGATGATTATGGGCACGGCACCCATGTTGCCGGAACCATTGGGGCGCAGGGCAATAACGGTATTGGCGTCGTCGGAGTCAACTGGAATGTCAAGATGGCATCCTGCAAATTTCTTGGTGCCAATGGATCCGGTTATGGCACTATTATATTGGGCGGTGTCTGAAAGATCATATGTACCCAAATCAACCGCATTTTTATCGAAAGTAACGATATGGACGAGGGTCTGTGCACCGGAATTGTGCAGATCAGTAAGTGACTGGTTAGTAGCGCTAATCAGTGCCGTAATGCGGGATTCCGAGAGAGTAGTGTCAGTGCCACCGTCGGGAATAAGTGTGCTCATGCTTGACGATGAATCCAGAACATACACAATGTTAGCTACGGTACCAGCCTTCAGCGTAGATCCACCAGGATCACCGATCAGAATATTATGTGTGTCGACAACGGTGTTCACGCTGGCTTCGGTGCCCGGAAAGGTCCACGGAGTGCTCGAAACGGTACCATCGTCTCCGGCAGAACCAACAAATAAGAGCTCCGGGTTTCCTGCAGCAAATTCAGAGAATTCCGGAGTTCGGAAACCGACTGCGCCAGTTCCAACTTGAGAGCATATTCGTTCTCCTGAAAAATCTTTCTTTCACTCACATCCTGAAGCGTTTCTATTGCTCCGACTATGCGGCCATCGGAGTCCCGCAACAGCGCAGCGGTAAGAAACAACCATTTCCCGCCGGCGCTGAAGGTCATGCAATATGTTTCTGCTTCGTATGCATCCTCAATCAGAACCGATTTTCGAGCTTCTCCATTGTAGTAAGACAGGAGATGTGATTCATTTGTTTCATCGACAACCAGGTCTGCCATCACAGGGCGCTGATGATTGTAAAAGGCCATCCACTGCTTGTCGGTACCAATGACTTCCGTAGCCGACATGCCGGTCAGGGCCTCGCAGGCCTTATTCCAATGGATGACGCGATGATCATTGTTGATAACAAAAGTCGGTATGGAACTCCCGTTGATAATTTGTCCGGGATCCAATGTTTCTTGCATACAATTGCTCCTGGCCGGATCACTCGCAAGAGCGTATTCGTGCGCCGTGAAATGTGAGTTGACTGGTTATGAAAGAAAAAATATCACATAGTATTTTAATGAACAAGAGTTTAAAACAAAACCGGTAGGGTATTTGTGTGACAGTCTAATATTTATGAGTTGATTGATTTCAGAAGTGTTTACGTGAGAAAAACGAGAGGAGTGTTAAGAATCAATTATGCAGGAGAGGCGTGCTGACTTTTCACGATCCTGAAGACGGGCATTTCGTCTTGTTGCAACAACAAAAAATGGAGTAAGATCCGCCACCTTATCCGGAGGATCCTACTCCATGTTTAAAACCTTAAAAGTTCACTCTGCTGAGCACAAACGCCTCATGTTGAGGCAGCTCGTTAGATATTTCGGTTTACAGCTTGAAATGTCGAACCAGTCTCTGCAATTCCTCGGCATTTCCGTTCAACTGCGCTGCTGCCGTGGCAGATTCTTGAGCCCCCTGTGAGGTTGTCTGCACAACGTCGGTTATCTGATGCATGTTGCTGGAGATCTCGCTTGTTGTGGCGGTCTGTTCTTCGGCAGCCGTGGCGATCTGGTTGACCTGCATGGCGACATCATTGACCTGCTCCAGGATTTCGCGCAACGCATGACCGGACTTCGCCGCTTCCTCGGTGCCGCTCTCCACCTGACGTACACCCTGCTCCATGGCGATAACAGCCCCTTTCGTCTCCCTCTGGATGGCTTTGATCATCTCACCGATCTCTTTTGTGGCTCTTGTTGTGCGTTCTGCCAAGGCACGAACTTCATCCGCAACAACCGCAAAACCGCGTCCCTGCTCGCCGGCACGTGCCGCTTCGATGGCGGCATTCAATGCCAGCAGGTTAGTCTGGTCGGCAATATCTTCAATAGTACCGATAATTTCGCCAATCTGGTCACTTCTGGCACCGAGGCTTTCCACCGTTTTGGCTGTTTCCTGTACTTTTTCGGCTATCTGTCCCATTACGACTACGGTTCGTTCCACGATGGCTGCGCCATCGCTGGCTGTTTGCGAGGCACGCTGGGCACCTTCTGACGCCATCTGGCAGTTCTGGGCAATATCGCCTGATGTGGCCGACATCTCCTCCCCGGCGGTGGCTACCGTTGCGGATTGGGCGGCAACCTCCTCTGCTCCGGTGGCGATCTGCTCGGCAGTGGCGTTAAGCTGGTTTGCTGCTGCGGCCACATGGGCTGAAGTGTCGGCTACATTACTGATAGTGCGGCGCAGATTCTCGGTCATGGCGCGGAATGCTTCGCTCAGTTCTCCTATCTCATCCCCCGAGCGATAGTCAATATTCACCCGCAGGTCACCATCGGCAACCAGACGCGCCTGCCCTGCCAGAGTGTTTACCGGCACACTGATGGAACGCGAAATAATAAGGCCGAGTACGAAAGCCACTAAGGCACCCAGGATAGAAGCGCCGATTATGATCCTGCCATCATTATTGGCCGTGGCGGTGTTCTTTTCGGAGATAGCCTTGCCGGATTTCGCCAGATAAGCGATCAATTTTTCAATCGCCTCAATCTCGGTACGTTCAGTCTTGATGGCATCACCCTTCATGTATTCCGTGGCTTCTGCATCCTTGTTTTCTTTTGCCAGCGCAATGATTTTTTCCAGGTGCGGGGTATAGGCCTTGCGGGACGCCAAAAATGATTCGAACAGCTTCTTTGCTTCAGCATCAGGCAGGCTTTTTTCAAGACCTTTTGTTGTTTCATCAATTTTGGAACGGAAATTTTTGATTCTACCTTCGAATCTATCAATCTCTTTGGGATCATTTTCAATTACGATACTGCGGGTGTTTACCCGAATTCGCTGGAAATCGGATGAGATGTTCGCAATATTCATTATGGGATCCAGCCCTTTTTCATAGAGAAAGGTGTCGGCATTATCAATCTTGTGGATTTGAAAATAGCCGAATATACCGATTGCCATGGCTATCAGCGCAACCACCAGAAAGCTGCCTATCAATTTTGGGCCGAGTTTGACGTTTGAAAGCATGCTATTTCTCCTTTTTAAGAGTTTTGCTTATTAATTGTTATCCCCGCAACACCATGATGCAGGAGGTGACGCAAAGCTGTTTCAACTTTAAGCCTTGACCAGATATCATAGAACCGTGGATACCAAACTACCACAGTCTTTTTAAAATAAAAATATCTTATGTTTGAAATTGAATATTTAATAATAGCAGTTCCACTACAAAGACAAGATTGCTATTATGTCCACCGATAAATACATACAAAGGTTACCTGCCCACATGATCGCATCTGAAACACTTGCCCGGCTTGAATTCGACAAACTCCTTATCGAGATCTCCCGTCACGCCCACAGCTCCTGCACTGTCGAACGCATTCATCACATTCGTCCGCGAATCGACCTTCAGGAAATCAGTACAATCTCCGGGCGTATCAATGAAATTCGCGCTCTTGATCGCTCCGATATCTCCCTTGCCCTCGGCAGTTTTGAGGATATTCGCCCGTCTCTCGATCTTCTGCGGCCGGTCGGAGCTATTCTGGCACCGCTTGAACTGCTGCTGTTCATTCCGGTGCTGCGCCTGTACGCCGCTCTGGCCCGCCAGTGCGCTCACCGTGACGATATCCCGCTGCTTAAAACTCTGGAGCCGAATTTAAGAGGTTTCCCCGATATTCTTGAGCCGCTGGTAGCCTCTATTGACAGCGACGGCAGCATCATGGACTCGGCTTCGAAACTGCTCAAGGAAATCCGCCGCGCTAAACGGGGGCTGGCGGGGCGCATTCGCAAAAAGATCGAGGAGATTGTCAGGGACAGCGGCATCGAGAAATTTCTGCAGGACGATTTCATCACGCAGCGCTCAGGCCGCTGGGTCATTCCGGTGCGTATGGATTCAAAAGGAATGGTCAAGGGGGTCGTGCACGATGTTTCCTCTTCGGGTGAAACTGCGTTTATGGAGCCGTTGGAGATTATCCCGTTCGTTAATGAACTGGAAAATCTGACCGCCGAGGAGAAAGCCGAGGAGATCCGCATCCTGCGCCAGCTGTCAGGCTGGCTGCGCGAAGATTCCGATCCGATTGCCGCCTGCTTTGAAACCTTGCTGGAACTGGACCTGTTGAACAGCATGGCCCGCTTTGCCATCGAGTTTGACCTGGAACCGGCCACGCTTAATGAACACGATGAACTCCGCCTGGTGGACGCCCGTCATCCGCTTTTGCTGTTGATGCAAAAACGGGGATTGCTGAAAAATGTGGAACCGCTTGGGCTGGCCCTGGGTGGCCCTGCTCAGGACTCCGATTCGGTCATGGTCATCACCGGCCCCAACGCCGGCGGCAAGACCATAGCTATCAAGACCGCCGGAATGCTGACCCTGATGGCGCTTTCCGGCCTTCCGGTGCCGGCAGGGCCGCGTTCGACGTTCCCTTTGATACATTCGCTTCTGGTCGATATCGGAGATGATCAGTCGATCGAACAGAGTCATTCAACCTTTTCCGCACACGCCGCACGAATCACCGCCATTCTTCAGCAGAGCGGCGCGCGCAGCCTGGTGCTGCTGGACGAGCTGGGGGCCGGTACCGAGCCGCTACAGGGTGCGGCAATCGCTTGCGGCGTACTGCATGAACTTCAGCAGCAGGGGAGCATGGTTATTGCGACCACGCACCTGAGTGATATCATCGGCTTTGTTCACCGCACTCCCGGCATGATCAATGCCGGTATGGCGTTTGACGACGCCAGTTTCACCCCGCTTTACCGCCTGGTTGTCGGCGAACCGGGGCAGTCACATGCCGTGGAGATCGCCCGTCGTTTCGGGATGCCGGAAGGGGTGATCGCCTTTGCCCGGCAGATGCTTGGCAATGCCGGCAGCGAATTTGCGTCGCTGTTAACAGAACTGCGCCAGCGCCGTAACGAATATGAAAACAAGCTCCGCTCGCTTGAAGGGCGCGAACGAGCTCTCAATCAGCGGAGCGCGGAACTGGATGCCCGCGCTGATGAGGTGCTCCGTATCCGTAAAGAGGCGGCCGAGAGGGGGTGGGACGATGCCAGGGAGCTGATCTCTGCGACCAGACGCCGCACTAATGCTTTGCTGGACGAGTTGAAACGCGAGAAGCGCAGCGAAATTATCGAAGAACTTCGTCAGGCCGAAACAGACCTTGTTGTACAGCTAAAACCGAAAACCGCTCTGGCGGAGCAGGTGCCGCTGTCATCGGTTGCGCCGGGTGATATGGTTCATATTGTGTCGTTGGGATATGACGGTGTCGTGCTGACATTCGATGGCCGACATGCCAAAGCGCGGGTGAGAGCAGGGCGGATGGAGCTTGACGTCCCGTTGACGGATCTGTCCAGCTCACGGGATAGCGCAGGGCGAGGCAGGAAAAAGCCGGACCCGGCTCCCTGGAAGGTGGATGTTGTCGAGAGTGATCAGCGCGAGCTGAAACTGATCGGTATGAGGGTAGACGCCGCTTTAGCGGAGCTGGAACCGTTCATCAACCATGCTGCTGCCGCCGGTTTGCGGGAAGTGCGGGTCATTCACGGAGTCGGCAGCGGCCGCTTGCGCGATGCCGTGCGGGAAGAACTGGGGCGGCATCCACTGGTGGAGGAATTCCGGCCTGGCGAGCCGCACGAAGGGCGTGATGGTGCTACCGTGGTGACATTGAGAGGTTGACAAGAGGAGTAGGCAGTCTGTAGCGGTGAAGGTAGGCTACTTTGCTATTGACACCGGCTCCAATCCAGAATAGTTAAGATGTACCTCTAATGAAAAAGTATACCTACTAAATGCTTTGAACAGAATGGTGAAATTATGCTTTTGCGCGTGGTGACAAATAGATCGTTTCTCTGTGCTAATCTCTGTCTGATGCTGGCTATTGCTGCGCCTTTATATGGAGTCGCCGCTCCGCCGGAGAACGAAATCTCCCCTGCGGTAAAATCCTCTGCCGTACCGTCGCGTACGTCATCTAAAAAAAACAGGCGTCGCTCTGCCCCGCCGGCGAAGCAAGTGGTGGCTGATACCGCAAGTGGCACATTGTACACAGTAAAGGCCGGTGACAGTCTGTTCAAGATTCTTCGGCGTGAGTATGGACTGACAGAAAAACAGGCGGCAAAATTTCTCGACGTTGTGCGGCGTGAGAACAAAATCAGCGACTTCAGACGGCTCAGGATAGGGCAGAAAATAACCATTACAGCCCTGTACCAAAAGGCTCCGGCAGGGGTGGCGAATAACGTGCGCATACCCGGAGATTCCACGACAGCTGCGGCGAAGCCGCTCGATCAGGCGCCACCCACCGGCCAGATGTTTTCACTTGAGAAGCCGGAAGTGCCGTCAATGCGCGGCTCAGATTTTTCATCGAATGTGAAGCAGGCGTGGGGAAAGATTGTCCCGGATAAGGATACTCCCCAAAAAATGGGGTCGGTAAATTCTGACGGGATTTCCATTTCGCTTGATCCGGAAAAATATCCGATTCTGACAGCCATGGATGGCGGACGGATTCTTGTCGATGCCGATGGGAAAATATCTCCGGCGGTAAAATCGGTCCTTTCAGAGACGGAACCGGGTTTGCGGGTGGTTTCCCAATCTACTGACGACCCCAAACGTTTTTTGGGTTCCCTGATTGAAGCGGGGAAATTCTATTCGACTGCCGAGGACTTTGCCATGGAGTTCGGGAGCGATCCGAAGATTACGGTCCGCTCTGATTTCAGGATAGAGAAAACTGTCGATAGCCTGGTCAATCAGGATGTTATCCTTATGAATGCGGGCAAGGTCGCATTCCCTTCCAAAGTGACGGAATTTCTAAAAAATGAGGGTTTCACCGTTCACGAACCCTTCGCCTTAATCAAACCGCACGTGTATACGCCGCGCAATCGGATGGTTCAGATCGATACTCATTCGCCGCTTGATACAGCCGGCTCCATACTGAAAGCACTTTCGATCCCTGCCGAAAGTAATGCCCGAATTGATATATCCGACAATGATAAGAGCGGAGTTTCAATATCAATTACTCCTGATCGTTATTTCCGCTACAAAGGCAAATCCTATTGCCTCAATTATGATAATGAGTCGTTTGCCAATAACTCGCTGGCTCCTGTTCTGACGGCTAAAGGAATCAATTCGATTGTTATCAATAAAAATGATGATTTCAGTAAAATATCCGAAAAGATTCTCACCGGTATCGGCCTTTCCGGAACATACGGCTTCCAGAAATTGTGGCCTGAGGAAGGTGCGGGATACGGGCTGGAGATGTCCGGAATTATGATTGAAGGCGCCGGGCCAGCCGGAGAATCACTGTTTCTGACCGACCGTGAAATAGACAGAATTATCCGCGATATCAGTACTGAAAACGGCATCATCGTTCAATACTGACCGGAGTTTATTTATACCTCAATTCCCATACCGTAAGTTGTGCCACGGTATGCTGGAACTTCCTCCTCGTTTCACGGATAACGAACGGCACGTCGCGGGGTTCACTCACCGACGTGAAGTGCTCCGCCAGTGCTGTTTTCATACCATCCAGTGACCAGACCGGTTCGCCGGACTCGCGGTATCCACCCAGCCACTCCTCTTTATTCGTGTACTCTTCCAGCCAGGTATAGGGTGACGTCACCACCAGCAGTCCCCCCGGATTCAGTCGCTCGTGAATGGTGCTGAGAAACCGTCGCGGCGAATAAAGGCGATCAATGAGATTTGCCGCCAGTATCAGGTCGTAGCCGGTGAATTTGTCCGGCAGGTTACAGGCGTCGCCCTGGAAAAACTGCACCCGGTCGCGGATGGCATCCAAGCCAAGTTCCGCCAGGGTTATCTCATGGAATGAAACAATTTCTCCTTCTTCGGGTAGGGTATAGCGCAGGGAGCCCTCTTCCTGCATCCGGGCAGCGAGGCGGAAAAAGCGGGTGGAAAAGTCCAGTCCGGTGACCCGGGCAAAACCGCCGCGAGCCAGTTCGAACGACGCCCTGCCGAGAGCGCACCCCAGATCAAGGGCGTGCCCCATGGAACGCCCCTGCATCAATTCCAGACAGATTCTTGCGCACGTTTCCGGAAAATTGGCCACGCCGAAGTGCCCCGGGCCGTAGTGGGCGTCACAGTACTGGGCTGCCAGTGCGTCGCTTTCATAGGTATCGTCGTGAATGACAACAGGTGCGGCGCTTTCAATGTATCGAAAGCCGGCGTGTTGGAAAAAGTGCCGCCTGAAGGCATAGCGGGCGTCACGCGTCGCTTCGTTTCCGGTGGAGATCCAGGAACCGCCTTTAATCAGGTTGTGGCGGGTGTCGAAGGTAGGGGTGGAAAAGTCGTCATACCAGGGGTGAATGTCGAAACCGTGGAACGGATAGATCGGGGTTTCTGTCCACTGCCAGACGTTGCCGAGCACATCAAAGAAATCGCCGTTTTTGAACCGGTCAATCGGGCAGGAAGACGCCCACCATTCCAGATTGATGTTGCCCGGTGCCCGCTCCCAGTACTGCTGGTCAGGGATGGTGCAGATGTCCCGCAGCCGGTGCCATTCATCCTCGCTCGGCAGTCGGATCGCGGCACCGGTCAGAGCCGCTTTCCAGTTACAGAACGCCTTGGCTTCCAGATAATTAACCTCGACAGGCCAGTTCCACGGCATGTTAATTTCACTCGCCATCGTGCGCAGCCGCCAGCCGTCACCGGCTTTGATCCAGAACAATGGATGCTCTGCCTGCTTGAACTCCCGCCAGTTCCACCCCTCTTCAGTCCACCACCGCCGATCCCGGTACCCCTCCGCTTCGATAAATGCCAGGAATTCCCGGTTTGACGTCAGGTATTGCGCCGCCTTGAAATCGGATACTTCGGCGATGTGCCGTCCATACTCGTTATCCCACCCATACAGCGGGTGATCCTTCTCTTTGCCGAGCGTAACGGTACCTCCCGGCACGCTCAGAAGCCGGTTGGCAGGCGGTTCGCCGACCTCACGGCAGATATCCCACTGCGGGAGCTGCTGCACCTGATCAATCGGCAACTGGCGGATCAGAACCGAGGATGTTTCCAGATGGATCCGCTGGTGCTCGATCCCCATCATGATCCCCCAGAACGGATTTTCCCAGGTGATCGGTAGAGTCAGCGGCAGTGTCCGAATCAGTCCGTCTATCAGGGTGCGAACCTGATCCCGGTAGACTTTGACCTGTCCGCGTGTCGGCCAGTCATAGTGGGCTTCATTGAGATCGTCCCAGGACATTTCGTCCACCCCTACGGCGAACATTGATTCAAAGCGCGGGTTGATGCGCGTTTCAATGACTTTGGCGATGATCAGTTTGTTGATATAAAAGGTGGCGGTGTGTCCGAAATAAAAGATCAGCGGATGGCGGAGCCGATCAGCTCGCAGGTAAAAAGTGTTGTCATAGCGGAGGGTGTCGTAGAGTTTTTCGTCAATATCAAAGGTGGCGTGAAAATATGACAGAATTTCGGCCCGCTTCAGATCCGGGTCGCCCTGGGAAAGGATGGTTGTGTGTGTTTTGTGGCGCTCCATGAAATGCCCTCCTGGATGCAAGGTTTGCTGAAACGAATGGGCCCAAAGACAGAAAATATGCTTGGGTTGTATACATGGATTTCAGGTTTTCACTGTTCTTATGGTGTTATTTTCCCGGCATGATTTTTACCGGCGGTGACTCATGTTTCCCTTTGCGAACAAATTGTTCGTCAAAAGTATAAACTGCCTGCACAGTGTCACTGCTTGCAAGGTGTAGTGCATCGGCAAAATCATATCCCCGGTCATAAAATTCCAGCGCGACAGCAATTTGACCGGCACACTCGGCAATCACCATTGGCAGACCCAGAACATGTAACAATGATCGATGAATATCGACCGGCTTTATCCGGTAGGCCGCTCGCAATACCCACTCAAGTTCCAGCAACACCGTTTTGGGCAGAAAAACAGCCTCAGACCGTTCCAGAAGCATCATGGCACGCCGAGCCTGAAGCTCATCATCATTGGTCATGTAGCGCACCCAGACATTGGTATCAAGAGTAACCATAGTTTGTTACTCCTTACGCCATGAACGTACTATTTCATCATCAATTGCCGCCTGCATTTCTTCCAGGCTTTTGGCTACACCTTTATAACCGGTGCATCCCAGACCATTCTGAAGACTTGTCGCGGGAAAATTGCTCAGCGGCTTGAGCAGCACTCCGCCCTGTACGTCTTCAACAACAAAGCGGGTACCCGGCTTCCAGTGATGGCTGGAGCGTATGGTTTTAGGAATAATGACTTGTCCCTTGCTTGACAGTAGTGTTGTTTCCACGGGGCACCTCTGGTAAGATTTGGTAAGACCATGATACCTGACCGGTAAACGGCAGACAAGGAATATTTTGAATGTTGAAAAGCATCGATCATTAAGCATGGATCTCTTTGCGTCTTGGCGGCTTTGCGTGATACATACAGTTTATGGAATTTGAAATGGAGGACTTCCCCGCATGAAACAAAGCATTCTTACCGCCCTGTCCGAACGTATTCTTGTCATAGACGGCGCTATGGGCACCCAGCTCCAGGCGCGTAACCTGATGGCAGAGGACTTTGGCGGCGCTGAATATGAAGGCTGTAACGAATATCTCGTATTGAGCCGCCCTGACGTGATTGAGGACGTACACCGCGCCTATCTGGCGGCCGGGGCCGATATTATCGAGTCAAACTCGTTCGGCTCCACCGATATCGTGCTGGCGGAGTATGGCCTGCAGGATCAGGTCTTCGAACTGAACCGGCAGTCCGCCCTGATCGCCCGCCGTGCCTGTGATGCCTTTTCAACGCCAGAAAAACCGCGTTGGGTGGCAGGTTCCATGGGGCCGACCACCCGGACTATTTCGGTTACCGGCGGTGTAACCTTTGAACAGCTGGTGCATGCTTTCCGGGGGCAGACTTTGGGTCTGCTGGCCGGCGGGGCCGATGTGCTGCTGCTTGAGACCGCCCAGGATACCTTGAATCTGAAGGCTGCTGCCGAGGGGATCCGGCTGGCGTTTGAAGAGTGCGGACAGCGGGTGCCGCTGATGATATCAGGCACCATCGAGCCGACCGGCACCATGCTGGCGGGGCAGGGCGTCGAAGCGTTGTACACCAGTCTTGCCCATCTGGAGGATCATCTCGGGCTGATCAGCATCGGCCTGAACTGTGCCACCGGGCCGGAGTTCATGACCGATCATCTCCGGACCCTGTCCAATCTGGCCTGCTGCCATGTTTCGGTGTATCCGAACGCCGGCCTGCCGGACGAGAATGGCCATTATGCCGAATCGCCCGATTCGCTCGCTGCCAAGCTGTCCCGCTTTGTCGATGAAGGATGGCTCAATATCGTCGGCGGCTGCTGTGGCACCACTCCGGCTCACATTGCTGCCATCGCCCGCATGGTTGCCGGGAAGCCGCCGCGCCGTCCCGCAACCACCCGCCGTCGGGCTGTGTCCGGCATAGAAGTGCTGGTGATCGAGGATGATGCCCGGCCGGTGCTGGTGGGAGAACGTACCAATGTGATCGGCTCCCGCAAGTTCAAGAACATGATTATCGAGGAACGTTTTGAGGAGGGGGCAGAGATAGCGCGGGATCAGGTCAAGGGTGGAGCGCAGGTGATTGACGTCTGTGTGGCCAACCCGGATCGGGACGAGGCTGATGATATGTCACGGCTGCTGGAATTCCTCCCCCGCAAGGTGCGTGCTCCGATCATGATCGATTCAACAGATCCGCAGGTGATGGAGCTGGCCCTGCAGCAGTTGCAGGGGAAATGCCTGTTTAACTCCATCAATCTTGAGGATGGCGAAGGGCGCTTTGCACAGGTCTCCGCGCTGATTCATCGCTATGGCGGTTCGGTAGTGGTCGGCTGCATTGATGAAGACCCGCAGCATGGCATGGCGGTCACCCGTGAGCGCAAGCTGGCGGTGGCCCAACGTTCCTACGATCTGCTGGTGAGTAAGTACGGTCTGCGTCCGGAAGATCTGATTTTTGATCCGCTGGTTTTTCCGGTTGGCAGTGGTGACGCCAGTTATATAGGTTCGGCAGTGGAGACAATTGAAGGGGTGCGTCTGATTACGGAGGCTTTTCCCGAGTGCAGCACGATTCTTGGCATCTCCAATGTATCTTTCGGTCTTCCCCAGGCGGGTCGGGAGGTGCTGAACTCCGTGTTCATCCACCACTGTGTCAAGGCCGGGCTGACCTATGCCATCGTCAATACCGAGAAACTGGAGCGCTATGCCTCAATTTCACCTGAAGAACTCAAGCTGGCCGAAGACTTAATTTTCTGGTGCGGCGCCGATCCGGTGGCAGCGTTTGCCGACGCCTTCCGCGACAAGCAGCAGACCCAGCATGCTCCGGCAGCGGATCTCCCGCTGGATGAACGATTGCCACGCTACATCATCGAGGGAATCAAAAACGGGCTGTCTACCGATCTTGACGAAGTGCTGGCACGGGGCGACAAGCCGCTCGATATCATCAACGGCCCGCTGATGGCGGGCATGGCGGAGGTGGGGAGACTGTTCAACGATAATCAGCTGATCGTAGCCGAGGTGCTGCAGTCGGCCGAGGCGATGAAGGCTGCCGTGGCTCATCTGGAGCCGCACCTGGAGAAGGGTGAAAGTTCCAGCAAGGGTAAGATGCTGCTGGCGACAGTGAAGGGAGATGTGCACGACATCGGTAAGAACCTGGTGGAGATTATCCTCTCGAACAACGGCTTTCAGATTGTCAATCTCGGGATCAAGGTCGGCCCGGAGACGCTGATCGAAGCGGCACACCGCGAGCAGCCGGATTTCATCGGCCTTTCGGGACTGCTGGTCAAGAGCGCTCTGCAGATGGAAACCACGGCGGCTGATCTTCGCGCCGCCGGCATCACCGCGCCGTTGATGGTGGGGGGAGCGGCGCTCTCGCGCATGTTTGCCGACAGCCGTATCGCCCTGGCGTACGGTGCGCCGGTGCTGTATGCCAAAGATGCCATGGCCGGACTGGAACTGGCCAATCGGTTGGCTGACCCGGCCGGACGGCTTCTCTTGCTTGAGGAAACGGCTGAGCGACAGCGGGTCGCCTCTGCCGGAAAAGCGACCAGCGGAGCAGCTCCAGCGGACCGCGTCGCCGGTGGCGGTTCAACATTGCAGTATGACACGCCACTTCCGTTGCCACCTGATTTTGAACGCCATATTCTGCGCGATATTCCGCTCAAACAGATCCTGCCGTTTTTGAACCGTCAGATGCTCTACACCAAACATCTGGGGCTGGCCGGATCGGTGGAAAAACTGCTGGCAGTGGGTGACGACAAGGCGCTCAAACTGCACGACACGGTTGAACAGATGCTGGCACGGGTAGAACACGAAGGGTTGATCAAACCGCAGGCGCTCTACCGGTTTTACCCGGCCAACAGCCACGGAAATGACCTGATCCTGTTCGATCCGGACCAGCCGGAGAGGGAACTGATGCGTTTCAGCTTCCCACGCCAGCAGGCAGGCGAGCGGCTCTGCGTAGCCGACTTCACCCGGCCACTAGGCGGTGGTGTGCGGGACAATATAGCGTTGTTCGTGGTTAGTTGCGGTCGCGGTGTACGGGAGAAAAGCGAAGAGATGAAGGGCGCGGGAGATTATCTGAATTCACACCTGCTGCAGGCGCTGGCGCTAGAACTGGCGGAGGCTACGGCAGAGTTTCTGCACCAGCGGATCCGCACATCGTGGGGCATTGTGGATGATTCTTCTCTGAGTATGAAACAGATCTTCAACGCCGAATATCACGGTATTCGCGTTTCGTTCGGCTACCCGGCCTGTCCGGAGCTGGCAGATCAGCAGAAGCTGTTTCAGCTGTTGCAGCCGGATGCTATCGGCGTTCAACTGACGGAAGGGGATATGATGGACCCGGAAGCCAGCGTCTCGGCTCTGGTGTTCCATCATCCGCAGGGGCGATATTTTGATGTGTCCCGGTGATTGTTGAGAGTGCTTATGCTGACGAAGAAAGCTATTGACCCGTTAAAGCGGTGTCATGCCATCACCACCGCTATTCTGCTGGCTGGTTTTAGTTGTGCCGTCGGCATATTTTTTACCGCCGGGGAAACGCCGGCAAATCCGTTTGACGAGTTCGAAAAGTCGAAGAAATTTGCCTATGAACTGGAACGGATGGGGGGGAAGGCGGCGCTTGCGGCGAATGATATTAACAAGTGGTTTGCCGGATTATGGCAGGGTGAGGCGCTTGCCTATACTGTTGCCGTTATCACGGTTATTATTGCTGCCGGGTATTACTTTATTGCGACCAGCCTGGAGGCAGAAAAGCAGAGTAAACATGGTGAGTAAATTACTGAGCTTATGATCGCTGTCAACGCCGCTCATGCTTGAATCAACGATACACTTCTTTACCTTCTGCTACTTGTCCCGCAACCGCAATTTCAGACTCAAATACAACTCGTACCCGGGCATGCAAGGCTTCTGCAACACGCCGCAACATGCTGAGAGAGTGACCTTCATAACTTGGTGATTCCAGACGGCTGATTTGCTGCTGAGAAGTATTTAGCAGTTTGGCCAGTTCTTTTTGAGAGAGCCCGGCATGCCGCCGAAGATCTGCAATTTGTAACGCTACGTCCCATGCTTCATCAGCATGTTGAAATTGTGCGACAAATTCTGGATCAGCCATTTGCCCTTCAAGATAACGGTCAAAATTTGTTTTCTTCATGGTGTCATCCTCTGCTGCCAGTCGCGCATCCGTTCACTGGCCGTCTTCAGGTCGTGAGATGCAATCGCTTGTCCTTTGTTGCGAATGCCATGTACAGCAACAATCCGTCTGTTCTTCACAAAAAACCAGAGTACTCTGGTGTTGAGTTTCCCGATATGCCGCAACTCAAATAATCCCTCACCAAGTGATTTAGAGAGCGGTTCGCGGTGATATTGGTGGTTGCGAAGCTTTGCCAGTCCGGCAAGTATGGCGGCAAAGTCGTTCGGATCACTTGCTTTCAGTTCGTCAAGAAACTCTCGAACCGGACAATTGCCACTTGTCGTCTCATAAAACTCTACAGTAAAATTCATAAAACCTCAACATCAATATTGATGTATTTAATGATTGGTCTGAATTTGCTATACCTTGCCCAAAATCTTCAACAAATGCGGCACCATCTGTTTTTTGCGGGACATGACGTTTTTCAGTTCGTACAGATGCGGTTCCAGTTGCGGATATTCCATGACGTGGGCGATGCGGGTATGTCCCTCCACCAGAAAGAGTGTTGTTTCGGTGGTAATGTCGGTCACCATCAGTCCGGCGATGAAAAGATTGTCCCGTTTTTTTACCTCTGCCAGGGCGGTCAGCAGCTCCTCTTTCATACTGTAAAATTCGTCGAAACCGATCACTTCCACCTGACCAAGGCCGATGCTGTATTTGTCGTGAGTAAAGAGTTTGAAGTCGGCAGCCACGACCCGATCTGCCGAGCCATAGTTTTTCAGCGAACTGCTGGCGGCAAAGATATCACGGCCGAAATCGGCGATGACGACTCCCGAACGTTCCTCCAGCCAGGCTGCCATCTGGTGGTCTGCCTCGGTTGTGGTGGGCGATTTGAGGATAACCGTGTCGGACAGGATACCGGCCAGCAGCAGTGCGGCAATCTGGCGGTCAGGTTCGATAGCGCACTCACGGTAGCGTCGTGCGACCAGAGTGCAGGTGCTGCCGACCGGTGACGTGATAAAAGAAATCGGGCTGTTTGAGTGACTGTTGCCGAGCTTATGGTGGTCGATGACTTCGGTGATTTCTACCAGTTCGGCGCCCGGAACCGCCTGCCCCAGTTCGTTGTGATCCACCAGAATCAGGTTGTAGGGAAGCGGCGCCAGAAGCGACGATTTTGTCGCAACACCGGCCAGCGTGCCGTCCCCCTCCAATGCCAGCACGGCAGACACATTGGTCCCGAGCAGCTTCTGACGCAGGGTGGCAAGTGATTTATCGACGCCGATATCGGCGAATTGCTGCTCGGCAAGACAGGCAACCGGCGTGGAGAGTCGCGCCAACCAGGCCGCCGTTGCGGTGTCGTGGGGCGTCAGAAGTACCGAGACACCCTGTTGTCGGGCCTGCTCAAGCAAATCATCATCCAGAGTATGTCCGCCGGTAATGACCAGTACCCGCACGCCGCGTTCAATCGCGGTAAGCTGGATCGTACGGCGATTGCCGGTCATGATCAGGAGCTCGCGCGGATCAAAACCTTCAATCCTGCTGCTGAAGGATTCTTCCAGCATCGCTCCGATAAACAGGTTCAGGGTCGTCGGGGTGTCGTCACAGGTTCCGGTTTCAAAATGCCCGGCAAGAGTTTTGGCCAGACTCGGGAGGCTGGTGGTTACCTGGCGGAGTTTGTCCTTGCAGGGAAGCAGGTAGCTTTCCGACAGTCGTAACAGCGAGAGTATGCCGCACGGTTTGTTATCACAATCGACTACCGGCAGCACCCGGACGCCGCTTTTGTTGAACAGTTCCAGCGCCTCATAGGCGGAATCCTGACGGTGGATCGTAACCGGCTGTCGCTTGAGAGTGTCGCGCACCTTGGGGTGGACATCCGCCAGAAAGTAGGGATCAGGAATTTGGAGGCGGTCGAGGATATAGCGGGTCTGCGGATTCGGAGCACCGGCCATGGCAGCGATGACGCTGCTGTCGCCCAGTTTCTGTTTCAGCGCGGCGTAGCCTATCGCGGAAGCGATTGAGTCGGTGTCCGGGTTGCGATGGCCGATAACATAGGTTGTTTTGTGCATGGGTGCTCCACTATGGTAGGGATTGATAAAGCTCAGCGTTGTCCGTTTGGTATTTGCAATTGCCTAAAAGTCCCCCCTCCCCTTGCGGGTGTATAGACCGGAGTCAAGGGTTACAGATGTTCGGGGACATGGGTAACAGTTTTTTTCTTTATTTTTGGATCAGAAAGTTCAATTTCAGATAGTTTTTGGTGACAAAAATAAACAAAATATTTTCCATCGATGTTTGTAGGTCGCAAAGCGACAGGGTACCCTTTAAGTGCTTTTGAAACTCGAAATTCTTTGCCTTTAAAATGGATTTCACCATTACACTGCACTTTGCGAACATAGTCATCAGGACCATACTCAATATTAGGTAAAGTTTCAGGATAAAGACGCTGACTCGTTTGATAACGATCAATGGGTGTCTTCATTCCCAAGGATTCATGTGGTCTTTCCATGTTGTATATGGCTCTGAATCGATCAAATTGTCGCTGACAGTGATCTAAGTCATCAAACTGATGCCTGTTGATTGCTTCAGCAAGTAGTGTCCGATGAAATCGCTCATCTTTTCCCTGTGTTTGGGGATGATAAGGCCTTGAATGACTTACTCCGATTCCCAATCTGATTAACCAGGCAGTCAGAGGAGTCAGATCATTAAATGCATTGTTACCCCATGGACTACCATTGTCCATGGTCATTCGAGCTGGGAGACCATATCTCCGGAAGACACTGATCAGAGCTTCATGGACAGTATCGGTTCTCTCATTGGTACAGGCTTTAAGCAGCACATTGAATCGTGAATGGTCATCAATCACCGTTAAAGGGTGACAGCGCCCATTTTGGAAGGCAAAGTGCCCCTTAAAGTCCATCTGCCAAAGATCGTTAGGGTGCGGATGCTCGAAACGGATGAAAGCCTTATGCTTGGCAGAATCATCCGGGTTTATAAGCTTTTTACGATGCAGGATGCCTGTAATCGTAGAAGCTGCTGGAATATTTTGATGTCCCAATTTTTCGAGTCGGCTCTTGAGTTTGCGTCCGCCCCATGCAGGATGGGCTTTCCTCAAGTCAACAATGGCAACCTCAACGGATTCGGGACTTTGAAATGGGCTGCTGTGAGGTCTTCGAGATCGGTCTGATAGACCTTCAGCTCCAAATTCGTCAAAACGGTTAAGCCATTTGTAACCGGTTTTACGGCTGATACCAAAAGAGTTGCACAACTTGGAAAAAATGCATTCTTCTCGTTGTGCTAACGCAACAAATTCTGTTCTCAAGTTCATAGTACTCACCTCTTGCCAAGGCATGGTTGTCTCCTTTCAAAAGAATCCATGCCTTATAATAAGTGTTACCTATGTCCTTGAACAGTTGTTACCCATGTCCCCAGTCTATACA
>JANXZX010000201.1 GCA_025355325.1 Geobacteraceae bacterium
GAAGAAAAGCTTCTGCGGGCAATTTTCGGAGAAAAGGCCGGAGACGTTCGTGACACATCACTCACAGTGCCTCCCGGTGTTGAAGGTACCGTTATCGGTGCCAAGATTTTCTCCCGCAAAGGCAACGACAAAGACTCACGTACCGAGCTGATTGAGAAAGCCGAAGAAGACAAGCTGCGCAAGGATGAACAGGACGAGATCCGAATCATTCGCGACTCAGCTATCGGCAAGCTCAAACGGCTGTTAATAGGAAAAACTCTGGCTGTCAAACTTGAGGACAGCAAAGGCAATCTTATCCTTGCAAAAGGCAAACAGATTACCGAAGAATCATTGCAGACTCTTGCAAGTTCAGTATGGAGCACAATTTCCGTAAGTGATGACAGTGAAACCGACGACAAAGTGCATCAGATTCTTGAGACCCTTAACCGTCAGATTGATCTTATTCACAATGTTTTTGAAGATAAGATTCAGAAGTTAAAGCGTGGAGACGACCTGCCTCCGGGCGTAATCAAAATGGTTAAGATTTACATTTCGATTAAGCGTAAACTGCAAGTCGGCGATAAGATGGCCGGTCGCCACGGCAACAAGGGTGTTGTTTCCCGTATTTTACCCGAAGAAGATATGCCGTACATGGAAGACGGAAGGCCGGTTGAGATTGTTCTTAATCCACTCGGGGTACCGTCTCGTATGAACGTCGGCCAGATTCTGGAAACGCATCTGGGATGGGCTGCAAAGGGCATAGGCTGGAAGATTGAAGATATGCTCGAAAAACAGACTTCCGAAGAAAATCTGAAGATCTATTTAAAAGATGTCTATGGCGATGACGAAGCTGGGGCTTTTATTGACAGCCTTGAGCGCCCGGAATTGCTTAAAGTTGCCCGGCGCCTGCAACGCGGCGTAGCAATGGCTTCTCCGGTTTTTGAAGGAGCTACCGAGGCACAGATCAAGGGAATGCTGGCCAAAGCCAACCTGCATTCATCCGGTCAGGTCACCCTGTTTGATGGACGTACGGGTGAGCCTTTCAGTAATAAGGTTACTGTCGGCGTCATGTACGTACTGAAACTTCATCATCTTGTTGACGACAAGATCCATGCCCGTTCAATCGGACCATACAGTCTTGTTACTCAACAGCCGCTTGGTGGTAAAGCACAATTCGGTGGTCAGCGACTCGGTGAGATGGAGGTGTGGGCAATGGAAGCATACGGCGCCGCACACGCTCTTCAGGAATTTCTTACCGTCAAGTCGGATGATGTTTCCGGTCGTACCCGCATGTATGAGGCAATTGTCAAAGGCAAACATACTCTTGAACCTGGTTTGCCTGAGTCGTTCAACGTACTCATTAAGGAACTTCAGTCCCTCTGCCTGGATGTAGATCTGCTGGAAGGCGAAGAAGAATAAAGATTTCCTGGCTGTCGCCTGTACCATCAGGCGACAGCTTCAGACAAACGGAGGAGAGCAGCGTGGAAGATTATTTCAGCTTTTTTGATAAACCAAAAGATCCACTCCACTTTTCAGCTATACGTATTTCGATTTCATCTCCTGACAAGATTCGGGAGCGTTCTCATGGCGAAGTAAAAAAGCCGGAGACCATTAATTACCGTACGTTCAAGCCAGAGCGTGATGGTCTTTTCTGTGCCAAAATATTTGGCCCGACAAAAGACTATGAATGTAACTGCGGAAAATACAAGCGGATGAAACATCGCGGCATTATCTGTGAAAAATGCGGCGTTGAAGTTATCCCTTCGAAAGTCCGTCGTGAGCGTCTGGGGCATATTGACCTTGCGACTCCGGTTGCACACATCTGGTTTTTAAAATCGTTGCCGTCACGAATCGGAAACCTTCTCGACATCACTCTCAAAGATTTGGAAAAAGTCCTCTACTTTGAAGGTTTTGTCATTAGCGACCCAAAGAATACCCCTCTGCAATTTTGTGAAGTCATGTCGGAAGACAAGTATATCAAAATGCAGCAGGAATACGGCACTGACGCGTTTAACGGCGGGATGGGTGCAGAAGCGATCCGCGAATGCCTTCGCGCTCTTGACCTGGAAGATTTAGCCGTCACGCTGCGGGCCGAAATGGTCGATTCCACCAGCGAAGCAAAGCGCAAGAAGACCGCCAAACGGCTCAAAGTTGTTGAGGCATTCCGCCACTCCGGCAACAAACCTGAATGGATGATTCTTGAATGCATTCCGGTACTTCCCCCGGAGTTACGCCCTCTGGTACCGCTTGATGGCGGCCGTTTTGCAACGTCTGACTTAAATGACCTGTATCGTCGCGTTATCAACCGGAATAACCGTCTGAAGCGCCTCTGTGAACTACAGGCACCCGAAGTCATTATCCGTAATGAGAAGCGTATGCTTCAGGAAGCGGTTGACGCCCTTTTTGATAACGGTCGTCGTGGTCGTGCCATTGCCGGTCCGAACAAGCGTCCTCTCAAGTCCCTTTCCGATATGCTGAAAGGTAAATCCGGACGTTTCCGTCAGAACCTTCTTGGTAAGCGTGTTGACTACTCAGGCCGTTCCGTTATCGTCGTCGGTCCTGAGCTTAAACTGCATCAGTGCGGTCTTCCTAAAAAGATGGCTCTGGAACTGTTCAAACCGTTTATCTACAACAAACTGGAAGAGCGTGGATTTGTTACCACCATCAAGAGTGCCAAAAAGATGGTTGAAAAAGAACGCCCTGAAGTTTGGGACGTACTCGAAGAGGTAATCAAAGAGCATCCCGTCATGCTCAACCGTGCTCCGACACTTCACCGCCTTGGTATCCAGGCATTTGAACCGGTACTGATTGAAGGCAAGGCTATTCAGCTGCATCCGCTCGTCTGCACCGCCTTCAACGCCGACTTCGACGGTGACCAGATGGCTGTCCATCTGCCGCTCTCCATCGAAAGTCAGGTTGAAGCTCGCGTTCTGATGATGTCGACAAACAACATTCTTTCACCCGCTAACGGTAAACCGATCATCGTACCATCCCAGGATATGGTTCTGGGGGCGTACTACATGACTCGTGACAGAATAAACGCCAAGGGTGAGTATTACCGCCCGACTGAGCAGGAACTTTTGGCCGGCGTGAATGTTTCCGGTTGTTTCTCATCACCGGAGGAGGTCAGAATTGCATTCGATGCCGGACAGATCGACATGCAGGCATTGATCAAGGTTCGTATGAAGAACCTTGCCAGCGACGAAAAAGCCCAGATGATCGACACCACAGCAGGACGAATTCTGTTGCGTGATGTCCTTCCTGCTGCAGTACCTTACTCGACAATCAACAAAGTTATGACTAAAAAAGAACTGTCAAACCTGGTTGATACCTGTTATCGCCTGTGCGACAGCAAAGAAACCGTCCTCCTGGCAGACCGCCTCAAGGAAATCGGTTTCAAATATGCGAACCTGGCAGGAATTTCCATCTGTCTGGACGATATGGTTATTCCGGAAGGAAAACCGGCAATTATCGAAAAAGCCCATGAAGAGGTTACTGAGATTCAGAATCAGTATACCGAAGGTCTTATTACCGATGGCGAGCGTTACAACAAAGTCATCGATATCTGGGCTAAAGCAACCGAAGAAATCGCGACTGAAATGCTTGACAATCTTTCCAAGGAAATTGTCACTGCACGCGATGGCAGCAAAATAGAGACTTCATCATTTAACGCCATCCATATGATGGCTGATTCCGGCGCTCGTGGTTCTGCACAGCAGATTCGCCAGCTTGCCGGTATGCGTGGATTGATGGCCAAGCCTTCCGGCGAGATCATTGAGACACCGATTACAGCAAACTTCCGTGAAGGTTTGACTGTTCTCCAGTATTTTATTTCTACTCACGGAGCCCGTAAAGGTCTGGCGGATACGGCCCTCAAAACCGCCAACTCCGGTTACCTGACCCGCCGACTGGTTGATGTTGCCCAGGATGCGATCATAACAGAAACCGATTGCGGCACATTAGACGGCCTGGTTGTATCTTCACTGACTGAAGGCGGCGAAATTATCGAGCCGATCGGTGACCGTATTCTTGGGCGCGTAGCCCTTGAAGACATTCACGATCCGCTGACTGACGAGATTCTGGTTGAGACAAACCAGGAAATCGACGAATACCTGGTTAAACGGGTAGAAGATGCCGGGATTGAAAAGGTCAAGATCAGATCCGTTCTTACCTGTCAGAGTAAACGGGGCATTTGTGCCAAGTGTTACGGCCGCGATCTGGCACGTGGTCACAGTGTCAATATGGGTGAAGCTGTCGGCGTTATCGCAGCCCAGTCAATCGGTGAGCCGGGTACACAGCTTACCATGCGTACATTCCATATCGGTGGTACCGCATCACGTCACGCCGAGCAGACATCACTTGAGGCACGCACCGATGGTGTTATCAACTATATCAACGTAAATACCGTTATTAATAATGACGGTCACCATATCGTTATGAACCGCAACGGCGAAATTGCCGTTATTGACGAAACGGGCCGTGAACGTGAAAAATACACCGTTGTCTATGGTGCTAAAATCAAGATTGCTCCGGGTGGAGCCGTTAAGCAGGGTGCTACTCTTGCTGAATGGGACCCCTACACCATGCCTATCCTTACTGAGGTTGCCGGTCGGGTCAAGTTTGCCGACATCCTTGAAGGCGTAACCATGGAAGAACAGCTTGATGATGTAACCGGTCTTTCCCGTAAGGTTATTATCGAAACAAAAGATACCGATAAACGTCCGAGAATTGCCATCAAGGACGCTACCGGAGAGAGCGGCGGCACCATTGGCAGATACTTCCTGCCTGCAGGTGCTAATATTTCGGTTACTGACGATACTGTCATCAGCGCCGGTGATATTATCGCCAAGATTCCTCGCGAGACGACTAAAACGAAGGATATTACCGGTGGTTTGCCGCGTGTTGCCGAACTTTTCGAAGCGCGCAAGCCAAAGGACTTTGCTGTTATTACCGAGATCGATGGCCGCGTGTCATACGGTAAAGATGCCAAAGGCAAACGTAAGGTTATCGTTACTCCTGAACTGGGCGAGCCAAAAGAGTATTTGATTCCGAAAGGCAAGCATATCAGCGTCCACGAAGGCGATCATGTACGGGCAGGCGAGCCGCTCATGGATGGTTCATCCAACCCGCACGACATTCTGCGAGTACTTGGTGTTAAAGAACTTGCAAAATATCTGGTTGACGAAGTTCAGGAAGTTTATCGTTTGCAGGGCGTTAAAATCAACGATAAGCATATTGAAGTTATCGTTCGTCAAATGTTGCGGCGCGTACGAATCAAGGACACCGGCGACACCAATCTTCTGGTTGATGATCAGATTGAGCGGTGGGTATTCGAGCAGGAGAACGAGAAGGCATTCCGCGACGGCAAACGTCCCGCAATTGCTGAACCGCTGTTGCTTGGCATTACCAAGGCATCACTTTCGACCGAGTCATTCATTTCAGCCGCATCATTCCAGGAGACAACGAAGGTGTTGACTCAGGCTGCGATTGAAGGAAAGATTGATCATCTGCGCGGTCTGAAAGAGAATGTCATCATGGGTCGATTGATACCGGCAGGTACCGGAATTGCTCACTACCGTAATTTACGGCTGATGGCCGGTTCTCTTGCTCCAACAGAAGCCACAGTAAAAGAAGCAAACAGTGGCGATGCCGCTGAAGTTGATTTGGAAGCGGCATAAACACGAAAACATCGACAAATAAAAACGGTTGGGAGGGTAACCTCTCAACCGTTTTTTTGTCTTTTTGATACCCTGCCCTAACCTTTTCCGGTCAGTTTTTTCCAACTGCTGCCGGCCAACTCAACCAGCCCGTTCATCGTCCGAGTGTAGAACCTGCTAACCGGGATACTGTTGACCAATAGAGAACCATTAACCGTCTCAATTGAAACAGCATCACCGGCTTCGCACACAGAGATCTGCGAGTAATATTCTCCGGATACTCCAAACAAAAACTTATACAGTGAGCCTTCGAAGCGGCAGGCAATAATAAGTATTACAATTTCAGGTTGGCCCGTTTTATGATGACGCCTCACCGTTGCGGAAACAAAAGAACCGGTGACCTTTGAGGTGGATGCCATCAATGATTCCAGATTAATTCCCTTCGGCTTCATCTTCCCGAGAGACGGCAGGCCCCACGGTTTAAACGGGTCATGTGGCCTTGATTCATAATGTTCGCTTCTCTCCAGCAGGGTAACAACATTATTATTGATCGGGCCACCGATGGAGTGAGAGATTGCTGCTGCAAAGCCCTGTTCCAGAATCAGCCGGTGATTTTCAACAATCTGAATCATACCGGTTGCTCCGAGAGGATGCCCCCTCCCCTTCAGCCCACCGGTCAGATTGGTAGGAAATGCCCCGTTTTCACCGGTCAACGAATCGTCCAGCAAAGCGTCCATCAAGCGATTTCTGCTGACAATGCCAAGATCAACCATATTAATCGGCCCAAAACCGTTAAAAGGATCATGCATGTTAATATGCAGCTTGCCGGCAAACGATCTGATGTCCTTTACTCCGGCCATACCATACGCATATGCCGCAGCAATAACCGTAGCGGGGAAAGAATGGAAGTAATTGCGGTCTGCTATCGTAGGAATGTCAGTGGCGCTCCCGACGCCGCTCACGCGGACTTCCTGTGGATGTGAGGTAAGAACCACCGCAGCCACACCATCAGACATGGGACAAAAGTCGTGATACCGCAACGGGTACCAATAGCGATAATTTCTACCGTCAGCAATCTGGTTATAATAATCTTCCAGTTCGATTTGAACATTCAGGTGGGCGTTCGGATTTCGAGCGGCAAAGCGGTGACTCCGCTGCGTCAGAAGGGCTGAGTATGCGGTCCATTCTTCGTCAGAAAGCCCGAGACGCTCCTTTAAAGCCCGCGCAACCAATGCTCCACACGCCGGCATTGTCAACCCGAATTCGGCCTCCTCGCGATCAATCACGCCGGCAATGATGCGGGTTGACTCCAGCGTCGAAGTTTCACTCATCTTCTGGACTCCGAGAGCGAGAACCGAGTCATATCTTCCCGATGCAATTTCCAGGTAGGCACTTTCAAATGCTGAAGCGCCTGACGATGATGCGGTATCAACAAGAACTGATCGGGCACCGGAAATCCCCAGAATTCCGGATATTTTAGCGGCGGTATTGTCAACACCAGAAAACGCTGACGGGTTCTGGCTGCCGACAATCACCGCCTCAATATCACGGCGGCGTACCGGGCTGTCTTTAAACACCTCGCCACCAAGTTCAGCCAATTCAAGAAAAGAAAGCTTCTCTTTCTCTTTTCCGTTATACCGACCGACTGGCGCCATCCATGATGCCGCAACGTACACAGGCCGGGGTTTAAATGGAATTCCCATACACACCCTTTCTTGCTTCGGGTTCAAGATCATACCTATAGTTTCAGCGTGGATATGATACCATGGCAGGAATTAAAAGCCACATCCCCCGCCATTTTTTTTATGATATTTCTGGTGGTACGCTTCAGCCTCCCAGAAAATGGCAGCAGGCACAATTTGTGTGGCAATTGACCGGCGAAACACCTGCCTGCTTTCCAGTTCGTCCCGTGACGCAAGAGCAGCCTGATGTTGAGCTTCTGAGTGGTAGAAAATAACGGAGCGGTACTGCTCGCCGAAATCAGGCCCCTGCCTGTTTACCTGAGTTGGATCATGGCATTCCCAGAACGTTTTGAGCAACACTTCATAGCTGATGTGGAGAGGATCATAGGAGACCTCCACCGCTTCCGCATGGCCGGTATCAAGACTGCAGACATCACGGTACGTCGGGTTTTCAGTCCTGCCGCCGCAGTAACCGACGCGGGTTGCAACAACACCGGGAACTTCTGAAAAGACCTCTTCTACGCCCCAAAAGCAACCGGCAGCAAAAGTAGCAATCTCAATCATGCTCACCTCCGTCAAGATCCGTTACAACAAACAAAAAAGGGCCCCGAAGGGCCCCGTTTAACTACATCAGTTTTTCCATCTCTTCCTCAGAGATGTCAAAGTTGGCATACACATTCTGGACATCATCATTGTCTTCAAGCTTGTCCATCAGCTTGAGCATGCTTTCCGCCTGTTTTCCCTCAAGCTTGACCTGAGTTTGGGGAATCATGGTTATCTCTGCATTAGTATGCTTAAAGCCCTTCGCTTCCAGTGCTTCGCGCACTTCGATAAAAGATGATGGTTCAGATGTGACCTCATAGCAATCATCCAGTTCGGAGACATCTTCAGCACCCGCTTCGAGGGCCGCTTCAAAAAGCTGATCGAAATCTACAGATTTGTCATAACCGATCAACCCCTTTTTGCTGAATATCCAGGCAACACACCCGGCTTCACCCATATTACCGTTGCTCTTCGTAAAAATACTGCGGATGTCTGACACAGAACGGTTACGGTTATCTGTCAGTACTTCAACCAAAACGGCAGCGCCACCCGGGCCATACCCTTCATAGACGATTTCCTCGTACGTGACACCTTCCATGCCGCCAGCACCCTTCTTGATGGCCCGCTCGATATTATCTTTCGGCATATTCTCGGCTTTTGCTTTATCTACTGCAGTTCTCAAACGGGGATTGGCAGCGGGATCGCCGCCGCCCAATTTTGCAGCAACCGAGATTTCCTTGATGATCTTGGTAAAGACCTTGCCACGTTTTGCGTCAGCAGCGCCCTTTTTGTGTTTGATCGTACTCCACTTATTATGACCC
>JANXZX010000205.1 GCA_025355325.1 Geobacteraceae bacterium
CGTATACCTATAAATACTGTTCTGAAGCGCATCTGTGGTACACCGTAGTGACCGGCGAACAAAATTAAATGTTTAACGTGTAACCGTCAACCGAGCACCATCTTGAATGGGAATCGGATTTATGATTGAGATAAGGTTTGCTTTGCGGCGAGCCAGTTATCCGGCAGGAGTTGGTAGATCATTTTTGCAGGATGAGACATGATGCGGCGTAGTATATCCTCCAGATACTTCTGGGGGTTGATGCCAAGATTCCGGCAGGTCTGTACCAGTGACAGGATGGTAGCGGCAGAGCGACCACTGTCCGCACTACCAATGAAGAGCCAGTTCTTACGGCCAATGGTAAGGGGGCGCAGACCTCGCTCGGCAACATTGTTATCGAGCCGCGCATCAGCGTGGTTGATGTAGTTAGCCAGATAAGGTGCCAGCCCCATGTAGTAGTTCAGGGCCTTGGCGAAGTTTGATTTTGGTAGCAGGCCGCTGGCCAGCAACCGGTTTTTGATTGCAGCGGTCATTTTGGTGATTATCGGCAGTTCCAACTCACGGCGGATACGCAGGCGCTCATCCTCTTTGCGTGACCACGCGACCCGCTCCAGCATGAACAGATGCCTGATCCAGCGCAGGACATGACGGCGCAACTCCGGGTCTCCCCCTTCAGCCTCGACGAACTTTCTCCGTACGTGGGCCATGCAGGGACACCAGATGATGCCATCATTTTTCGCCAGCTTTTCGTAAACGCCGTATTTGTCGGAATGGAGCACCCCTTGGTATCCTTTCAGGGTTTTCATGGGGTGTTCATGGTTGCGATTGAGGCAGAACTCGAAGAAACGGTACGGCGGATCACCTCCGCCGCCACCAGCATAAATCCAGAGGTAGGCCTGTTGGCAGCGGCTTTTCCCCTGCACCTGAAGGTCAATGGGAGTTTCGTCGGCAAAAATGACGCCGCTTTTCAGTACCCGTTCCTTCATCGCTTCATGGAGTGGCGTCAATGCAGTGCCCAGGGTTATCACCCATTTGGACAGGGTCTGGCGACTGATCTTCACCTTTGAACGCTGCAGTATCTCCACCAGACGATAGAGCGGAAGATGATCAGCATACTTTGAGGTCAGGATGTAGGACAGAAGGCTTTCATCGGCCGGACAGCGGGAAATCACCGCATCGGGAAGTGCCGAAGAAAGAACCCCGAACTCGGGACAGGCTTTCGAGGCATACTTTGGCCGTACATATTCGACGATGAAGAACTGCTCGGGCGAGCGGCCCAGCTTACGACTGACATCATGGCCTATGCAGACCAGTGGTTCTCCGGACTCCGGACAGAATTTCTCACTCTCCGGGATATCCAGCTCCACCCGTTTTACAGGCAGGTCGTCCGGGAAGGAGATCGTGTCGCCGCCCTTGTTTTTCTGAACCTTGTTCCGCTCGTAGCTGATTTTCTCTTTCTCCGACTCTTGTGCCTGAGGATCGGCAATGGCCAACTCGGGCAGAAGCGGTTGTCTGTCAAGGTCGGCGACAATGCGCTCACTCTTCTGGCCGAAGATCTGCTTTTTGAACCAGGCGAGCTGTTCTTCCAGAAGAGAGATTTTCCCATGAAGTGCATCAAGAAGCTGATTCTGCTTCTGGATAATTTGATCTTTGACCTGGATGATGGCAAAAGGATCGGTAGTCTCGGAGATGGGTGAAGAAGCAGTATTCATGCGAGACAATATAGCATAAAACGGCATCAAATCAAAGTGTTACCTGCTGTTTTGGCAAAGAAAATCGTCGGCTCAGCCGTTTCGGTGTTACCCCTTCCAGGAGCAGGGTAAACTGCTGCCGGGACAGTTCGGTCTGGTTGCTGAAACAGCCGGAGAACGTACCGCTCTCCAGGCGTTTATACCAGATGGCAAAGCCGTCGCCGTCCCAGTAGAGTATTTTGATCAAGGTACGGTTCCGGTTAAGAAAGAGGAAAAATGATCCGGTGAGCAGGGTGCCGGGATAACTGCGGTCAACAAGGAGACCCAGTCCTTCGAAACTCTTGCGCATATCGACGGGTTGGTCATAGAGGAAAATCCGGGTGGCGCCGAATGGATGCATCAGCTTTCTCGCAAAACCGAGACGACTTCCCGCAGGAGCACAGGATCAAAACCGGACGATACATGTAGGTATACCCCGTTGCATTCGACACGTAGATGAGTGGATGCAACTTTAAGCGGAACGAATTGACCAGGCATGCCACGCTGCACTGATGGCTGCAGTTTCTTCTGCCAGTATTTAAACTGATCGTAGCTGATGACGTTGTCACGGCACCAGGCCAAACCGCTTTTACCGCTTGTGCGCCATGCTAATAGTCTGGCTGACCAGTCGGGTGTCTCTTCCGTCATCTGCTGACCTCCTGAAAGTTATCAACTTCAGGTCAGCATAACGGGAAGAACGGAGGGAAGATAGATGGTGCACGGTTGACGGTTACCTACCAATACACTGGGGGAGTGTCATTTTCGGACACAGTGGCAGAAATAATTTGCAGCACTTTGACATAGCTACTATCATAGTCTATGATATAGTTAGTTCTTCAGAAGAAAGGAGTAACCAATGCAGACATTGACAACCATGAATTTAAGAAAAAACCTTGGGCATATTCTCGATATGGTCGCGGAAAATAATGAACCAGTGACTATTTCCCGCGCCAACAGACCGCTGGCAGTCATTCTTTCCATTGCCGAATATGAGGAGAAAGTTCAAAAGAAGAACCGCGGCCAGCGCCTTGAATCGCTGTTCGGGGGGCACGCCCGATCGAGTGTCGAGAAAGGGCGAAAAATTATGGCACAACGGTGGCTCGTGCAGGATGACGTTGTTGTCTTTGCTGCCGTCGATCTCGAACAGGCCCAGCTTGGGCTTTATCCAATGAATGCCATCGCGGCTTTCGCAATAACGAGTGACTTCAGAGGGCTCGCCGTCGGCCTTCGCCCCGCGACCGTCGCGCGTGTACAGCCGAAACAGGTCGCCGTCTTTGATGACAGTGCCATATTCCAGGTTGTCGGCCGGTTCGTCCATCGGCGGCGCAAGCTGTGGCTCATGCAGTTTGAGCGACGTGTTCTCCAGTTTTTCGATCAGGAAGCGATCGACAAATAGTTCGCGCCGCGAAGCGATGTCG